>JBDTAR010000070.1:0-37795 GCA_039924545.1 Nakamurella sp. | reverse complement strand
GCGCCGGACTTGGCAACGTTGGCGTCACGCATGACGGCTCTCGTGCCCGAAACTCCGATCGACGCGCCATCGCTCATTCGGGACGTCAACGCTTATGACGCCGAAATCCGTCGGGGCTCAAAGCTTTTCACCGATGCCCAACTGGTCTCGCTCCGAAACATTCGAGCATTTCTGGGTGATCGGGTGCGCCTTGCGGCGTTCCCGCAGATCAACGCGGGTCGGGATAAAACGCGAAGCAATCACAGCCCGCGCAACGACTTGGTCGCAATCCGTCTCCGTCCTGTGGTGCGAAAAACATTGGGCGGCATTGAAACTGACGAAAACTGCCGGGTGGTGCGCCCCGATGGTTCGGTGTTGCCGGGCCTGTACGCAATCGGCGAAGCGGCCGGGTTCGGCGGTGGCGGCATGAACGGCAAACGCACGCTGGAGGGCACTCTGCTCGGTGGATGCATCTTTACCGCTCGCGAGCTCGCCCGCACCCTGCCCTGATTGGTGTGACGCAGGTCCAGTTGGCGCGGACAAAGCGCCCGGATACCGTTAGAGGTATGGCTGACAACTCTTCAACAACTCCTGAATTCCGCATCGAACACGACACCATGGGTGAGGTCCGGGTACCGGCCGCGGCCAAGTACCAGGCGCAGACCCAGCGGGCCGTGGAAAACTTCCCCATCTCGAACCGCGGTTTGGAGCGGTCACAGATCCGGGCGCTGGCGCTGATCAAGTCGGCAGCCGCGAAGGTCAACGCACGGCTCGGCGTGATCGACAACGACATTTCGTTGGCAATCATTGCGGCCGCGGACCGCGTCGCGGCTGGCGAGTTCGACGACGACTTCCCGATTGACGTCTTCCAGACCGGCTCGGGCACCAGCTCCAACATGAACGCCAACGAGGTGATCGGCACCCTCGCCACCGAGGCCACCGGCCACAAGGTGCACCCAAACGACCATGTCAACGCGTCGCAGTCGTCGAATGACGTCTTCCCGTCGTCGATCCACGTCGCCGCGACCGAGGCGGTGAGCCGCGATCTGATCCCGGCGCTCGACCATCTCGCGATCAGCCTCGAAGGCAAGGCCTCCGAGTGGGCCCAGGTCGTCAAGTCCGGTCGCACACACCTGATGGATGCCACTCCGGTGACGCTCGGTCAGGAGTTCAGCGGTTACGCCGCTCAGGTCCGCTACGGCATTGAGCGCCTGGAGTCGACGCTGCCGAGGTTGGCGGAGCTTCCGTTGGGCGGTACGGCGACCGGTACCGGCATCAATACCAAGCCGGGCTTCGCTGCAGCCACCATCGCGGAGCTGAACAAGGCGACCGGCCTGACGTTCACGGAGGCGAGAAACCATTTCGAGGCCCAGGGCGCCCGTGACAGCCTCGTGGAGGCCTCCGGCCAGCTGCGCACCATTGCCGTATCGCTCACCAAGATTTCCAACGACATTCGCTGGATGGGCTCTGGGCCGCTCGCCGGTCTGGCCGAAATCCACCTGCCGGATCTGCAGCCCGGTTCGTCGATCATGCCGGGCAAGGTCAACCCTGTCCTGCCCGAGGCCACGGTCCAGGTTGCCGCGCAGGTCATCGGCAACGACGCCGCAGTCGCGTTCGCCGGCAGTCAGGGCAACTTTGAGCTCAACGTGATGCTGCCACTGATGGCCCGAAACCTGCTGGAGTCGATCCGGCTGATCAGCAATGTCGTCCGTCTACTCGCGGACCGCTGCATTGATGGCATCATCGCCGACGTGGACCGCTGCAAGAACTTCGCCGAGTCCAGCCCGTCGATCGTCACGCCGCTGAACAAGTACATCGGCTACGAAGAGGCCTCCGTCGTCGCGAAGCAGGCGTTGAAGGAAGGCAAGCGCATCAAGCAGGTCGTCCTGGAGCGCGGCTACATTGCGGCGGGCAAGCTCACCGCCGAGCAGCTGGATGCGGCGCTCGACGTTCTGTCGATGACGCACCCGTAAGCAACGGACGTACGCCTCACCCGCAAACACCAGGCTTCAGCACTAGCGGGGAAGATTCCGAGCCAGCCGCCTCGCCGTGCCCACGCACGCAGAGGCGGCTGGCGCATATCCGGGCTACCTCGTCCGGCGCGTGTGCTTCCGACCGAACATGTGGCGATCGGCCACCGCCATTGCCTCCCACAAACCAACACCATGGGGCATCGCTGCAGACCATTCACCGACGCCGCTGGTACGACACCATGGTGAGTGCCAACACCAGACTCGCGCCGGTGCATGCAGCAATCACGGCGGTAGTGTGCCAAGGCCGACCCGGCGCCATGGCCGCGCCTATGCACGCGGTGATAGACACTGCCACCTGGCCCACCGAGAACACCGCTGAAAGCTCGAATAGACTGCCGGCGACAAAGTCGGGCGTGAGCGCCCAGGGTGTTCGGCGGCGGCGCATCCAGACGATGAGCGCTCCGCCGAACAGCAGCGCGCCCGGCAGAATCACCCATCCCTGCACCGCAGGCATCGAACCCGTCATCATCTGCTGGATTGTCGTCAACATGCTGATGAACAGCATCCATGCCACGATCCACTGATACAGCCGGTGCGTGCCGCTATCGACCTGGCGCCGTTTTGCGCGTTCGATCGACTGCCGCCATCGCGGCAAACTATCCCGGCCGAACCTCACGCCAGCTAGGCGTCGCGGTGCCAGCCGCCGTCCGGGTACAGCCCCTGGATGTCCTCGTCGGATTCGTCAGAGCTGTCGGAGCTGTCGGAGCCACCAGATCGGGCAGCGCCGCCAGAACCATCGACACTGCCAGAACCGCCGACTGTATTGTCGAAGACGGGCCGCCATTGCTCGGTCGCGGGGCCCCGATCAGATATGGGCTGCCACTGCTCCGTAGCAGGGCCGGGACCGAAAACGGGCTGCCACTGCTCCGTGGAAGGCCCGGGATCACGAGGCTGCACCAGAGCGTCGGGCGGCTCGGGATATCGAGGCCAGCCCGCTGAATCAGCAGAGGCAGTTGACTGCCCCGGCGTCTGCTGCCAGGACGGTGCCAAGATCACTTCGGTCACCGGCTCGACGGGCCGCTCATCCGCATAACTAGACGCGTGCCCGCCGCGGCGGCGCATCATGGCGACGAACGCAGCCGCGCCACCGATCACCACCAACGCACCCAAAACGACCCACAGCCACACGAGTCGCGCAATACCACCGGAATTCCCGTCAGCCGGCGCGGTGGCTACGGCGTCATCGGCGGTCTGGTTGGCGGCGGTGTCCGTCGTGAGAGCAGCCGAGGCAGGTGTCGGCGCTGTTGTCACCGGAGCCACTCCGCCCGCACCTGTCGAGGATGCCAGCGACGAGGACTCCGTCATACTTGTTGCAGTGGTGTCTGCGGTAGTCGCGTCGGTACCAGTCGTAGTGGCTGGCGCGTCGACGGCCACCACGGTGAATTGCGCGACACCTACCCGCGCAGACTGGCGGCCGATGGCCTGCACCAGGTGCGCCCCCAGAGGCAGATCCGGTGGCACGGTGAACGAGATTTTGACCATGCCGTTCGGGCTCGCTTGCACTGGCGGCAGTGGAATAGGGTCCGAATACAGAGTGGCGTCGACAACTTCACCCGGGGTGAAGCCAGAGAAAACTACGACCTGGTCGCTGCCGACCGGCACATCCGCGGACAACACGGAATCCGGCGCAACGGTGGTCGGCGCGGCACCGATCACCTCGGTACTCGGCACCGACGCGGTGGTCTTGGATGGCCCGGTAAAGCTGAACCCGACCCGCACACTCGCATCCTGGCTTCGATTGCTCGGATCGGCACTCCGCGTATAGACGGAGCAGTTCTCAGACACGCAGTCGGCATCCTGTCCAGAGGCCACCGCGACCTGCAGCGTGATCTTAAACGCCCCTCGTTTTGAGAGCGTTCCGGTCACTGGCCCCGCGTAGCGCGGCTTTCCGTCCCGCGTCAGCACAGCCCACGAGCTGGAAGCGTTCGCGTTCGGGATCGCACCGCCGAGGCAGTGCGCAAATGAAGCCGGGGCGACGCCGTCATCCTGACAGACCGCTACCCACAGCTCGTTGCCTGGATCGAAACCGGAGCCGCGGACGGTGATCTCAGCATTGGTAGCGGGCAGACCGTTGGACGGGTTCACCGATAGCTCGATCTGATTGCCAGACGGTTGCGTCAGCGCGGGGCCAGCCGTAGCTATGCCTGCGCCGAGCGAGAGCACCGCAACACCGACGGTCAGGGCAACTGCCGCACCGGCTGCCAATGCCCTGGTAGCCCAAGGCGACCGCCTGGCGTCGCGGTCGGACGGGCGGGCGGTCGGGCGATGGTGCTGTGGGCTCATCGAGCGTCTCCCCTGGTGGCTATGAGCGGCAACCGATGCCGCTACATCCGCTCTATTGTCCGTCACCGGCGCGCGGCGCGGGATCAGACACCTCTTCTGGCTTTTGCCCTTGCCTCTTGCTGGGCTCCTTAACGGGTTCCTGGCTCGGTTCCTGGCTCGGAGTTCCCGTACCCGCGGACGCCGACACGGCCGGCATATCCTGGGGCGCGAGCGGCAGATGCACCGTGATCGTCAGGCCACCGCCAGGCGTGGACGACGCGCCAACCGCCCCGCGATGCATCCGCACGATGGCGGCCACGATGGACAGTCCCAGGCCCGAACCGCCTTGCACACGCGTGCGGGCCTTGTCGACGCGGAAGAACCGATCGAATAGCCGCGGAATGCTGTCGGCATCGACACCGGGCCCGTTATCGATGACGCTGATCGCCGCGAGCGGTCCGGCCGCCCCGGGCACGATCGCGACCATCACCACGGTGGTCGTTCCAGGCGGCGTGTGGGTCCGCACGTTCGCGAGCAAATTGGCAAACAATTGATGCAGGCGGAGCCTGTCGCCGCGCACCTGCACATGCGCGGCCACCGACTGCAGCCGCCACGCGCGCGTGCGGTCAATGACTGTCGCGTCGTCGACGGCGCCGGTGAGTAGCGGCACCAAATCGACCAGTTCAGCGGGATGCGTTACTACCGCGTCGGCTTGGGTCAAGGTCAGCAGGTCTTCGACGAGCGCACCCATCCGCCGGGACTCGAAGCCCATCCTGTCCATGGCGCGGTCGACGGATTCGGTGTCGCTGAGCGCCCCTGCCCGATACAGGTCGCTGTATCCACGGACAGCGGCAACCGGGGTGCGGAGCTCGTGCGACGCATCGGCCACGAACTGGCGCATGCGATCTTCGCTCTGTTCCCGCTCTGCGAGCAGCGCCGAGACCCCATCGACCATGCCGTTGAAGGCGGCACCAAGTCGACCGACCTCGGTGCCGTCGGGTCCCGGTGCGACACGACGAGACAGGTCTCCTCCCGCGATCTCGTCAGCGGCCTGCGCCATCGTCTCCAGCGGGCGTAGTTCCCGACGCACCGCAAAACCAGCTATCGCACCGACCAGAACCAGCAGTCCGAACGAAACGAATATCTCGAGAAGGACCAATCGGTCGATGGTGCGGTGCACGTCAGCCAAAGGGATCCACGCGACCAAGTACACCTTCCGCCCAAATTCGTCGGAACGCACTCCGCCCGCCAAAACCCGGTAGGTAGCACCACTAGCCATGTCTTGCACGGTGCTTGGCTTATTCACCGAAGGATTCAGCCCGATCTCGGGATTCGCCGCCCCGAATCCCGGTGGATGTACCAGAACCTTTGCGGTGCCGCTCTCGGCGACCGCACTCCAGCCAACCTCGCCAGCCAGCGGGTTGTTCTCGCTAAGCGTCTGCAATACGACCTGAGTGGTCACTACCGGAAGCGCCGCGATGACCGCAGCCAGAGTTTGATCCTTAGTAGTGATCAGGGCGGCCTGCGTTGAAACAGGTATGACGACACCCACTGCCACCAGGGCCACGGCCGCAACCGCCACGACGAGCCCGATCAGCCTTACCCGCAGGCTCAGTCGATGCTGCTTTCGTGCACGAGTCGCGGGGCGAGTAGCGGTGCGGTTTGCAGCGCGTCTCGCAGTCCGGGGCTCGGTGCTGCTCAGTGCCGCTCACCGCGAAGAACATAGCCGAACCCGCGATGTGTGTGGATCAACGGCTCGAGCCCGTCGACGTCGATTTTGCGACGCAGATACGAAATGTAAGTGGCGACTACCGAGTCGTCGCCATAGAAGTCGGTGCCCCACACTGCGTCGAGCAGTTGTTGGCGGGACAGCACCACGTTGGCGTTGATCATCAAATACCGCAGCATCTTGTACTCGGTCGGCGCCAGTTCGACCTGGGTGCCCGCTCGATCTACCTGGTAGGTAGCAGGGTCGAGGGACAGATCCGCGACCCGCATCACCTCATCAGTGACCGATTCGGGCCGCACACGGCGCAGCACCGCCGAGACTCGCGCGGCCAACTCCTCCAGTCCGAACGGCTTCGTAACATAGTCGTCGCCGCCGGCCGTCAACCCGGCCACCTTATCTGCCGGGGTGTCCCGGGCGGACAGAAACACAACACCGGCATCGACTCCTGCGGCGCGCACTCGGCGCATCACTTCGAGTCCGTCGAAATCCGGCAGCATAATGTCCAGAATGATCAGGTCCGGGCGGTCCTCGGTGGCATGTCGCACCGCTTCTCGCCCGGTTGCGGCCACGGATACGTGATATCCGAGAAACCGCATGGACGTAGCCACCACATCCTGCAACGACGGTTCGTCGTCAACCACTAATAACCTTGCCTGCGCAGTACCCACCGATTCGCCTCCCACCGTGAGCGGTACCGGTTTCCACTGGCTACCACTCGCAGCCAACCTCGCCGATACCCGCTTTACCACAGCATCACACGTGCACACCGGTTTCCTGGTAAAAGTCTATGAATCACCTGTGTCGCCGGGTTAGTCCACGTCACAGTCACCGCGCTGAGGTCCCTGCGTGAGAAGTCCCGGGTCAGTAGTTCTGGCGACAGCACCCGTCGGCTACTCCCCGTACCGCCGTGACCGCGCCGCATAATCGCGCAGCGCCCGCAGGAAGTCGACGCGGCGGAAATCCGGCCAGTACGCATCGCAGAACCAGAACTCAGAGTGCACGCTCTGCCATAACAGGAAACCGGAAAGCCGCTGTTCCCCCGAGGTGCGGATTACCAGGTCGGGATCAGGCTGGCCCGAGGTGTACAGGTGCGCACCGATCGACTCTGCGGTCAGTTCGCTGATGGCCCGGTTGAGGTCCTGGCCGGATTCGACGTGCGCTTGTAGCAATGACTTGACCGCGTCGACGATCTCCTGGCGCCCGCCGTAACCAACGGCGATATTCACCTGGGTTCCGGGCCGATCCGCTGTACGGAGCTCGGCAGCGGTCAGCCGCGTCGCCAACTCCTCCGGCAGTACCGACATGGAACCGACTATCTTTATCTTCCAAGGATTCTCAGGAGCAGCCAGGTCGTCAACCACGCCGGCAATGATCGCGAACAGGGACGTCAGTTCCTCGCCGGGTCGCCCCAGATTGTCGGTGGAAAGAAGCCAGAGCGTCACCATGTCGACGCCCACGCTGTGGCACCATTCGAGAAGATCGGCAATATGCGCCGCCCCGGCGCGATGGCCGTCGGCGCTGCCAAGATCCTCCCGCCGCGCCCACCGTCGATTGCCGTCCAGGATCACGCCGACGTGATGCGGTACCGCAGAGCGGTCCAAATGTCGCATAAGTCGGTCTGCATATAACCGATAGACAAACCCAGGCATTCGCACGCCGCAAAGGTTACTGCGTCGCGGCGCACAACACACCTACGCCGCTCGGCGCAGCGTTCCCCGAGCCCCTGCGTGCGGCACATCTCGACGCTGTTGGCGGCACGTATCGGAACTGTGTGCGGCACATATCGGAACTGTGTGCGGCACATCTCCACATTGTCTGCAGCGCATTGGGCCGAGATGCGCGACTATTGAAGCGTGATTTCTTCCGCCTCTTCACCGCCGCCCCGCGCAGCCACGACAGATACCGTGGCAGACGCGGAGGCGCACGCTGGCGCAGTGTCAACGTCGGAGCCGATGTCGGCGTTTATCCGTGAGCGGCGCGAGCAGGCAGCGACGCGGCCGCGCGCCCGCGGCTGGATCCACCTCTACTCGGCATACGTGGCTGGCGCTGTCGGCATCGTCCTTGTTGTGATGGCGGCGACTACGGTAGGCAGCGCCGCGGCGATAGCGTGCGCGATTTACGCAACGACAGTGGTGGGCCTTTTCACTATCAGCGCCACGTATCACCGGCACGTGTGGACTTCTAAGCGCACACATCGCTGGATGAAACGCGCCGACCATTCGATGATTTTCGTGTTCATCGCCGGCTCGTACACCCCGTTTGCGGTGCTCGCCATATCTCCGGCGCGAGCAACCGTCGTTCTCATCATCGTGTGGTGTGGTGCTGCGCTCGGCGTAGGCCTGAAAATGGCATGGCCGTCGGCACCTCGCTGGCTAGGTGTGCCGGTCTATTTGGCACTGGGCTGGGTCGCGGTTTTCATCATTCCGGACATCCTGCATGGTGGCGGTGTCGCAGTGCTGGTCCTCCTGGCGGTTGGCGGCGCGATGTATTCGGCGGGCGCGGTGTTCTATGCGACCCGGCACCCGAGGGGTTGGCCGTCAACATTCGGCTACCACGAGTTCTTTCACGCACTCGTCACGCTGGCTGCGACCTGCCACTGCGTCGCAATCTGGTTGATCCTGTACTGATTTCCGTGCCGTACTGATTTCCGTGCCGTCGCGACCACGTTTCACGCGACCGCCCTTCAAAGGTGCGGACCACTTACGGGGGTGCGTGCGCGATTGCGTCCGCACCTTCACAATCAGTCCGCACCCTTGCAGTCCGCACCCGCGCAGCCCACACCCTTGCAGTCCGCACCCGTGCAGTCCGCACCTTCACAATCAGTCCGCACCCGTGCAGCCCGCGCCCGTGCGGTTCAGGACGCGGGATCAGGTATGACGCTTTCCTCGTGCAGTAGTCGCTCCAGATCCGCCCCGCTCGCGGTGGGCCGGTCGCAGACAAAACCGCGGCACACATATGCAGCCGGTGCGGCGCCAAGACCGGTGCGGGCTTCGAGCAGTGGGCGACCCGGTTCGTCACCGATTCCGACATCGATCACTGCCCCGCCAGGCATACTGCGCCGCGCCACCGCCGCAAGCTCGTCGCGCGCGGCGCCACGCGGGCCCGCCACTGCGACCTGAAGTGGGCCGGATTTAAGCGCCTGGGCGACTGCCAGGTGCCAGCCCGCCGAGCGCGGGAACTGGGCGGCAAGCTCGGTGACAGTGGCAGCAATCTCCTCGGCGCTGGCGCGCAGAGCTGCATCTCCCATCAATGCCGAGACCGTGACGAGGGCGTCGGCGGCGGCCGAGAGACCGGATGGAGAGGCCCCGTCCGTCGGGTCCCGCGGGCGCACGATCATCGGCGCGGCACTCGACAGTGGATCATTCGGCCCGTGAGACTCAGTCGCCGCAGCAGCATCGAACCAGGTGCCGTCGGCGGATCGGAATCGAGACGTCATCTCGCCGAGTGTCTCGGTCGCCAGAGTGAGATGGCGCGGCTCACCGGTCGCCTGATAAAGCGCGGCAAGCCCTGCCGAGATGGATGCGTAGTCAGCCAGGCCAGCCGGGGCGGAAGACACCCTCCCGCGAAACACGCTACGGAGCCACCCCGTCTCCGTACGGCATTGCGCCTCGAACATTTCGGCAGCGACGGTCGCAGCATCGACCCAGTCGCTGCGGCCAAGCAATGCGCCCGCTTCTGCGAGCGCGGTGATGGCCAGCCCGTTGCTGCGCAGTGTGACGATCTCGTCGCGACCCGGCTGAGGCCTGTTCGCACGGATCCCACCAAGCTCGCGCCGCACCTCGTCAAAGAGCGCCGGGTCCGCCGGATCGCTCACCAGGCGCAGGATTTCGCCTTCCGGGTCTGGTCTTCCAGAGTCGACCCCGAGCGACACAAGCACGCTCTGTACGGCGTCGTCCATGTCAGTGGGTTCTAAGAACTCGGCTTTCGCGGTGACGACACGGTGTATCGCGACCGTGAGTTCGGCGAGCGGCCACCGGTATGTCAGCCCCTCGACTCCGGCAGAATCGGCGGACAGCGAGGCGATGAACCCGCCACCTTCCGCAGCTAATTCACGCACGATGAAACCCCCGGTCTCCCGCGCGATCCGCTCAGTTAGCAGGGATCCGGTGAGCCGAGCGTGGTGCGCATAGACCCGCAGCAGCTGGGCGTTGTCGTCCAGCATTTTCTCGAAATGCGGTGTGTGCCATTCGGAGTCGACGCTATACCTGGCGAATCCGCCGGCAAGTTGGTCGTAGATTCCGCCCCGGGCCATTCGCTCCAGGCTGAGCGTGACGGCGTCCAGCGCCGGGACGTGCGCGGTGCGTTCGTAATTCCGCATCAAGAATTCGAGCACCATCGTCGGCGGAAACTTGGGCGCTGTGCCGAAGCCCCCATTGACGCGGTCGATCTGGGCCAGCAGCTGGTCGCGCGCAGTATCCAGCGCGGCGGACTCCATGGCGCCGCTCGGCTGGCCCGTCATACCTGTTTGTAGGTGTTGGGCGATACGTCCGCTGGCTTCGCGAACCTGGGTTGGGTCGCGCCGCCACGCTTCGGTGACTGCCGCGAGAACCTGCTGGAATGACGGCATCCCGCCACGCGGGGCGCGCGGGTAGTAGGTGCCCGCATAGAACGGTTCACCTTCAGGAGTGAGGAAGCAGGTCATGGGCCAGCCGCCGGAGCCGGTCATCGCCTGGGTCGCGGCCATATAGATCGCATCGATGTCCGGCCGCTCCTCACGGTCGACCTTGATCGAGACGAAATCCTGGTTGACGGCGGCCGCCGTACCCTCGTCCTCAAAAGATTCACGAGCCATGACGTGGCACCAGTGACAACTCGCGTACCCGACGGAGAGCAAAACTGGGACGTTTCGGCGTCGGGCTTCCGCGAATGCCTCGGCGCCCCACTCCCACCAGTCGACGGGATTGTCCTTGTGCTGCAACAGGTATGTACTTCGCGCACCACTGAGTCGGTTCGTCATCCGCGTCCTCTCGAGAACTGAAGGTAAGCCGCTAGTTCACAACCGGGGGCAGCGGATCGAGCCCAGGCGTGCCCAGGTGGTCCGTCACCCCAGTAGTGTCGTCGAGCAGCGCCGGGCTGGCATTCCAGAGTCCGATGCACCGTTCACCACGGTCATCTTTGATGACCGAAACAGAAGCGGTGGCGGTAGCAAACAACCGCCCGCATTCGGGTGCAAGCCCCAGAGCCCGCGCAGCAAGGATGCGGGAGAAATGCCCGTGGGTGAAGACAACGACCGGCCAGGAGTCGCCCTGGGAGTAGGTACGCAGAAACTCGTCTGCCCGTCGCCCCGCGTCGGCTATGGACTCGCCACCGGGACATCCATCGCGCCAAATATCCCAGTCGGGTAGCAGACTACGGATCGCTTTTGTGGTGAGGCCCTCGAAGTCGCCGTAGTTGAACTCGGCAATGAGGGGGTCGACGCTCGCCGGATGCTCAGGCAGTGCGAGGGCTGCGGTCTCGGTAGCGCGTCGACGGGGGCTGCTCACCACCGCCGAGCACTGGCCGTGCAGAACGCTGTGCAGAACAGGCGACAACGCAACCGCTTCCCGCCGCCCGTTAGCCGTCAAGGCCAAGTCGGTGGTTCCGGTGTGGCGACCGGACAGAGACCACTCGGTTTCGCCGTGACGGACTATAACGAGCCTCATCGGTGGTGTGTCCACGTCGGCGCGACCTTCCTGTACCCGGGCGCGTGCAGCGGCGCACCGCCCCGCGGACGGCAGAGTAGTTCGACGACGCCCGAAATGATGATGGTTCTCACGATAGGGCACGTCCTTAGCGCGCGTCTGCCGAGCACGTGGCTTCGGGAACCGCTCATGACCGTTACTGTGGCTGGCCGCCGGTACTCCCGCAGGACACCTCAAATCTCCCAGGAAAGTGCCAGGATTAAGCCAGGCAGTAGCAATATGGATTGGCCAGGCTGATCGGATGGAGGGACACGTGACACCAAACGGCGTAACCCATACCGACTCTCCCGGGAATGCGGCGCCGGAAGCGCGGCTGCTGGTGGTGGAGGATGATCCGAACATTGTGGAGTTGCTGTCGGCAAGCCTGAAGTTTGCCGGCTTCGAGGTGCGGACGGTGACTGACGGGCTGCACGCGCTGCAGGTGGCGCGCGAGTTTCGGCCCAACCTGATGGTGTTAGACGTCATGCTGCCCGATATCGACGGGTTCGAGGTGGTCCGGCGCCTATCGGGGCAGGGTAATCGCTGCCCGGTGCTGTTCTTAACCGCGCGAGATTCCGTGCAGGACAAGGTAACCGGGCTCACCGTCGGCGGTGACGATTATTTGACCAAGCCGTTCAGCCTCGATGAGCTACTGGCTCGGATCCGGGCCGTCCTACGCCGTGCTGGAAACGGTTCACCGTCGGTCGCGCGATCCCGGCTAGTGTTCGCCGACATTGAGTTGGACGACGACACTCACGAAGTATTCAAGGGCGGCGTCGAAGTGAGTCTGTCGCCGACCGAATACAATCTGCTGCGCTATTTCCTGCTCAATCCTGGGCGGGTATTGAGCAAGGCCCAGATTTTAGATCACGTCTGGAACTACGACTTCGGCGGCGACGGCGGTGTTGTCGAGTCCTATGTGTCCTACCTGCGCCACAAGATCGACTCGGGCGAACCGGCGCTGCTACACACGGTGCGCGGGGTCGGCTACGTGCTGCGCGTTCCGCGGAGTTGACGATGCGCCGGGCATGGCGCGCGGTCGCGGCTTTCTTCCGGTGGGCGGGTGGCTGGCTGCGCCGGATCTGGCGGGCGAGTCCGTTGCGGGTCCGGCTGGTCGTGGTCGTCGTCATACTGATCACCGTTGCGCTGACCGGCGCGGGTATCGCGGCGACAGCGACGATGAACGGTTACCTGGTCGGCCGAATTGACGCAGGGCTGCGCAGCGCCGCCGGCCCGCTTCAGGCGCAATTGTTGGGCGGGACCGATGTCCCCGGCGCGGCAGGCGGTATGACGCCAAACGCTACCGGGGATGGCGCGGCCTCGAATGGGGACGACAATCACCAGGGGCTACCGAGCGTCTACGTGGTGGAGGCGCTCGACGCAGCCGGGACCGTGGTTTTAGGGCCGACCAGCAACCTGATCGATCGGAACCAGCCGCTACCCAAATTGCCGCACCTGACCGTTGAAAAGGTTGCCGCGCATGGACAGCGGCTGTTCACCGTCGACTCCGTTGAAGGTGATGGTCACTGGCGGGTGTTGGTCGCGCCCACCACCCTGGCTAACGGCCAGCCTGGCACGCTCCTAACTGCGCAGAGCATGGACGGTGTCCAGGAGACGGTCGATCAACTCGTGGTGCTGCTGTTGATCATCGGCGTGACGACGTTGGCCATCATCACGGCAATCGGATATCTGGTTATCCGTGCCAGTATGCGGCCGCTGCGCGCGGTGGAGGCGGCGGCCGCCATGATCGCCGCCGGTGATCTGACACATCGTGTGCCGGACTCCGATCCTCGGACCGAGGTAGGCCACTTAGCCGTATCGCTAAATACGATGCTCGGCGGGATCGAGGCGGCGTTTGCCGACCGGGCTGCCTCCGAAAAGGCGGCCCGCTCCTCGGAGGAACGGATGCGGCGATTCGTCGCCGACGCCAGCCACGAGCTGCGAACCCCACTGACCTCGATCCGCGGCTTCGCCGAACTGTTCCGCAAGGGCGCTACCACCGGCGGTGCCGACCTAGGCCGGATGATGCGGCGCATCGAGGATGAAGCTGCCCGCATGGGGCTGCTAGTCGACGATCTGCTGCTGCTTGCGCGCATGGATCAGCAACGCCCGCTCGCCCAACGACCGGTAGACATGCTCGCGCTGGCCGGTGACGCCGTGCTCGATGCTCGCGCCGTCGCACCAGACCGGCCGATCGAGCTGAAATTGACGGGCACCGATCCACCACCGATCGTCATCGGCGACGAGGCCCGACTTCGGCAGGTCCTGGGCAACCTGATGGCTAACGCGCTGCGACATACCCCGACCGGCACGCCGGTCACCGTCACGGTCGGCACCGGAATCGGGACTCACAGCGCAGCACCTGCGGTGACAGTGACCGTCACCGATGAGGGCCCGGGCCTTTCCGCCGATTCAGCAGCGCGAGTATTCGAGCGGTTCTACCGAGCGGACCCAGGACGCAACCGCAGCGCCGGCGGCACGGGTCTGGGCCTGGCAATCGTCGCAGCTCTTATTACCAGCCACGGCGGACACGTCGATGTCACCAGCCAGCCGGGTGCAGGCGCGTGCTTCCGGATAGAACTTCCCCTGGCGGGATCCTCGGCAACTCCTCGACACTCCCCAGCCAACTGAGCACACGAGATAAGCGCCCGCTATGGCGGACAGCTATCGCTGCGGTCCGTGCGCTCACGGCACATTGCCAGCAACGTGCCAGTTTCGCCCAAGCTCGCAGCCGCATGCTGGAAGCAGCGACATAGCGATAGACCGACCCCATACAGATCAGAAGGAGCACAGATGCTCTCGACGAATCGACACCTCTCAGACATTCGCAGCCGCATTACGCGCATATCCGGGAACGTCAAACCGACCGGCATTCCAGTCATCGACGAAGTCGTCGCGGAAGCCACCGGACACGGAGACCGCGTCGACCCAAACCTGCCCCACACGGGGGGGCCTGCCGGCAACGCCACGCTGACCGCATGGACCGGACTACTGCTGCTGGCTCTGATCCTTGCCGAACTTGTCACCCTGGTAGACGTCACCGGCCTAATCCGCTGGCATGTCGCCATCGGTATCTTGCTGACCGCGATGGTCGGGGTAAAAATCGCGAGTGTGGGCTGGCGCATGCTGCGCTATTACACCCGATCCGAGCCGTATCACAGAGCCGGCCCACCGCCGCTGGTATTACGAGTCCTCGGTCCGCTTGTCATCGTGAGCACCCTGGGGGTGCTCGGATCCGGCATCGCCATGATCTCCGTCGGGTCGTCGGCCGCCAGCCGGCCGCTGATCACAATGCTCGGTCAATCAGTCAACCTCGAGGACCTACATCAGTTCTTCTTCGTCCTGTTCGCCGTGGTCGTCGGGCTGCACCTGATAGCCCGTTTCGTCCCGGCACTGGGCCACACCACCGCAAGGCGCGGCGCCGACGGTGGAAACGCACTGGTGGCCGGACGCTCAATTCGAATCGCGGTACTGTCTGCCGCTATTCTCGCGGCAGTAATTGCACTAATCCTGGTGCTGCCCTCAGTGAGTGGCTGGCAAGATGAGCATCACTTCGACCATGACTTCGAACAGAGCCAAACCAGCCCGCAGCCCGAGCTACTGCCGTCGCTGCCCTTGCACACGGTCGTGGGCGCGGACGGCTAGGCCCACCGACAGCGTGAGGATCGTCAGCCCGGCGACCGGCATCAGCCACCAGGCAGGTACTCCGGCCGCCGTCAAGCCCCAGGTGGCGAACAGCGCCAGCACGACGCCGACGGCAATGCGCCAGTCGTCGCCCACGATGAAGTCCCACCAAAAGGCCGCGAAGCCTCGCACCCCACGGAAGACCGCGCTCATGTCGCCAGCTCCGTCTCATGTGTCGCGGTGGTGGTGGTACTGCCGCGCCGAAGAACCGCAGTGAGGATGGTCGCTGTGGCGGCAACGGCGGCGAGTACTCCGAGCAGCGCGAAATCTTCGCCGGGCCATTGCACGCCCACACCTTCGGCAGCCCAGAAGATCCCGAACGAGGTGAGCAGCACACTGACGGCGAATTTGAGCGTATTTTCCGGGACCCGAGCCAGTGGGGCTCGCACCAAAATTCCGGCAACCGTGACGACGATGACGGCACCCGCGGCGCCCACCACGGCGAGCGGAATGCTGCCCTGGTTGGACCCGGCAGTCAACACGATAAACACGACCTCCAGGCCCTCGAGCACGACCCCTTTGAACGACAGCGTGAAGGCGTACCAATCGGTCACGAGCCCCGCACCGGAGCGCCCGGCAGCGCGTGCCGACTCTACCTGGGTAGCAAATATGGAATCTTCGTCGTGCAACTGCTGGTAGCCGCTTGCCCGCAAAATAGCTTTCCGCAGCCAGCCAAGCCCGAACATGAGCAAGAGTCCACCGACAAGCACTCGTAACCATGCAATCGGGATCACCGAAAGCGCAGGCCCGAGCGCTGCAACGATCAGCGCCAACACGACAATCCCGGCGCCGACGCCCTGCATCGCGGAGCGCCACCCTCTGCTAAGCCCGGCCGCAAGGACAATGGTCAACGCTTCCACGGCCTCGACCACGCAGGCCAGGAACACGGCGGCGATCAGTAGAACGTCGTTCACCGGCTCACCATCCAGGGTCTGCTATCACATCACGCGAAGGCGCACATGGACCTGTGCACCCCTGGGACTAGCGGCGCGCGATTACTCGGGCTTCTCGTGTGCAGAATCCGCGCTGGCCGAGGACAGCGTCATACTTGCGGCCACACCTGAATCAACGGTGTTAGCCGACGATTCGGAATCCCCTTCACTCAACACTGCGGGCTCGGTTGCCGACGCGTGAGCAGAATCGTCGGCGAACGCCTTGGGCACGCGCTTGAGGTGCCGGTTCATCGACTTAATCAAGAAGAACAGCGCGGTTCCCATGAAGAGCCAAATCAGAATGCCCGCGGGCGCCGCCTTACCCCATTCGGGGCCATGTCCGCTCGACGGATCGTAGTCACCCGGCTGCACAGCAACCCAGGCCGCTGCCAATCGGCTGCCCGATTGTGCCGCCCCGTTCACCAGGTCTGCCGCCAGCATCATCACCTGCTCACCCGCTCCGTTATCCCTGCAAATACATCGTCCTCCGGAAGCGTGGAATCCACCAGTGACCGAGCAAGTTCATAATCGTCGGTACCCCACACCGCCGCCTCTATCTCGTGCGGCACCGCAAACCAATGCCCTTCGGTCGGCGAGATCTGGGTGGCATGCGCGCGCAGCGCGGCGTCCCGCACTTCCAGAAATTCGGACACATCAACGCGAGTGGTCACCTTAGCGCTGCGATCCGCGCGCGCGTCGCGGTCCATACGTTCAAGCCATCCAGCAAAGGGGGCAGTGCCGTTGTAGGCCAGCATTGCCGTGTTGATTGCGTCAAGCCGCTGGCGCGAGAAACCACCATGGTAGTAGAGCTTTAACGCCTGCCACGGCGCACCAGCCTCCGGGAATGCGTCCGGATCTGCGGCAGCATCGAACGCCGCCACTGACACTTCGTGAGTACGAATGTGGTCCGGATGCGGATAGCCGCCGTTTTCGTCATACGTAATAACAACTTGCGGGCGGAAATCGCGGATAAGCCTGACCAGCGCCTCGACCTCAACCTCGAGATCGAGAGCTGCAAAGCACCCTTCTGGGAGGTCCCAGGTGTCAGCAGAGCCCTCGTGGTAGCCGGAATCTTCGAACCCCAGCCACACGTGCTGCACGCCGAGAATTTTTGCAGTAGCGGCCATCTCGCGCTTACGCACCTCCACTAACGGCTCATTCGTCAGCACGTACGATTTGTTCAAAATGTCGCCGCGTTCGCCGCCCGTGCACGACACCACCATCACGCCCGCGCCGTCTGCCACATACTTCGCCAGCGTTGCCGCGCCCTTGCTCGATTCATCGTCCGGGTGCGCATGCACCGCCATGAGCCGCAGTGACGCAGCAGCAACCTGTCCAGCCTCGTTCACGCCATCAAATCCCTTCTCGCCCACACTCGTCAGTGCCCATTGTCCACGGCGTCAATACAACGGCGAAAAGCGGCTGACTCTCAGTCGCGTTTCACCACGCACAGCGATCAATTCTAGGCTGGAGTAGGCGTCGCTGTGGTAAGCTTGGCTCGTGAGTGCGGCTCCCTTGTGGGGCCGCACGATTGTTTATGAGGCACCACTGTTTATGAGGCACCATTGTTTTTCAGGTTGTTGTTTTTGCAGTTGCCTATGGGATGTTTTCTGTAGATCGCATCCTTGCGGATGCAAGTCTTCAGGTTGCGGTCTACCGCTTGTCATCCATAGGTTGTTTACGACGTCGAATTCGGCGATGTTTCCACGCCCGGGCGCGGTCCGGTAACGAGGCACGTTGAGACGACATGCGGCGCACACCATGTGTTGTCGCACATATTTTAGGCCCGCGCAGCTATCGGCCGCGCGGGCCTCACGCGCATAGGTAAGGAGTGATCATGACGGCAGCGGATCAGCCCTGGCTCACACAGGACGCATACGACCGCCTCAAGGCGGAACTCGACGAGCTCGTCGCGAACCGCCCGGCACTAGCTGTCGAGATCAACGCACGTCGCGAAGAGGGCGACCTCAAGGAGAACGGCGGCTACCACGCTGCCCGCGATGAGCAGGCCAAGGAAGAAGGCCGCATCCGGCAGCTGCAGGAACTTTTGCGCGTCGCCAAGGTCGGGGTGCGCCCCGCCGACGACGGCATTGTGGAACTCGGCATGGTCGTCACCATCGCCTACGACGGCGACAAGAGCGACACTGAAACGTTCCTGCTCGGCTCCCGCGAGGAAGGCGAACACGGCGACCTGCAGGTGTACTCACCGCAGTCCCCGATGGGCAAGGTTATCGTCGGCGCTGCTCGTGGCGAGGTCCGCGAATATGCACTGCCGACCGGCAAAATGCAGAAGATCACCATCGTGGAAGCCAAGCCATTCGAGTCTTAGCATCTAGCAACGAACTCTCGGCCCCCGTACTGAACCTCGACCCTCACTAGGGCGGTTGAGGTTCAGTACGGGGGCTGAGGCGTTTCGCGAAGATGCGGGCCTATTCGTCAATGTGGACGGTCAAGCCTGCCGCGTTGAGCGCAGCCATGACCTCTTTGCCGTGCTCGTGCCCCTTGCACTCCAAACGCAGGCTCACTTGGACATCTCCCAGGCGTAGCCCCGAGCCGACGCGCGAGTGCACCACGTCGATGACGTTCCCGCCGCGATCGGCCACCAGAGTCAACATCCGGGCGAGCGATCCCGGCCGGTCCGGCACATCGACCCGGAGCGACAAGAATCGGCCGGCCGCAACCAGGCCATGTTGCGCGACGTGCATGAGCAATAGCGGATCGATATTCCCACCCGATAGCACTGCGACGACCGGCGCCTTGAACGCAGTTGGATGGGCCAGGATCGCCGCGATTGCAGCGGCGCCAGCCGGCTCCACCACCAACTTCGCTCGTTCCAGGCACAGCAGCATGGCGCGGGACAGCTCACCTTCAGTCACGGTCACTATCTCGTCGACCAGCGTCGAGACGTGCGCGTAGGTCAAGTCGCTCGGCTGGTCGACAGCGATGCCGTCGGCAAGCGTCATCATCGAATTGGCGCGGACGGGGTGGCCGGCCTTGAGCGAGTCGGGCCAGGCCGCAGCCGATTCCGCCTGCACGCCGACGACTCGGACGCCGGGCTTAAGCGCCTTCACTGCCGTAGCTATACCGCTAATCAGCCCGCCGCCGCCGACCGCGACGATCACGGTGGCTACATCCGGCACCTGCTCACAAATTTCCAGGCCAACGGTACCTTGGCCCCGGATGATGTCCGGATGATCAAACGGATGCACCAGGACCGCGCCGGTCTCGTCGGAAAACTCTCGCGCTGCCGTAAGCGACCCCTCGATCGTCTCCCCGACGAGGTGCACGGTGGCTCCGTAGGCACGGGTCGCAGCAAGCTTCGCGATCGAGGCCCCCACCGGCATGTATACCGTCGCAGTGGTGCCCAAGATGCGCGCGGCGAGCGCGACACCCTGCGCATGATTCCCGGCGGACGCCGCCACCACGCCCCGCGCCCGCTCCTCGTCGGAGAGCTTGGAGATGCGGTTGTAGGCGCCGCGAATCTTGAACGACCCGGTGCGCTGTAGGTTCTCGCACTTCAGGTACACCTGACCGCCGACCATCTCTTGCAGCGGTCGGGAGGTGTCTATCGGAGTGTGTCGGATTACAGAATCAAGGAGTTCGGCCGCAGTTCGTATCTCTTCAAGCGTGATCAGTTGCATGCGCTAAATCTTGCCAGCACCGGTTCGGTTCCGCTGGCCGCCCTCGGCCGGGATGGGCCAATAGCGGTCGGGGTGTAATACCACCGCGGCCGCGCCGAGCAGTCCGACATCGCCACCGAGCTCGGCGACCACCACCCGCGGCGAGTGGGCAAATCCCAGCCCCGCGTACTTCTGGTAGGCGGCATTTAACGGCTCGCGCAGCAGGTCAAAGGCCTTTGCCACTCCCCCACCGATTACCACCCGGTCCAGGTCGAGCAGCGTCACCGCGCCAGCAATAGCCATGCCCACTGCTGTCGCTGCGCGGGTAAATGCCGCCTGGGCCAGGACGTCGCCAGCGCGAGCCGCGTCTGCTAAATCTGATGCCGTTACATCCGTCGCCACTACATTTGCGGCAGTCAGATCCGCCGACTGTCCCGCATACCACTTCGCAAGCGACGTTCCGCTGGCGATGGTCTCCAGGCAGCCAATCCCGCCACAAGGGCAGACCGGCCCGGCTGGGTCCACCGAAATATGCCCAATATGCCCAGCATTCCCACCGGAGCCGAACATCACTCGGCCGCCCTGGATTAGGCCGCCGCCCACACCAGTTGACACCACCATGCCAAGGAAGTTGTCGACCCCGCGCGCGGCGCCTAACCAGTGCTCAGCAATGGCGATGGCGATGCCGTCCCCAAACATGCGTACCGAAAGGCCGTAGCGGGCAGCGAGTCGGTCACGGAGCGGGAAGCCGCGCCAGGCACAGATATTCACCGGCGACACAGTGCCGAGGGTGAGATCGACCGGGCCCGCAGTGGCTACGCCGATTCCACCGAGCTCTCGAGTAAGAAAACCAGCGCGGGCAGAATCCGGGACAGCGTCATACTCGTTTTCGTCTGTGTCGAAACCCGGCAAACCCGCCGCAGCCAATGCTCCGTCGACGGCAGCACACACGGTAGTGAAAACCACATCGCCGTCACCGGTCTTCGGCGTCGGGAACTGGTCTCGCCCGAGCATCCGGCCATCGTCGGCCACCACAGCCGCCGCGATTTTGGTACCGCCGATGTCCACCGCTAATGCCCGCATTCCGACGCCCGTCACGCGAGCGCGTCGGCCAGATCAGCCACCAGATCGTCCGCGTCCTCCAGGCCAACGGACAGCCGGATCACTTCGCCAGCGACAGCTTGATCGGTGCCGACGACCGAGGCGTGCGTCATCGTGGCCGGGTGATCGATCAGCGATTCCACCCCGCCCAGAGACTCGGCGAGCGTGAACAGCCTGGTGCGGGAGCACACCTTGATAGCTTCTTCCAGCCCGCCGACCACGGTGAACGACACCATGCCGCCAAAGCGTCGCATTTGCCGCACGGCGACCTCGTGCCCCGGATCGTTCGGCAGCCCGGGATAGAAGACACGGCCGACTTTCTTTAAACCACACAGCATCTCGGCGATACGCTCCGCGTTGTCGCAGTGGCGCTCCATCCGCACAGCCAGGGTCTTGGCTCCGCGCAAGGCTAGCCACGAGTCGAACGGCGCGGCCATTGAACCGACCGTCGTATTGAACTCGGAAAATTTCTCGCCAAGTTCGTCGTCGTTCGTGACGAGCGCGCCGCCAATCACGTCGGAGTGGCCGCCAATGTATTTCGTCGTGGAATGCATGACGACATCCGCACCAAGGGCGAGCGGGGTCTGCAGGTAGGGCGAGGCGAATGTGTTGTCCACCGCGAATAGCGCGCCTGCCTGATGCGCGATGGTGGCCAGCGCCGCGATATCGGCAATGCCGAGCAACGGGTTCGTCGGGGTTTCGCACCAGATAAGCCGGGTGGCGGGTCGAAGCGCTGCGCGCACCGCATCAAGATCCTCCAAAGGTGCCGAAGAGTAGCTCACGCCCCACGGCACCAGCAGTTGATCAAGCATGCGGAATGTGCCGCCATAGCCATCGGCAGGCATGATGAGGTGGTCACCAGTGCGCAGGACCGAGCGCAGCAGACAGTCAATCGCGGCCATGCCGCTCGCGAACGCCTGCCCGTGAGTGCCGCCCTCCAGGCTGGCCACGACCTGCTGCAACGCGCTACGGGTAGGGTTTCCCGACCGCGAATAGTCGTAGCCGGCGCGAAGCACCCCCGGTTCGTCCATCGCGAACGTGGACGTTTGGTAGATCGGCACGGCCATGGCACCGGTTTTCGCGTCGGGCTCTTGTCCCACATGAATGGCGCGGGTAGCGAAGGCATCAGACGAAGTCACCCGCACAGTTTAAGCGTGAGCGCAAAGACCGAGCACCTAAGCTGACAAGACGTCCCGAACGATCGCAAGGAGTCAATGCCATGCCCTATACCTGTTCCGCCGTGATCTCCCGCTCGAAGGGTGCCCCGGTTGAGCTTGTCGAAATCTCCGTCCCGGATCCAGGTCCCGGCGAGGTCGTAGTGAAGGTGCAGGCCTGCGGGGTGTGCCATACAGGCGTGCACTACCGCAACGGCGGCATCGGCGACGACTACCCGTATCTTCTCGGCCACGAGGCGGCCGGCGTGGTTGAAGCGGTCGGCGACGGCGTCACCGATGTCGCCCCCGGCGAGTACGTGATCCTGAACTGGCGTGCCGTATGTGGACATTGCCGGGCCTGCCTGCGCGGCCGCCCCTGGTATTGCTTCTCCACCTACAATGCGACCCAAAAGATGACGATCGCCTCCGGCCCGGATGCTGGTGTGGCGTTGACGCCAGCGCTGGGGATCGGCGCGTTTAGCGAATACACGCTTGTCGCTGCCGGGCAGTGCACCAAGGTGAACCCGGAGGCCCCCGCCGCGGTGGCAGGCCTGCTGGGCTGCGGCGTGATGGCCGGGCTCGGCGCAGCCATCAACACCGGCAATGTGAGCCTGGGCGACTCGGTGGCCGTGATTGGCTGCGGCGGTGTCGGGTCTGCCGCGATCGCCGGGGCCAGGCTGGCTGGCGCATCGACGATCATCGCCGTCGATCGGGATGACAAAAAACTGGCAATGGCACTGAAGCTCGGTGCCACTGCGACCGTCAACAGCACGCAGCGTGATGCTGTCGAGGCCATCCAAGAATTGACCGGCGGCTTCGGCGCTGACGTGGTGATCGATGCGGTCGGCATCCCGGAGACCTGGCGTCAGGCGTTCTACGCCCGCGACCTGGCCGGCACCGTGGTGCTGGTCGGCGTACCCAACCCGGAGATGATGGTCCCAGAGATCCCGATGATAGACATATTCGGGCGGGGCGGGGCACTGAAATCGTCGTGGTACGGGGACTGCTTGCCGTCTCGCGACTTTCCCATGCTGATCGACCTCTATCTACAGGGTCGACTCCCCTTGGACGCGTTCGTCTCCGAGAAGATCGGAATCGGTGATGTTGAGGCAGCATTCGCCACGATGGCATCGGGCACTGTGCTGCGTAGCGTCGTCACGATGGACGGCTCATCATGACGACGCGCATCGACCACGGAACCAGTAGCGGCACGTTCTCGTTAGACGGCGAGACGTTCGACGTGGAGAACAATATTTGGGTAGTAGGTGACGACACCGAGGTCATCGTGATCGACGCCCCACACCGGATCGACGATGTGCTGGCAGTGGTCGGCGACCGGACGGTGAAGGCGATCGTGTGCACGCACGCGCACGACGACCATATCCGTATCGCACCCGAACTAGCACAGCGGCTCGGTGCGCCCGTGCTGCTCCATCCACTCGATATGCCAGTGTGGCGACTGACCCACCCGGATGTCGACCCCGATGGAGAGCTTGCTGACGGACAGGTGATTTCGGTTGGCGGCGCTGAGCTGACGGTCATGCACACTCCGGGACACTCGCCCGGATCCGTGTGCCTGTACGCCGAGAAGCAGGGGGCGGTGTTCACCGGTGACACTCTGTTCGCTGGCGGGCCAGGCGCGACCGGACGCAGCTTCTCGAACCACGACGCCATCGTCGCCTCCATCAAGGCCCGGCTGCTCACCTTGCCGCCGGATACCGCGGTGCATACCGGGCATGGCGCGTCCACCACTGTTGCGGCAGAAGCCCGATCGGCAGAGCTCGCCTGATCGGGCTGATAATTCGACGCTCGATCCGACCGATTCGAGTGTTACCCGGGGAAACATTTTGCAGCCCAGCGACGAGTGACGGTTTGTCAGCACGAAACGCACACTTCGGGAGTACAACTGGGCTGTGACGGGAATCTCAGGTTCACGGCATGCGTTCCGATAAGTAAAGACAAGCAAGTAAAGACAAGCGCAGCAGCACCGGCAGAACAAGTAGCACGGCAAGTACTACGTATGACGAGCCCTCGTTGCAAGCGCGGTCGGGCACGGTGCGGCAGCTTCTCCGCACCGTCGGGCTGGAGGAGGTGCGACATGGCCACGGAGACACGCACGGCCAATTCGGCGGATGCTGCATTCATCCGATCACGCACGATGCGGCACGCACTCCGCGCCGCACTCGGATTCGGCGCGGTCACGGCAGGCCTCGTCGGCGCTGCAGGCGCCTCTTGGGCGACGCTGGCACACCAGGCGCGCGACGCTACCGGCACCATTAACGAGGCGGCTCGCGCTGCCTCCTTGGCGCAGGGGCTACCGGATTCGGACGGGACCTTCCGTTGGAAGGACCTCCCACCGAACGGGACCGGCGTCTACTTTCCAGACGGCAGCGGCCCATGTCGCAGCGGGCCATCTGGCACTGCGATTCTCACCATGCTCGGCGACTCCACATCGGTGGGATACGGCTGCACGGCAACGAACCAGCTCCCCGGTGTACTGCTGGCGAAAGCCGCCGCAGCCTCGCTTGGCCGACCAGTCCGGCTTCGGTCGCACGGCGTAGTCGGGTCGGTATCGGCGGGTCTTGCTGCGCAGCTAGCGCCTGCGCTAGGCGGCTCACCAGACGTGGTCGTCATCATGGTCGGCGCGAACGATGTGCGCGATCGTGTACCGCCCGGTCAGGCGGCAGCCCAGTTAGAGCACGCAGTGCGGACGCTGCATTCACACGGCATCGCCGTCGTCGTCGGCACCTGCCCAGACCTGGGCGTCATCGTCCCCATTCGGCAGCCGCTCCGGCGGATCGCCGGAGTCTGGTCCCGCCGCCTTGCGCGAATGCAGGGCAGGGTTGTGGAGCGCACCGGTGGCGTGGCGGTAGCCCTCGATCGACTGGTAAGCCCCGACTTCTACGGCCGACCAGATCTGTTTTGCGTGGACGGTTTCCACCCGTCGGCGCTCGGCTACGCAAAGGCGATGGCAGCGCTCAGTCCGGCCGTCATCGACGCTCTTCGGTAACTCGGGCTCTAACCGCCAGACGAATACCCGCCAGACGAATAGCCGAGGATTTACCTCCAGTCGCGACCACGACTATTTCGACCCGCGGAAACGCGATCGATCCGAAATTTAGGCGACGTTTCTCGACTGAGCTACACGCGCTGAGCCGGGCTACTGTCCGCCCAGGCGCACACCCAGCTGGCCCGCAAGTCCGGTGAGCAGCCCATCCGCTGTCTCGCCGGGAACGCCAGCGGTCCCCGCGTCGGCGAAAAGTACCGCAAGTTGGTCGACCTGCGCGCCAACTCCCACATCAGGCACGACGCGTCGCGACCGGCCGGATGCGTCCGCGGCCAGGTCCGCGAGTTGTTGCAGCGCCGCGCGCATCGCCGCCTCCCGACCGCCGTGGGCCCACGACGACGCAGGCCGGGCCCGTAGCCGACGGAACATATCCGTCGGGTCCGGGCCCAGCCGCGAGGAAAACGTCATACCTGTTTAGCACTCCCCACCGTTCGGTACTCCCCACTGTTTAGCACTCCCCACCGTTCGGCACTCCCCACATACAAGGGTGCGGACCGTTTGTGAAGGTGCGGATGCAATCGTGCACGCACCTTCACAAACGGTCCGCACCTTGAGTGGGGCCTTAGTTTCGCATCCCGCACCTTGAGTGGGGCCTTAGTTACGCATGTAGGACAGCAGCCGCAGGATTTCCAGGTACAGCCACACCAGTGTCACCATCAGGCCGAAGGCAAAGTACCAGGCGTACTTGGCCGGCACCCCGACCTTCATCGCCTTGTCGATCTGGTCGAAGTCGAGCAGGAACGACAGCGCGGCGATCCCGATGCACACGATAGAGAAAATGATTGCAATCGGTCCACCGGAGCGCAGACCGGTATCGAAGTGGAACATCCAGCTCGCGACCATGTTGAACACCATCAGCGCGAGAACACCGATCATGGAGCCGATCAGTATCTTGGTGAACTTCGGCGTCACTCGAATGACACCAGTCTTATAGACAAATATCATGCCGACGAACACGCCGAGAGTGCCGACGATCGCCTGCAGCGCGATCCCCTTGTATTGCGGCCCGATCGACTCGATCCAGCCGGTAATACCACCCAAAAGCACCCCTTCAGCCGCCGCGTAGCTCAGGATCAGCGCCGGGTTCGTGGAACGCTTGAAGATGATGATCAGGCTCAAGACCAGACCGACAACGAGCGCCGGGATCATCAGCGTGAAGGCCTCAAAATACGCTGTGAGGCCCCCGGCGATGATCGCCACCGCGAGAACGGTGGCGGTTTTGGCAACCACATCGTCGAGCGTCAATGTGCGCGCAGGCGCCTGCGGCCCGGCGTAGGTGGGCTGGTCGTACATCTGCTGCAAATACGCCGCATTCGGGGCGGATTTCGCGGCAAGAGCCTTGTCAATGTCTTTAAATGCCGGGTTGCTGCTGGGCACGGTGACCTCCTAGTGGTCCTGATGGTCCAACTGCCGTTAAGCCTACCGGCAAGGCCGCTGCTTCCAGGGCGTTCCGACAGACGAGACGACATCTCCTACCTAACGCCCGGGGAACGCATACGGTTCCCACACGAACATGTTCGTTGCGGAGTGCGCAGTCGGCGGTGCACGGGTTACACTCGCTGACGGCATGCTTGAAGCCACGTCGTTGAGCACGTGTCGTTGAGTAGGTGGATTCGATAGGAGGTGGGCGCCATGCGCAAAGCCGACGGCGAACCTCCTAGTAGACAGGTCCCGCACTCCGTAATCCGGTAGACCCCGACGCGATGGTTGACTCTGTAACGGTTCACTCCGTTTTGCGACGTGGGCTGCGCGCGGATCGGCCGTTTTGGACAACCGGTTTTCACCACCGACACAGCCCAAAATAGGTATGACGCTGTTCTCGGCGTTGCCGTACTGCGCTTTCTCGCCCCGGCGAGCTTCGAATTCACCCCCTCCCGCATCGCACGGCGTGCACTGCTCGCCAATTCTTGAGAACACACCCTTGAGAGACCTGACGAGACTGCACCCCGACGATGTCGGCACATCTGTGCAAGGAGTGACCCATGTCTGAGCGCACTTTCCTGCCCCTGCGTTCGCCGCGGCGCACCAATGACCTTCCAAGCCAGGATCCCGCCGTGACTCCCGAACGCCGAAGGCTGTCGGTTCGGGCAATCGGCGGTACGCCGCGAAGAGCGTCATACTTAACGGCAACTATGTCGACACAAACGGACCCTGAGCTGCCGGTGACGCCGCCCGAGACCACGCCTTCGAGCATGGTCGACAGCGCCATCTACGAGGACGGCACCCGGGTGGACAGCCCGGTCGACCTCGCCCAGACGTATCAGGCGCTACGTGACAATCCCGGCGCGATCGCGTGGATCGGGCTGCTCAAGCCGGACGATCACGAGATCGGCTCGCTGGCCGAAGAGTTTGAGCTGCACGAGTTGGCAGTGGAGGACGCGATCGTCGCGCACCAGCGGCCTAAACTGGAGCGCTACGGCGACACGCTTTTTGTGGTGCTGCGCGCCGCCTGGTACCTGGACGAGACCGAAGAGGTCGAGTTCGGCGAGGTGCACATTTTTATCGGTCCGGATTTCGTCGTGACCGTGCGGCACGCCGACTCACCAGATCTGGCGGCGGTGCGGCGGCGGTTGGAATCCAACCCGGAGCTGCTACGGCTCGGCCCGGAGGCAATCTTGTACGCGATTGTGGATCGCATCGTGGACGGGTACGCCCCAGTGGTAGCCGGTTTGCAGGTCGATATTGACGAGATCGAAACTGAGGTGTTTAGCCGGGATGCCAGCGTGTCTCGGCGCATCTACGAGCTCTCCCGTGAGGTCGTCGAATTTCAGCGCACCACTTCCCCACTTCAGATGGTTTTGCACGGTTTGATGGCGGGCTTCGACAAGTACGGCACGGACGAGGAGTTGCAGCGCTATTTGCGCGATGTCGACGACCACCTGACGGTCGTCGTCGAACAGATCGACGAGTTCCGCCAACTGCTGCGCGAAATGATGTCCGTCAATGCGACTCTGGTCGCCCAGCAGCAGAACGAGGAAATGAAGGCGCTCACCGAGGCGAGCATCTCACAGGGAGAAGAGGTCAAGAAGATCTCGGCGTGGGCTGCCATCTTGTTCGCGCCGACCTTGGTCGGCACGATCTACGGGATGAACTTCAGGATCATGCCAGAACTGGATTGGGCACTCGGCTATCCCATGGCGATCGGGATGATGGTGCTGGTGTCGGTCCTATTGCACTTCGTATTCAAACGCCGCGGCTGGATTTAGCCATTGGCCTGTTCGCCGTTTGACCGCTGACTGTCGGACCGCTGACTGTCGGGCCGCTCACTGTCGGGCCGCTCACTGTCCGGCCGCTCACTGTCGGGCCGCTGACTGTCGGGCCGCTCACGGTCGGGCCGCTGGCTACGGGAGTTCGCCGCCATCGCGCGGATGGCGACCAGGACGCCGAGCGCCACGATACCTAGCGCGACCGCGTTGATCAGCGTGAACCCACCGACAGTGAGCAGCGGCCCGGCCACCGCAGCGAAAACTGCCGCGCCCAAGTTCATCGAGGCATCGGTAGCGCCCTGCACAGTGACCCGAATTGCGTCCGGTACAGATTCGGAAATCAGCGTGGACCCGGCGATGAAGCAGGCGGACCAGCCGAGGCCGAGTAGCACCAGCGCGGTGGATATCCGCAGCATCGACGATCCGGCTAGGTCGTCGGCGATTCCCACGATTGCCGACGCGGTGAAGAGCGCAAACCCGAGCCAGATGACCGGGATCGGACCGAATCGGTCGGCTGCCCAGCCGAACATCGGCGACAGCGCGTACATGCCCATGATGTGCAGGCTGATGACAATTCCGATGACGGCGATCGTGTCCCCCGAGTGCGCCATATGCACGGGCGTCATCACCATCACCGAGACCATGATGGTGTGGCCGAGTACGACCGCAGTGAATCCAAGCAGCGCGCGAGGTCGAGTCTTGATGCTGTGCAGCGCCTGTCGAATGGTTGGGCGCGTTTGCGCTGGT
Source organism: Nakamurella sp. (assembly GCA_039924545.1). Classification (GTDB taxonomy): domain Bacteria; phylum Actinomycetota; class Actinomycetes; order Mycobacteriales; family Nakamurellaceae; genus Nakamurella. Next base: position 8,621 of record JBDTAR010000070.1, on the reverse strand, counting down.
GTCTTTGCCGCCGGGTATGACGCTGTTCCCGCTGGCGCGGCAAACTCGGCGGCACCCGTTCCTAGCGGGTCCGGCACGTCCTGCCTTCTGCGGCGCAGCCGAGACGTGAATGCAATAGCCACGAGGAAGGCAACTGCAGATAGCGCAAACGGGCCGCCGAGCTCACCGACACCGAGATGTATGCCGAGCTCGCCGCCCGGATCAGCGAGGTTAGGGCCAGCCACGGACCCGACCGTCGCCGCCCACACCACGACGGACAGCGCGCGGCCTTTCAGGTGTGCGGGGGCGGAGTCGGTGGCGGCATAGCGAGCTTGCAGGCCGGTGGCCGTCGCGGACCCGAAGAGGGCCATGCCGACGAAGAACACGACGGGCACGCCGATTCGCACGCCGACGAGAATAATGAGCGCGCCGAGCGCCGCCAGTGAGAAACCAAGCGATAGCGCGTAACTGCGGCTGCGCCGTTCGGCGAGCCGCGCCAGCGGAATCGCGAGCACACCAGCGCCGAGGATCGAGGCAGTCTGCGCGAATCCTGCGTATTCGGCACTACCGGTGAGTTTTTCAGCAAGCAGCCCACCCACCGCGAATCCGACGGCGATCCCAATTCCGGAGAACACCTGTGCGGCCGAGAGCAGCCACTGGTTGCGGACGAATAGTGAATGCGCCGAACGTTCGGCCGCGATTGTCACCCAAGTCCCCTGTCTGTGCCCGGTCGCCTCGTCACATCAACTGGGCAGATCCGCTCAGTATTCCAGCGCTTTAGCACATGAGGCAATCATCCTGGGGTCAGGCGCATACCAAACTCCCGGCCCGGTGGCCTGCACCGCCTTTGCCGAATCCGGCGCGGAGATGCCGGGCGAGGGCATTCTCGTCGAGCGGTTCGGCGAATAGGTAGCCCTGTGCCAACCCTGGTCCGAATCGACGCAACGCCTGCCATTCGTCATCGGTTTCTACGCCTCCGGCGATCCACGCAATACCGAGACGATCGACGAGCCATGTCACTGCCTCGATCATCGCGGCGTCCCGTTCGTCGGTCATCATTCGCACAATGCACCGGCGATTGACCTTGACATAAGACAGCGGCAGATTCCGTAGGAACGACAACGGTGCGAACCCGGCACCGAAATTATCGAGTGCCACCTGCACCCCGTGGCCGCGCAACTCAGCAAGTCGGGCGATAGCGGCAGTGCCCGCGTCAATCAGTGTCTCTTCAGTGAGTTCCAGCATGAGGGCCACAGGTGGCAGGTCTGCGTCCGCGAGCGCGGTCAGGACGACATCAACCAGATCCGCCCGAGCGATAAAACGCCGCGATACGTTGACCGACACGGCCAGCGGCCGGCCGATCTCGCGTATGAGGCGGCCAATGCATCGGCAGCTTTCCGCGAGCACTGCTGCATCAATCGTGGCGACGAGGCCAGTTCGCTCTGCCACTGGCAAGAAGTCAGCGGGCAAGAGTAGGTCACCGTCGTCACCGATCAACCGTGCCACCGCTTCGACTCCGATGACGTCGACCCCATCACAAGCCATGATCGGCTGGTAATGCACCGCGATCCGGCTGTCCGTCACTGCGATTCGCAAGAGCCGCTGAACGTGGCCCTCTCGCACTGATCGCTCGTGCAGCATTGCGTCATAGGCGAAAAAACGATTCTTGCCCAGTTGCTTCGCCCAATACATCGCCGCATCGGCGCGGGTCAAAAGATCGTTGACGCCGCCCATCGGAATGCGCCCGTCGCTAATGCCGACACTTGCGGTAATCGGAATTGGCCCGGCGACGGTCTCGATGGCCGGGGCAAGTAGCGAAACTACCCTGCTAGCAACGGCGGTCGCCGCCTGCGCAACGCGGCATAAGATCACGAATTCGTCCCCGCCGAAACGCACGACCAGGTCGTCGGGCCGCACGCAGGCTCGCAATCGGTCCGCCACGTGCACCAACACTTCATCACCGATGTCGTGGCCGTGGGTATCGTTCACGGACTTGAACTCGTCGAGATCGACCAGTAGCACAGCGTAGTCGGTGCCGTCGCGAGCGCCCTCGCGCATCTCGTTGAGCAGCACGGCGCGTGTGGCTAGGCCGGTGAGACTGTCGACGTCGCCGACGACCGCCGGACGCCTGTCCTTCTGCCGCTCTCGCATCTGTTGCCTGGTCGCGACGGAAACCATCGCTGCGTTTGTCGCCGCCAGCAACCCTTGCACAGCAATCGCGGTGGCTTCGGCCGACTTGAGGAGTTGGGCAAGTTCGGGTGACGAGATATCCGCATTGTCAGAATCCGATGCTGCTACGTGACGTTGTCGACGATCTGGAGTCATGGCCTGTCCCCCAGGCCCAGCTTGTTGCGTTCCGTTGTCCCCGATCAGCACGGTACATACGAGGCCTGCCGGTTGCCGCGCATCGGCGATACCAGGCAGCACCGACAGTACGACCTGCGCTGGAATCGCGAGCCCCGCTGCAGACACGAACGCGGTATCGAGAACGGCGGTGGGTTCGTCGCGACGCCACAGTGATTCGGCTGCCAACACCATTGGCAGCCGATAGGTGCGTGCGACGAGTTCGATGGCCGGCCGACCAACCAGGTCCGTCGACGTATAGCCCAGCGAATCGGCCAGCGTAACGTCGGCGAACAAAATCCGATGATCGACATCGCTCATCAGGCGACCAGTGACCCACTCGGTCCCATCCGGCGCCGCAAGCACTGATCTGGACTGCCTACCGGGCAATCAATTCACCACCGCGACGCGACGCTGCGCGCGCAGCAGAGTCCGGGCTCAGCCGAGCGCAAGCACAAGCACTGCACGCCGTAGACACGTCAACCACTCCCCCAAGTGCACGCTGCGCGCTGCCGGAAGCAGCAGAAATCCGAAAGCAAGAAACCGCGCATTCGCGGCAGTGCGCATTAAACTTCCTCGATCATGCACCGGACTGCGCACGGGCGCATTCGACCATTTGGGGCTGGATCGCGTTCAAATGGGTGAATCCTAGCCAGTAATCCCTTACTGTCCGGATACGGCGAGACCGGCACGCCCGGCTTTGCCCAGATGTGCGACCATCTGCGCGGCCTTTCCACCGGGCGGTACGTTGAGGCGGCGGTGCGTTGAGAAGGCCATCCATTGTGACGGCGGTACGTTGAGGATGTGGCTGATCAGAGAACATTCGTCATTGTTGGGGCCGGGCTAGCCGGGGCACGCGCTGCGCAAATATTGCGCGAGGATGGGTTCGACGGCCACATCATCCTCGTCGGAGACGAGCCGGTCCGCCCGTATGACCGGGTCACACTGTCCAAGCATTACCTGTATCGCACTCCGGGCTTCCATGGTCTGTACCTCCACGACGATGCGTATTACGGCGCAAATGATATCGAGCTCAAGGTCGGAACCTCGGTCGCAAAAATCGACGTGGGGCGCGGCGATGTGGTCTTGGCCTCCGGGAAAAGACTGCGCTACGACGCGCTGCTGCTCACCACCGGCGCGGAGCCGAATAAGTGGACTGGGCGCGGGGCCGACTTGAACGGTGTGCACTACCTGCGCACGTTGGCCGACGCTGATCAACTGCGCACGGCGTTTGATTCCGTGGCGAAAGCGGATGGATCGGTGGTGGTGGTCGGTACCGGATGGGTGGGACTCGAGGTGGCCGCTGCGGCCCGCGAGTTGGGCATCGCGGTCGATCTCGTAGGCCGTTCGACAGTGCCGCTGGAGCGCCAGGTCGGGTCCGAGATGGGCAGGTTTTTCCGCGATCTGCATCTGGAACACGACGTCACGCTACATTTCGGCACCGATGTGGCGGCCCTGAGCGGGGCCGGTTCGGTGGAGGAAGTGGTTCTAGCCGACGGATCCGTCCTGCCAGCTGATCTTGTCGTGTTCGGAATCGGGGCGAGCCCGCGAACGGGGTTGGCTGCGTCAGCGGGGCTCACAATCGACGACGGAATCGTCACCGATGAGTACTTCCGGACCAGCATCCCAAACATTTATGCGGCTGGCGACTGCGCGATGGTGCGAAACATGGCGTTGGAGAGCCCGCATGGCAGACACAGTCGACTCGGTCATTTCTCCGCCGCATTCGCACAGGGCCCGGGCGCTGCGCGTTCCATGCTCGGTAACGGTCGCCCCTACAGTCAGGTGCCGTTTTTCTTTTCCGATCAGTACGACATGTGGATGGAATTCACGGGCGACGCGACCGCGGCAGACCAGCTGGTGGTGCGTACCTTGCCCGGCGCCGAGACGTTCATCGCGTTTTGGCTGCGCAACGGGCGCTTGGCCGCTGGAATGAACGTGAACATCAAGGGTGTGCCGGACACGATCCGCGAGCTCATCGAGGCCGCGCAGCCGATCGATCCGGCAAAGCTCGCCGACCCCACCATCCCCTTGGCCGCAACGGGCCTACACGCCTGAAAGGCACGCGAGCGCTGACAGCGCAGTCGGCGAAGGATTGCCGCCGGGCATATATGGGTAGGTATCTTTTGTCGCGGCGCATTCGGCGCCGATGACAGATGATGAGGAGAGATCATGAGAATCGGCGGAAGTTTGATAGTGATCGCCATCGGCGCGATCCTCAAATGGGCAGTCACGGCGCAGGTCAACGGCATAAATATCAATCTCATCGGCGTGATTCTGATGGTCGTCGGAGTGATCGCCCTCATTGTGTCGTTAATTATGATGGCGACCCGAAGCAGGACAGACATCATCCACAGCGGTGTGTCCGTCGACGGTCGGCCGACGCAGGAGCGCACCACTTACGTGACGCCGAATCGCCCCGACGATCAGCTCTGATTGCAGCAGCGATCGTTGCCGCCGGTTAGCGACAACCGCACGTAGGTACCATTCCCGCGCTGCAACCGTTCGAGGTGGCGATGTTTGTCATACGGCGAAAACGCGCACTAGTAAGCCACCATAGGTGTTCCGACATACCGCTTAACACATCAATCGGCCATGAGGTCCGGCCAGAGCCGTTCATGCCGACATCAAAAGCGCCGCGGAAGGAGACATGACATGATCCCTACCACCACGAAACATCGAATCGGTGGCACAGCGCCACACCAGCAAATACATCTTCCCGCTGGCTACGCCGCGGCCATACCCACACGGATCACGCACCGCGAAGACGCGCCGCTCGAGCCAGGAACCGAAGGCAGCGCAACGACAGTTGAGGTCACCCGACGAGTAGCCAAAGCCGGCATCACGGCCACGTGGACTGGAGATTGTAGCGCCACCATCGTGCTGGCTCGGCTGGCCGGCCCGCGCGACGGCCCAGTGTCGGCGAGCGAGGCCCGGAGGTCCGGTCTGCGGGGTAAACCTCCGTGGACGCTTTCGAATCCTGAAGTCCGGGTAGCGGTCTACGAGCGCGTACTCACCAACGGAACGCAGTTCGACTGCTATCGCTGGATCAACCTCATTGATCTGGCGACGGTGTGGCATCAGTTGCACCTGCCGCACGCGATTCGCACCCAGTGGAAGCGGGTTCTTACCGCATCCGGTCTGGCCCATTAGCAAGCTGGCTTATCCTGGCCCGCAAGGGTTCTCGTCCTGTGGCACATGTCACCTCGCGGTTGCCGCGGCGCGCGCGGCAGCCGGGAGTGCCGCCGCGATCCGATCGATAGCGAAGTCATCGTGCGCGCCGGACACAAACCACGCCTCGTAGGCAGACGGTGGCAGGTAGACGCCGCCGTCCAACATTGCATGGAAGAACGCCGCGTAGGCCGCCGTGGATTGGCGCTGGGCACCGTCGTAGTCCAGCACTGGTTCGGCGGTGAAAAACACCGAAAAGAGTGTTCCCGCGCGTTGAACAATATGCGGAACTCCCGCCGATTCGAGCGCCGCATCCACGAGCTCACTAATCGACGTCGACGCTTCCGATAGGCGGCGGTAGAGCGCGTCATCGCAGGCACGCAAAGTCGCTAGCCCCGCTGCCGTGGCCACAGGATTCCCAGACAATGTTCCTGCCTGGTATACCGGCCCGACCGGCGCGACCATCTGCATGATCTCCCTGCGTCCGCCGAATGCGCCTACCGGCAACCCGCCACCAATCACTTTCCCGAACGTCATCAAGTCCGGCGTCCATTCAGCGCAGTCCAGTCCATACATGCCGGTGGCCGATGCGCGAAACCCGGTGAGCACCTCGTCGCTGATCACTATCGCACCGTCGCCATGTGCAATGTCGGCAAGTGCGCCATTGAACCCGAGAGCGGGCGGCACTACACCCATATTCGCTGGCGCGGCTTCGGTGATGATCGCGGCGATCTCGCCCGGGTGCGCCACGAAGGCCGCCTGCACTGCCTCAATGTCGTTGTAGGGCAGCACAATCACTTCGCCGGTGGTGCCGGGCGTGACGCCGGCCGAGCCAGGCAGCGCGAATGTCGCGAGACCGGATCCGGCGGCGGCAAGCAACGCATCGACGTGCCCGTGGTAGCACCCGGCGAATTTGACAATTGTTGCCCTGCCGGTAAACCCGCGCGCGAGCCGGACCGCCGACATCGTCGCCTCGGTGCCGGAGGACACCAGGCGCACTTCCTCAACAGGACCGATACGCGCCACGATCTCCTCTGCCAGCGCCACCTCGCCTTCTGTCGGTGCGCCGAACGAGAGGCCCTTGGACGCCGCCCGTGTCACCGCGTCAAGCACGTCAGGGTGCGCATGCCCCAAGATCAGTGGGCCCCACGAACACACCATGTCGACGTACTCGTTGCCATCGGCGTCGACGACGATCGCACCGCGTCCGGAGGCCATGAATCGCGGCGTACCGCCTACCGAGCCGAATGCGCGAACCGGTGAGTTCACGCCGCCTGGAATCACTGACACTGCGCGTTCGAATAGCGCCGCACTTCGTTCAGTTTTCATTCCGTCACGCTCTTTCTGTGGTCAGGCGCGCGGCGACCTCGGCCGCCCAATAGGTCAGGATCAGGTCTGCTCCGGCACGACGAATTGCGGTGAGCGACTCCATGACGGCAACATCGCGGTCGATCCATCCGCGTTCAGCAGCGGCAGAAATCATCGAATACTCGCCCGACACTTGATACGCAGCAACAGGTATGACGCTGTTCGCGGCGGTTGCCGCCAGCACATCCAGGTACCAACCGGCGGGTTTGACGATCACAATGTCGGCGCCTTCTGCACTATCAAGTGCCACTTCGCGCGCCGCCTCGCGGCTGTTGGACGGATCCATCTGGTAGCCGCGGCGATCGCCGACGAGCTGCGAGTCGACGGCCTCCCTAAACGGCCCGTAGCAGGCAGACGCGTATTTCGCGGCGTACGCAATGATCCCGGTTTCGGTGTGGCCGGAGCCGTCTAGGGCCGCGCGAACGGCGCCGACTTGGCCGTCCATCATTCCTGAGGTGCCGACCATGTCGGCGCCGGCGCGGGCGAGCGCCACTCCCATATCGGCGTACTGGACGAGAGTGGCGTCATTGTCGACGGTTCCGTCCGGCGCCAGCACCCCGCAATGGCCATGATCGGTGAACTCGTCGAGGCATAAGTCCGCCATCAGTACGGTGGCGTCGCCCAGGTCGGCGTGCAGCGCAGCTATGGCGGAGTTCAGGATCCCATCGGGGTCGGTGGCGCCGGAGCCGACAGCGTCGCGGCTACTAGGTACGCCGAAGATCATCAGTCCGCCAACACCTGCGCGCACCGCTTCCGCTGCCGCGGCTCGGAGTGAGTCGAGCGTGTGTTGCTGAACTCCGGGCATGGCCGCGATCGGCTGCGGTTCGTCGATGCCGTCCCGCACGAACATCGGCAGGATCAGGTCGGCGGGATGCAGACGGGTTTCGGCAACTAGACGACGCAGCGCCGGTGTGCGGCGCAGTCGACGGGGCCGTCCGACGGGGAAGGGAGCAGTGAGGGATAGCGGCATGTCGCGATTCGCTTTCATTTATTGATGTGTTCCTGCGCACGCTTGCGAATGGTTCGGATGAGGGCGTCCACCAGGCCAACATCGGATGCCTCGGACGCCACGGCGGTCACTGAGATCCCCGCGTCGGCTGCGGCTGCCGCGGTGGTAGGCCCAATGGCGATGGTGACGACGCGCGGCGAGATCCGCGCATCACCCGATCCGGCGCTGCCAATGCCCGACCTAGCACTGCCTGACCTAGCGCTGTCGGATCGCGCACTGTCCGGTCTAGCACTGCCGGACCGAGCGCTGCCGGACCAAACGCTGCTTAGCGCGGCGCAGGTGCTGGGGGATGTCAGTAGTACAGCGCTAATAGAGCCATCCGCGAGTTCCGAAGCCAGCGTCTCCGGTGGCGGCTGCAGCACCGTGCGATACACCACCACCGGATAGACCAGGTGGCCGGAACGGCGCAGCCCGTCGGCGAGTTCGGGGCGCGCCCGATCCGAGCAGGGCAGGAGCACTGATCGCCCGGCCGGCTCAGTCGGCCATGAGTCTGCGAGCGCGGCACCGGATTGTGCGCCGCTTGGCACTAGATCGACGGTGCAGCCCGCAGCTGCCAATGCGGCCGCTGTGCCATGGCCGACCGCCGCCACATGCGTTGTTGACGCGATAATGCTTGGCCTACGACCACTGTCGGCGTCACTGTCGTGACCGTCCACGCTGCTGCGGTCGCCGTCTACGTCAGGCGAATCCCCGTATTCAGTGTTGCCGACAGCGATGACCGCGTCGACCGCAGCGGCCGAGGTGAACGCGA
>JBDTAR010000069.1:0-17952 GCA_039924545.1 Nakamurella sp. | reverse complement strand
GTTTGCGGCCGGGTAGTGATTCGATCGCGACCATCGCCGCTGTGTTGTCCCTCGCACCATCTGCTCTACCTCGAGTTTCGTTGCCGATGAATACCTCGCCTAGTTCGACCGTGCCCGAGAGCAAGTCCCGGTCGGGGCGCACCATTGTCCGTCGTAGTTTGTGCAGCCAGGCCCATGCGGTGTCGTATGAGCCGAACCCCAAAACCCGCTGCAGCCCTTGCGCGGAAACGCCATTCTTCTGCGAAGTAACGAACCAGACCGCGGCAAACCATGTCGACAACGGTGTGCGGGTCCGATGAAAGATCGTTCCTGCTGTCACCGACGTTTGTCGCCCGCGCTCGGCGCACATCCGGCGCGCCTTCGCCGTCTGCCAGGAATGGCCCGACCCGCAGACCGGACACACGAACCCGTCCGGCCAACGCAGCCGCGCCAGATATGCAAGGCACGCATTGTCATCCCGGAACCAGGCAAGCAAATCCTGAAACGTCTCCGGGTAGTCAACCCCTCCAACAGGATGCACACCGCTCGACTCCGCCACACACAAAGGCAACTTGACTCAAGCAGTGATGCAGTACGCGCGTTCTATTTATTCGAATTCCGAGCAAAGCGTTCCGTGGCGGGTTTCTTCACGAACTTATCGCCGCTCGCTGGGCTTACTGCAACGCGAATTGCCCTGTGCCGGTGAAGTCGGTATAACATGCTGTGTGCCAGTTCCACGTTTGCAGGATGTTGCAAGATTAGCGGGTGTACATACCGCTACAGCTTCGCGCGCGCTCAACCCCGCGACTCGAGACCTCGTCCGGGGCAAGACGGCTGCTCGCGTTATCGAGGCGGCTGTCAGCTTGGGCTACGTGGCAAACCCGATCGCCCGCGGGTTGAAGACGAGTCGGTCAAGCTCTATCGGTGTGGTAATTCCTGACCTGACCAACGCGTTGTTCCCGCCGATTATGCGTGGCATCGATGCGGTGCTTGAACCCATCGGCTACTGCGCCCTGTTGGTCAATACGGACAACGACAAAGACCGGGAAGCGAAGCAGGTGGCATTCCTGCGCGCGCGCCAAGTGGAAGGCCTGATCGTTGGTACAGCGCTGCTCAATGACGCTGCACTCGAGAAACTCGCGGAAGAGAACTTTCCGGTCGTTCTGATCAACCGCCGGACCGAGTCATCAATACTGCCTACGGTTGCTGGCGACAATTCCGCGGGTATGAGTCTCGTAGTGGACCACCTGGTGGGTCTCGGCCACCGGAGGATCGCATGCCTCGCCGGACCTCAGACCACATGGACAGGACAGGTGCGGCTGCGGGCGTACCGAAATGCGTTGCAGGATCACAACATTCCTTACGATGAGGAATTAGTCGCATTCACCGCCCGATTTGATGAGGTCGAGGGAGCGCGGGCTGCCCGCGAACTTCTGGACCGAGGGGTCCCCTTCACGGCCATCGCCGCCGGTAACGATGTTCATGCTCTCGGATGTTACGACGCCTTTGCAGAGCGTGGGATTCAATGTCCTGACGACATCAGCCTGATCGGGTTCAACGATATGCCCATCGTCGACAAACTCAGTCCCGCGTTGACGACGGTCCATATACCTCAGTTCGAGGTCGGACGAGAGGCTGCGCGGATGCTCCTTGATCGGATCAATGCGGCGTCAGCGGTGCCAGCCAAATCGGTGCTGCTGCCCGTTGAACTGGTCGTCCGCGAGTCGACGGCGCCGCCGAAAAATTTGGTTCGGAAGGAGCTTTGAGCGACACTGCTCAGGATAAGTTGCGAATTATCGCCGTGTCCTAGAACGCCTGCCAACACAATCCGGCACGTGTCATCGGTTGGGGTGCGGTGTCGGGAAGTCTGCCTCCTCTTTTCCGCTCCGCCGCACCACACCGCAGGCGGTTGGCTCCTCTGAAAAATGCTAACGATTGTATTTGCACGATAAGCTATCGATTGTAGGCGCGATAGCGGGCTCATTTCGGAGGCAATGCAACGATGGCTAAGGACGTCAGGCTCACCCAATACGGCCACGGTGGTGGTTGTGCATGCAAAATTCCGCCCGGAGCCTTGGAGGAGACTCTGCGCGGCTTGGTGGGTGCACAGTCTGATGTGAGTCCATACCCGCTGTTGGTCGGGCTCGATGACGGGGACGATGCTGCAGTCGTGGAGATGCCCCAGGGCCCGGCGCTCGTGCTTACGACCGACTTCTTCACCCCAGTAGTCGACAATGCCTATGATTTCGGGCGAATCGCGGCTGCGAACGCCCTTAGCGATATCTATGCGATGGGCGGCACGCCAATTCTGGCAGTGAATCTCCTAGGCTGGCCCCAGGAAATCCTTGGGATGGACCTTGCGCGGGAGGTGCTTCGTGGTGGATTCGATATTGCACGTGAGGCGCGCTGTCACCTCGCAGGGGGCCACAGTATTGACGACCCGGAACCAAAGTACGGACTCGCCGTGACCGGCGTGGTTGATCGGGAACGAATCCTGCGCTTGGACCGGGGACGCCCCGGAATGCCCCTGTCGCTGACCAAACCGCTGGGTGTCGGAATGCTCAATTCACGGCATAAGGCGACTGGCGACGCCTTCCCGCAGGCGATTAAATCCATGACGACACTCAATCGCGAAGCGTCAGAAGCGGCCGTGGCGGCGGGCGTTACCTGTGCGACGGACGTAACCGGTTTCGGCCTGCTGGGACATCTATTCAAACTGTGTCGGGCCAGCGGTGTGACGGCGAAGATTGATCCTGCAGCCGTACCGTACCTGGACGGTTCCCGTGAGGCGGCCCGAGACGGCTTCGTACCTGGCGGATCCCGTCGAAATCTCGCATGGGTCGAGCCGCATACACAGTGGGGTAACGGGCTGGGCGAAATCGACCGACTATTGCTTGCCGACGCTCAGACGTCCGGAGGCCTCCTGATCGCCGGAGAGGTTCCGGGCGGAGTCGTAATCGGTGAAATTGTCGAGGCGGAAGATTGCGTACTCGTCGTCGGCTAGCGGTGCCGCACATGCAGCTTGAAGGAGCCTGATGTCGACTCGACCAGCCGATTCGCGGATACCGCGAACCGACCTTGCACTTGCGGATCCACGCCTCGCCGCGGCTAGGCGCCGACTGGGAGACCGGATCGTCAAGGGCGCGATCCACGCGGTACAGGCGACGACCTGGGCATCTGGCGGCCCAGTGGATGATTTTGTCGGTGAGGTACTGTCGGGGCTGCCGGAATACGCGACCTCCCTAACCCCGATCCTCAACGCTACTGGGGTATTACTGCACACGAATATCGGGCGGGCGCCGTTGTCGGCCGCAGCGGGTGAGGCATTGACCGCAGCGATGGGCTACGCCGATGTCGAATATGATCTGCTGGCCGGACGGCGGACGGGTCGCGGTACGGCCGTGCGAGATGAATTGGTGCGGGCAGTTCCGCCCGCTCAAGATGCGTTGGTGGTGAACAACGGAGCTGCTGCGCTGGTCCTCACAGCTGTCGCGCTGGCACCGCAGCGCGAAGTAGTGATTAGCCGCGGGGAAATGGTAGAGATCGGTGGATCGTTTCGGATCGCCGAGATTATCGCGAGTACCGGAGCGCATGTTCGCGAAGTGGGAAGTACAAATCGCACGAGGCTCACAGACTATCGCGCAGCTATCGGTGCAGACACCGGGTTCGTGTTAAAGGTTCATCCGTCAAATTTCAGCGTGCACGGCTTCGTCTCGGAAGTCCCGGTAACACAACTCGCCACCCTTCCGGTTCCGCTCGTAGCCGACGTCGGCTCCGGGCTGCTCGGCCCAGACCCCGCACTGCCCCACGAACCGGACGCATCGACGTGGCTCAGTGCAGGAGCCGACCTAGTGATAGGTAGCGGTGACAAACTGCTCGGTGGCCCCCAGTCGGGGATCATCCTGGGCAATTCAGAACTGATCGATAAGCTGAGGCGTCACCCTATGGCGCGTGCAATGCGGGTAGGCAAGTTAACGCTCGCCGCGCTCGAAGCAACGCTTTCCGGACCCCCGCCGCCCATCCACGAAATGCTGCACTGTGTGCCTGAAGTGCTGCGTGGACGCACGCAGGAGTTCCATCAACGACTGGTCGAGCGAGAGATCCCGGCACGGATGATCCCGTCGTCGGGTGTCGTCGGCGGTGGCAGTGCGTCGGCGGTTAGACTGCCGGGCTGGGCCATCGAAATTCCATTGGCTTTTGCCAAAATCCTGCGTATCGGCCGTCCGAGCGTCGTCGGCCGTATCGAAGGAGGGCAGTGCCTGATTGATCTGCGATGTGTGCCGACGAACCAGGATCCCCACCTTCTCGAGGCAATCCAATCTGCTGCGAATGTCATTGCGGCAAGCGCCGGCGCGAACACCGGTGAGGCCTGATGTTCGTCGTCGCAACCGCCGGACACGTCGACCATGGCAAATCCGCATTGGTCCGCGGGCTCACGGGTATGGAGCCGGATCGATGGGCTGAAGAACAAAGCCGCGGTATGACGATCGACCTCGGCTTTGCCTGGACAACGACGCCAAACGGGACGCACATCGCCTTCGTCGACGTGCCAGGTCATCAACGCTTCGTGACGAACATGCTGGCTGGCGTCGGCCCGACGCCAGCCGTACTCCTGGTAGTCGCGGCAGATCAGGGTTGGCGGCAGCAGACTGCTGAGCACGTAGCCGCGCTCGACGCCTTGGGCGTCTCACACGGAGTGTTGGCGATCACGCGCGCCGATTTGGCGGATCCCGCTGCGGCGCTGGCTCAAGCCCGCGCCGAATTGTCCGGGACAAGCCTCGACGGCATTGAGGCGCTGCCGGTCAGTGCGGTGACGAGAAGTGGATTGCCGGAGCTCGCGGACGCGCTTCAGCGGATGGTAGCTCAGCTTCACCCGCCGAAGACGTCTGCCGTACGGCTGTGGATCGATCGCGCTTTCAGCGCCGCGGGTGCTGGCACGATCGTCACTGGGACACTGCAGAGTGGCACTATCCGCACCGGTGACGAATTGCTCGTCGCACCTGCTGGGCTCATGGTCCAGGTGCGCAGTTTGCAGACCCTTAAGGAGACGGTGTCCGAAGCCTCAGGGGTAGCTCGTGTAGCAGTGAATCTGCGCCGCGTGCGTAAGACGCAATTGCGGCGAGGATATGCGCTCGTGACGCCCGGACGTTGGTTCTGCAGCGATCTTATCGACGTCGTTTTGTGTCAGCCGGTCGAATCGCTACCACGGGAAGCGACATTACATATGGGATCGGCAGCAGTCTCGAGCCAGATCCGCCCCATCGGACCTCATGCGGCCCGTCTGCAACTCCGCACGCGACTCCCGCTGCACGTCGGCGACCGTGGTGTACTCCGCGACCCGGGCAGCGCACGGATCCTAGCGGGCATCGTGGCCGTCGACGTGGCTCCGTCACCACTTGGACGGCGCGGCGCGGCCTCACGACGCGCTGCCGAGATCGAGGCCATCTCCGATATTGTCGACCCGTTCGCCGAGGTGCGCCGGCGTGGCGTAGTACGAGCCTCGCAATTGGTCGCGACTGGACACCTGGAGACGACGACCACGCTGAGTGGCGTCGTTGCTGCGGGTGAGTGGCTAGTCGACGCGTCGACATGGGAAGGGTGGCGGGACCGAATTCAGGATGTAGTGGAGAGGTGGGAGGCGGACCATCCTCTCGATCCGGTCATGCCACTGGGCGCTGTGGTCTCAGCGATCGGGTTGCCGGACAAACCATTGGCGAGCAGTGTCGCGCGCACAGTGCCCGTGCTGGTCGCCGATGCGACCGGTCTGCGCAGACGCGACGCAGTTGCAGACTTGCCTCCACCATTGGCAGAGGCAATTGAAATCCTGTCGCAACGCCTACGTCAGAATCCGTTCGCGGCGCCGGATGTATCCGAGCTCGCGGCCCTGGGACTGACCGATCGATATCTTGCGTTGGCGACTAAGGCCGGACGGTTGCTTCGTGTTGCCCAGGGCGTTTACCTACTGCCAGACGCCGTGTCGGAATCAACGCACTGCCTGGCGCGCATTCCGCAGCCTTTCACCACCAGCGAAGCGCGGATGGCGTTAAATACCTCCCGCCGAGTCGCGATACCCATCCTCGAACTACTCGATCAACTGCGGATCACCCGGCGCGTCGATACCTCCCACCGGGTTCTTAGGCCGACGGGAGATATCGACGCGGATCAATGAGCCCCACGCCGTGCCTCGGGCTCATCATCTGCGGAGGTGAACGGGAATCGAACCCGCCAGGTCGAGATACTCGGCCTCGTCGGTTTTGAAGACCGCGACGGACACCAGGCCGCATGCACCTCCATACAGCAATCGATTGTATGCTAACATCATTGGCACGAGAAGCCGAGGAAATTCGGACTGAGGTCAGCCGGAAGGCGGGTAGCGGGTATGCCGAATATCGAGTACGCAAAGCTTGACGAGATTCCCGATGAGGATGTGCGCGACGCTATCAACTTCGCCGTGGAAAACAGCACGCCTCGACCCGAGATCCAAGCGATCCGAGCTCGCCAACCCGAAGTTCTCCGAGCCTTCTCCTACGGCTGGGACCGACTCTTCCGCGGTGGCGTCGTAGACAGACACATTAAAGAATTGTGCAGACTGCGTGTATCTCAAACGCTCGAATGCGATTATTGAGGCAATCAACGCGCCGTCCAGTCTGGGCGGGATGGAAATGAGCAGCAGCTTGCGGCAGAGTCAAAGTTAGATCAGCTCGACAATTACGAAACGTCTCCGTTGTTCACCGAAAGGGAACGAGTCGCGCTGCGCTACGCTGACGCGATCTGTTGGGACCCGTCCAGTGCGGATGCTGCCATGTGGGTAGAACTGCATAAGCACTTCAGTGAACCGGAACTCGTGGAACTTGGTTCTTTCGTCGGGTACATCGCCGGTGGACAGCGTTGGGTGAAGACTCTCGGAATCGCTAACGGCGAGTACATGGCCGACACTACGGTCGGGCTAAGCCCCAAGGCCAGAGAAGCATTGCTAGCCCGCCGAGCTGCAGCCGAATAAAAGTGTGCTGAACAATCCGACCGGGGGAACGTGACACGATGGAAGCCGTAACAGACGCAAGCTTTGAGCAGGAAGTCATCAAACACGACGGCACTATCATCGTCGATTTCTGGGCTCCCTGGTGTGGGCCGTGCAAGATGATCTCGCCGATGTTGGCCGAAATCGGCGAAGAGCACGCGGACAAGATTCGAGTCGTCAAAGTGAATATCGACGAGAACCCCGACGTGGTTGCGCGGTATTCCGTCAAATCGATTCCCACGCTGAAGATCTTTACCGCAGGTCGCGAAGTGAAGCAGATCACCGGTGGGAAGTCTAAGTCCATGTTGCTTAAGGATCTGGCGCAATTCTTGTAAACCTCGGAGAGAAACATTCTGTTCGCATCCAAAGACCGTCGACGCGTTCTATGACACATCGTCGGCATGCGACGGCACGAAGCCGTTCTTGAGTGGTGCAGCCGGTGAGAGTCAGCGCGGGTGAGTGGACGCGAGCCTTGCTCAAAGACTTGACTTGGAATGTCGAGCAGATAGTACGCGGCGAAGTGATACTCGGACCGCGCTCTCAATTGGCTACAATCGGCAGGCTTGCGGACCATAGGTTATAGGTGCTGCGTGAGGATTTTCGGCACTTCCTACTTCTGGTCGGACCGCGGGTGTGAGCGACTCTCGCTTGCGCGATGAGCAGATAGGCGTCGGGTCCTTCGTGGTGATCGGAACCGGCGAAGCTCCCCATGAAGAAGGCCTCGATGATGTCTGATCCTACGGCCACATCTAGCTTGTGTTCGTGTTCAGTTTCCAGGCATTGACACTACTGCGACTTGCTCGTCGGTCTCGACGGAGTGCACGTGACCTCGGTCTGTGGAGCGGTCGGGCCAGAGTGTCCACTGCCTGCTGGCTTGCGGCGCGGTGTCGATGAGTCATAGGTTGGCGAGCGGTGTGTCGATGACGCTCGAAAATGCAGCCATTGTGACGCTTGGAAATGCAGCCACTTGTTTGTCGTGTTGCTAGTTTGCCTTGTTTTCTGGTCTGGTGCTTGGGAGTGAGTCTGTGTCGTGTCCGCGGAGGCGGTAGCTGGCTGCTTTCAGGGTGATGACGTCGGCGTGGTGAACGATGCGGTCGATCATGGCGGCGGCCACTGTTTGATCACCAAACACGCCACCCCAGGCTGAGAACGGCAGATGCGACGTCAGAATCAGTGAGGCATGTTCGTAGCGGGCCGAAACCAACTGGAAGAATCCCCCAGAGGGGGTGCCCCCAGGTTCGCGGCGTCTTGCTCGAACGGGAGATACCCAACCTCGGCAAAAATGATCAAGCCGTAGCGTCGCAGCCGTTTCAGCTCGTCTATGTCAGTTTGGCGCCTGCGCACGTAAGCTCCGACTATCGCTGCGGACGGACGCTCCAGCGCCGTAAGTCGTCCCAAGCGGACTAGCCGGGTGGCTACCTCGATGATCAGAAGCGGATAGCCGCAGATAGCGCGAGTTACGACTACCGCGACCGTTCCATTAGATTCGCAAAGTTGTGCTGGTCCGGCTAGGCTCGACTATGGTATACCAAGTCTCAGTACGTACCCGTGGATTCGAGGCCGTCGTGCAATGGCGCAATTGCTATGTGACGGTGAAACGGCTCACTGCCGCCGTCGCTGACGCGGGAAGTCCCATCGACGCTGCGCCCATGCGGCGCACGCGGTACTCACGAGCGACCCGGATCGGAGTGCACCCAGCATGAAACCTGCGCCTTTCACTTATCATCGCGCGTCGTCTGCTGAAGAGGCGGTCAGCCTCCTGCAGGAACTCGGAGACGAATCCAAGATCCTGGCTGGCGGACAGAGCCTCGTTCCGATCATGAACTTCAGGCTCGCGCAGCCCTCCGCATTGGTCGATGTCAGCCGACTCGACCAGCTTGCATACATTCGGCGTGACGGCAACGCCGTCCGGATCGGCGCACTGACGCGACATCGGGATATCGAGCTGTCAATCTACACAGCGAGCGCGTCGAACCCGTCCGCGAGCGTACCGGCAGTAGACGTAGCGGGTCGTCGGCCCAGCGCGGCGAATCCGGCGGCGGTCGTCGGCTTTGAGGTTTTGCCGCGGTCGGCGCGGTGGATCGGCCACTTACCTATTCGAACCCGCGGGACGATTGGCGGCAGCCTCGCGCATGCCGATCCCACGGCGGAATGGTGTGTGCTAGCGCAACTGCTGGACGCAGAGGTGACCGTGCTCGGCGCATCGGGCAGCCGGACAATTCCGGCTCATCAGTGGTTCGCCGGTTTCATGGAAACTGATTGCGGTGCCGAGGAGATGGTCACCGAGGTGACGTTCCCGCGACCCCGGCCCACTGCTGCGTTGACGGAATACGCACAAAGGCACGGCGACTTTGGAATTGCAGTTGCAGCGGTCGCCTTGGATGTTCGCAACGGATGCTGCGCCGATGTAGCAATTTCGCTTGGGGGCGTCCGCGGTACGCCAGTCCGGATGCCTGATCTCGAACGCGACCTGAGCGGGCAGCCTGCCACCGCGGATACTTGGCGCGCTGCGGGGGCGGCGGCTGCGGCTGCTGTTGATCCGCCATCCGACGTTCATGGCAGCGTCGCGTACCGCAAGCATCTAGTGGGCACGCTTGTTGAGCGTGCTTTCGCGCAGGCTGTTGCCACGACCGCGCCGGTGTTGGTATGAGTTCCATCAGCGGAGACTCGCTGCCGTTGGGCGAAGTCCGCTGGACCGGTAACTCGGTGCTGCGCAAGGAAGATCGGCGCTTCCTGCTCGGACGCGGCAGATTCACAGACGACGTTCCGAGCGAGCGTGCGCTGCACCTGTCGTTCACCCGTAGTCCGATTGCGGCTGGCACGATCGACTCCATTGACCTGTCAGCAACACTGGCGTCGGCAGGTGTGCGGGGCGCTTTTACGGCTGCAGACCTGGGTAACCCTGGTCTCGAGGCGCTAATGGATCGTGTCGAGTTCGTCCGAACAACGATGCCGCTGCTTGCGGTTGACCGGGTACGGTTCGTCGGCGAACCGGTCGTCGCCGTCGTTGCAGATGATGCGTACGCGGCCGAGGACGGGGCGGATTTGGCTGACGTGCGAGTCACCGAGACGCAGTCCGTTATGTCGGCTGGGGCTGCGCTCGCTGGCGCCGGCCCGGTGCATGATCAGGCGCCCGACGGGATCCTCATCGACCTGAAGATGTTTCCGGACCCGGAACTCGACTCGGTCATCGAGGGTTCAGCACTGTTGATCGAAAAGACGTTTTCCGGAAGCCGACTGAATGCGAGCCCCATGGAGGGGCGAGTGTGCCTCGCTGAGTGGGACGACCGGGACGAGCAGCTCGTCGTACACGTATCTACTCAGGTCCCGCACCAGGTTCGATCGGGCCTGGCGGCAGTGACCGGCCTGCCGGAGCGGTCCATTCGGGTCATAGCGTCCGACGTCGGCGGCGGGTTCGGGCTCAAATGTGTTGTCGGCCGCGAAGAACTAATTGCCGCCATGATCGCGATGCGGTTACATCGCCCGGTGCGCTGGGTGGAGGACCGGCGCGAAGGATTGACCGCATCGTTCCATGGACACGAGGTGACCTGCCATGTCCGCGCTGGCTTCGACGCGGAGGGGCGGATCCAAGGGCTGTCGGCTGACGTGGTCTGCGACGTGGGCGCGTATTCGGCATATCCGTTCACCTGCGGAGTGGAACCATTGATGGCAGCCTCTGAGGTGCCGGGCGTCTACAAGGTGCCGCACTTCTCATCCCGCGGTCGTGCAGTGTCCACGAACAAGGCTCCGACTGCGCCCTACCGTGGTGTGTCACGCCCGCAGATCGTCATCGTGATGGAACGCCTGATGGAAAGCGCTGCACGACGCCTCGGCCTCGACCCGGTCGAAGTGCGGCTGCGTAATCTGATCCAGCCGGACGAGTTTCCGTACACGGGCCCCAACGGTGTCACGTACGAAAAGGGTTCGTATCGCGAGTCTCTCGAGTTGTGCACTCAGGCGATCGAGCATGCTGGGTGGAAGTCCGGACCGACGACCGTGCCCGCACCAATTACGGGCTCGCCTCGAGAAGTGTTGCGTGGCATAGGAATAGCCTGTTTCTCGGAACGCTCCGCGTACGGTACTGAGACGATGGGTCAGCGGTCAATGCACATGACGCCAGGGTATGACGTCGTCCACATCTCGATGGATCCCTCCGGTGAGGTCACGGTCACGGCAGGCACTTGCGGCCATGGCCAAGGACACGAGACGACGTTTGCGCAGATCGTCGCGGACCAGTTAAGCATCAACCCGGATCAAGTAAAGGTGCGCGAAGGCGACACTGACCTGTCCAGCTACGGGTGGGGGACGTGGGGCAGCAGATCACTTGTTATCGGCGGCGGCGCGGCGCACCTCGCGGCGGGCAAGCTGGCAGACCGGATCAAGCGCGTGGCAGCCGATCTGATGGAAGTCGATGTTGCAGACGTGGAGCTGACCAATGGACGGGTCCGGGTCCGGGGCGCGGCCGACGTCGGTATGTCGCTCAAGGAGATCGCCGAGACTGCGTATTGGCAGGCGCAGCGTATCCACAGTGATGATGAGTACCTTCTGGAGGCACGCGCCAGCTTCGATCCGCCCGGCACGTTCTCTAACTCGACGCACGCCGCGCTGGTCGAGATCGATCCGGGAACCGGCGACGTTCACGTTATCGACTACATCGTGGTGGAGGATTGTGGCGTCATGGTCAACCCGATGATCGTGACCGGTCAGGTTGCTGGCGGTGTCACGCAGGGGATTGCGGCCGCTCTCTACGAGCGTCTTACCTTCGACTCGAATGGTCAGCCGCTGTCCGGCTCGTATATCGACTACCTTGTTCCTACCGCGGCCGAGATCCCGCGCCTGAAGATGCAGCACCTCGAAACTCCTTCGGCGAACTCCGTCACAGGGTCTAAGGGAATGGGTGAAGGTGGCGCGATCGGCGCGCCTGCCGCAGTGCTCAACGCAGTTAACGATGCGCTGAAGCAGTGCTCGGTGGAGTTTGACAGTGTCCCAGTGACACCCGATCTCGTACTCCAAGCCCTAGCGGCCGTCGAATCGGCGGATGCATCCGCGGCCTGAACTCGGGGCACCTACTGCAAGTTCATTAGCTGTCCAATACCGATGATGCGGAGGCACCATGAAGGACACACGGCATATCAGTATGGACGTGAACGGTACGCAAAATGAGTTGACAGTCGAGACGCGACGCACGCTTGCGGATGTGCTGCGGCACGATATCGGGCTGACCGGGACACATTTGGGCTGCGAACACGGGATCTGTGGCGCATGCACGGTTTTGGTCGACGGCGAACCGGTCCGCTCGTGTCTGATGTTCGGTGTACAGGCCGACGGCTGCAGCGTTCGGACCGTCGAGAGCCTGGCTGACGGCGAACAGCTGTCCGACCTACAGGAAGCGTTCTCTCATCACCACGGTTTGCAGTGCGGATTCTGCACGCCCGGCTTCCTCATGCTTGCCGAGGGCTACCTCGCGACCGATCCGGATCCGGACCCAGCCGGGGTGCGAGAAGCCATGTCGGCCAACCTTTGCCGCTGCACCGGATACTCCGGCATCGTCGATGCCGTTACCGAGGTAGCCGAATTGCGGCGCATCGCGCGCGCATCGTTGATCAAATGACAGCCTCGGTCAGCGCGGCTTCCGCCGGCGCACAGCACCAGCGGGCCGTCGGTGTGAGCGTGCCGCGTAAGGAAGACCGGCGGATGCTCATGGGGCGGGGGTTGTTCGGTGCGGACACCATGCGCCCGGGGATGCTCTATGCACGCGTAGTACGTTCGACGGTCGCCCGCGGCGACGGGCTGAAGGTGGACACCTCGGCGGCTCTGACGATACCGGGGGTCGTAGGTGTGCTGACTGCAGACGACCTGCAGGACTGCCCCCGCATCCCTATCCGAGTGCCCGTACAGAACATTGACCTTTCGGAGTTTCTGCAGCCCGTCCTCGCCGTAGGCCAGGTCCGCTACGTCGGTGAACCGGTCGCGCTGGTTTTGGCCGTCGACGCGTATGTGGCGGAAGATGCGGCCGACGCCGTGGTCGTGGACGTTTCTGCGCAACCTGCGCTACTAGACGCGGAGACTGCGCCCTGTGCGGCCGATTTCGGATTGGGCTACGGCGACGTCGACGCTGCATTCGAGCATGCGGCGCACACGATATCGATGACATTCAAGGTGGGTCGGCACAGTGCCGTGCCGCTGGAACCGCGTGCGCTGCTCGCCGACATCGACGCTGCAGGAACGGCACTGGATATCTTCGGAGCGACAAAAGTAGCAGTGTTCAACCAGCACGTACTGGCCGACTTGCTCGGCTGGGACGCGGAGAGCATCCGTATGCGCGCCGTTGACGCCGGCGGCGGATTTGGCGTGCGCGGCGAGTTTTACCCAGAAGACTTCCTCATTCCGTATGCGGCCGTGCGGTATCGGCGCCCGGTGTACTGGGTCGAAGACCGGGCCGAGAACCTGGTAGCCGTCAATCATTCGCGCCAGCAACTTCACCGGATCGAGCTAGCGCTCGATGGTGACGGCGTCATTCTCGGCCTGCGCGACGACCTCGTACAGGACAACGGTGCATATGCGCGGACGCACGGCGTGTGCGTGCCTGACCTCACCCTGGCGATGTTGCCCGGGCCGTACCGAATTCCAGCCTATGCGGGCCACGCGCGCGTCGGACTGACCAGCAAGACCCCATGCGGGACCTACCGTGGACCAGGCAGGTTCGAAGGAACTGTGGTGCGCGAGCAGCTTTTCGATATCGCGGCGGACCGCTTGGGCATCGACCGAGTGGAGTTCCGTCGCCGGAATCTGCTCACGCCGAGTGAGCTACCGCGCGCGCGCGGTATGAACACGTTGGGCACGGACGTGGTGCTCGACGGTGGCGACTACCCGGGGCTGCTGGATCGTGCACTGGAGCGGATCGACGAGCTCGGCTGGCGACAGATGCTGGCCGCCGGTCGCGGCCAAGGCCGGAGGATGGGCTTGGGCGTCACCATGTTTCTGGAGAAAAGTGGTCTCGGCCCGCATGAGACAGCGGATGTCGAAGTAACCAGTTCCGGCAGGGTGCGCGTGCATTCGGGCGGCGCGTCGCTCGGGCAGGGCATTGAGACTGCGCTGGCGCAGATCGCGGCGGACGAACTGCATGTCGACGTGGACCGCGTTGACGTCATCAATGGCGACACGCTGTTACAACCGTTCGGCATGGGCTCATGGGCGAGCCGATCAACCGTCGTATCCGGCAGCGCGGTGCAAGGGGCTGGTAAGCGAGTGGTTGCCCGCATGATGGTTCTGGCGTCTCGGATGCTCGAGGTGTCGCCAGACGATCTTGAAATGGGCGACGGCAATATCCGAGTGCGCGGTGTACCCGGCCTAAAGATGGATTTTCGCGCGATTGCCGCTGCCGCTCGCCCAGGCAGCAAGTACCTGGAGGATGACGAACCAGCCGGACTACTGGCCCGATATCGGTTTGGTGTCGACCACATGAACTACCCGTACGGTGTTCACGCTGCGCTCGTTGAAGTCGACGAAGGAACGGGAGGCGTGTCCGTACTGCGGTACTTGGTTGCCTACGAAGTTGGACGTGCGGTCAACCCCGCACTGGTCGCAGATCAACTCCGCGGCGGGGTCGCACAAGGTATTGGTGGGGCGTTGCTTGAAGAGTTCAACTATGACGAGGCCGGGCAGCCGCTTTCGACGACCTTCATCGACTACATGGAGCCGACCGCAGACCTAGTGCCCGACGTAGAGATTATCATCAGCGAAGAAGCGCCAGCGGCGAGTAACCCGCTCGGGGTGCGGGGCGCTGGGGAGGGCGGTCTTACTGGCTCAGGTGCCGCTCTCGTCTGTGCGGTGCGCGACGCGTTGGGTGGCCGCGTGGTGACGCGGATTCCGATGACGCCCGACCGGGTTCTGGAGCTACTCGAATCGAACGTTTGAGTCGTCCTCGACTATTAGGCGCCGGTGGTTGAGGCAACCTGGGACCGTGGGTCTCGCCGTCCCCACCTGTCGTGTTCGACCTGGCTGAAGAATTGCTCAACCAGCTGGTTGTACAGCGCTGGCTCTTCCAGGTTGGTGGGGTGTCCCGACCGGGGGAGTACAGCCAGCCCGGCCCGCGGGATGGTGCGTTTGAGCATCAGGTCCGTCTCCAGTGCGCCGTCGTCCTCGTCTCCAGCGATGATGAGGACTGGTACATCCATGGCAGCGAGCTCGTCCTTGAGCGCGTAGAGCGACGGCCGACTCTTCTGCACGCCGCGCATTGTCAGGGCGGCACCGACAGGGTCGTGTTCGGCCAGCACGCGTACGTGTTCCGCATGCCCGAACGGGTCCTTAGCTTGGTACTGGACGCGGGCAGGGCCAACGCCGTACCACGTTGACATGCTTTCGGAGCCTTCGGTCTCGAATGCTCGCGCGATTGTCTCGCACTCCGACTGGAAGCGTTCGATGGTGTCCGGGCGGGCGCCGTAACCGCAGCCCGACGAAACGACTGCGGTGATTCGGTCAGGATGCAGGCGTCCGAGGTGTAGCGCAGTGAAACCACCCATCGAATTGCCAACAACGTGGGCGTGCTGCGCACCAACGGCGTCCATTACCGCGAGCGCATCGTCAACTGCGCGGTACTGCCCGTATACCGATGGGTCGGTGGGCACGTCCGACGGCGGATACCCTCGCGCGTCATAAATCAGTACTCGGTAGCGCCGCGAGAAGTGGCGCACCTGTGGATACCACGAGCGATGGTCTCCGGCGAACTCGTGGACGAACACGATCGTGTCGCCCTGGCCGTATTCTTCGTAGTACAGCCGAACGTCGTCATCAGTAGTCACGTACGGCATCGCCGTCACCTGCCTTTCAAATTAGCGGTCCATCAATGCCTTGCGCTGTGCGCCGTCGATAGGGATATGTGCGCCGTGCAGTGTGTACGCCAGATCGGATGAAACAAATGCGACGAGAGCAGCGACTTCTTCGGGCTCGGTGATCCGGCCCATCGGGATGGAATTGGTGGCGCGGGCATGGGCTGCGGCCTGGTCAACACCCATATCGCGGGCGAAGGCCTTCTCCAATCCGTCCCAGCGGTCCGTATTTACTGGGCCGGGGTTGACGGTGTTTACCCGAATCCCGTGCGGGCCGTACTGCTCGGCGATCGACGATGCGAAGTTGAGGTCGGCGGCGTTGGCCGCGCCTGCCGTCATCTCCCAGTAGCTCGGTTTAAGGCCGTCGTTTCCGACGACCAGCACAATGGACCCGCTGCCGCGTTCGACCATGTGACCGATCACCGCCCGCACGGTGCGCACATATCCCATAAACTTTAGGTTGAGGCTCTCGTGCCATTGTTCTTCGGAAAGCTCTGTCAACAGACCGCCCGGTGATGATCCGGCGCAGGTAACCAGAATGTCGATGCGGCCCAGCTGAGCCAGAGCCGCGTCTACGCAACGCTGCACGTCGTCCGGCTTGCTCATGTCGCCGACGAACGGCAGGATCTTCCGGCCGGATTCCGTTGCGATCTGAGCCGCGGTGTCTGTCAGCGCCTCTTCACCTCGAGCCGTGATTGCTACGTCACAGCCTTCCGCCGCCAGGCGAGCGGTGACCGCTCGTCCGATGCCCTTGCTGGCTCCGGTGACGAATGCAACTTTGCCGGTGAGGTTGAGATTCATCGTGCCTCCTTGGATGAGTACTTGGTATACCATATACCACTATAGATGCCTTATGAGCCGACCGGAGTGAGGCTTTTCGGGACGATGAGGTCGATTCGACGATATGCAGGCGATGCCGTCGCGACCGCGTACAAGCGGCGCAGGCGCAAGCAACGGAAAGGGTGCACCGTGCAACCACTCGAGGGTGTCATCGTGGCGGACTTCAGCCGCTATCTGTCCGGGCCGTATTGCACGATGATGCTCGGTGACTGTGGCGCTGATGTCATCAAAATCGAGCACCCGATTCACGGTGATGACTCGCGGAATATGGCGCCGTTCGTCCACGGTGAAAGCTACCCATCGGCCATGGTCAATCGAAACAAGCGTTCGCTGGGGTTAGATCTCAAGAAGGAGGAGGGTCACCGGATCGCACTTGCGCTGATGAGCCGCGCCGATATTGTCGTAGAAAACTTCCGCCCGGGTGTGATGGACCGGTTGGGGCTTGGTTACAACGCAGTGCATGCCGCTAATCCGAATGGAATCTACTGTTCAATCACTGGGTTCGGCCAAACCGGTCCGGATCGCCATCGTCCAGGTTTCGACATCATTGCCCAAGGGATGACAGGATTCCTGCGGATGACGGGACAGCCGGACAGCGAGCCAGCCAAGTTCGGTGTGGCGGTTAACGACCTGACAGCCGGGATCGTCGCGGCGAACGCCGTCATGGCGGCGTACATTCGTCGCTTGCGCGAGGGGGGCGGGCAGTATATAGACGTCTCGCTTGTCGACGCCGGGCTCGCGCTCACGGTCTGGGAGGCTGGCGCCTGGTTTGGCGCCGGGATCGAGCCCAAACCTGAGGGTTCTCGGCATCGATACAATGCGCCGTATCAGGCGTTCAGGACCGCAGACGGATACGTGACAATCGGCGCGAACAACGACCGGCTGTTCCAGCACCTGTGCCGCGATGTGCTGAACCGACCCGACTTGCTCGACCGGCCGGAGTATGCCGATGCGCGGCTGCGTCCGCGGCATGCCGACCAGCTCGCCGCAGAGATCCAGCAAGTCCTGACCGGTGCGACGACCGCGGAGTGGGTTGCTGCCCTCGACGCTGCTGGGGTCCCGGGTGGGCCGGTGCTCACCTATAGCGAAGCGTTGGCGCAGCCCCAGGTAGTTGCGCGCGAGATGGTCGTCGACATTGAGCATCCAACGATCGGGCACATGCATAGCCTTGGCGTTCCCGCGAAGCTTTCCGAGACGCCATCGACTATTCGGCGGCCAGCGCCGCTGCTCGGCCAGCACAGTCGAGAGGTCCTCGACGATCTCGGCTTCTCGATTGACGAGATCGAT
>JBDTAR010000068.1:0-11929 GCA_039924545.1 Nakamurella sp. | reverse complement strand
CTATCGTGCCACTGCGCGCCAGCCAGGCCGGAGAGCGCCTCGGTCAGAAACTGGGCGATATCGTCTGGAACTGACATGTCTTACAGCCGGAAGTCCCGGTCCGGCACTAATTCGACGACGTCCATCTGTGCCTTCTGCAACTTCCCGGAGTAATCCCAGTTCATTGCCTGCCAGCGGGTGAACTCGTCCAGCACCCACATGCCAGACTGCCGAGACCCGTTGCCGGACTTCCCGTTTCCGCCGAACGGCAGGTGTGCCTCGGCGCCGGAGGTGGAGTTGTTGACCGACACCATCCCCGCGGAAATGCCACGACGGAACGTGTACACGGTCTTCGGGTCGTTCGTGTAGATCGACGACGACAGCCCGTAACCTGGCTTGTTCGCGAGTGCGATCGCCTCATCCAGCGTCGAATACGTCGTCACTCCGACGATCGGGCCGAACGTTTCGTTCATGAACAGCTCGTCGTCCGACTGGACGCCGTCCACGATCACCGGGTGGTAGAACATGCCTGCCTCTGCGTCCCCGACGAAACCTTCACGCGGGTTCGAAGCCGAGATGCGGCCGGTTCCGGTCGAGCCGTGCACGGTGTGATGCGGCGTGATCCAACCCAAGTACTTCTCGTAGGTATCGGCGAACTTCGGCGCCATCATTGGTCCATACAGCACGTCCCCGGTGGGGTCGCCCACCTTTGCCGCGCGAGTTGCGGCGTCGAAGCGGCGCAGGAACTCGTCATGCAGAGATTCGTGAACTATGACAGTGCCCAGCGAGGTGCAGCGCTGCCCGCCGGTACCGAACCCGGCGAAGAGGGCGCCTTCCACTGCCAGGTCAAGGTCTGCATCTGGGCAGACGACCATCGGATTCTTGCCGCCGAGTTCCAGACACGACGACTGCACATACCGGCCGGTGAGCTCGCCGATCTTGGCGCCGACCGCTGAAGAGCCGGTGAAGCCAACCTTGTCGAGGGTTCCTTCAGCCAACGCGATTTCCAACCCGCTAAAGGTAGACGGGCCGTCCGCGAACACAATATTCAATACGCCTTCCGGCAGTCCGCCGCCGCGTACGAACAGTTCGTAGAACGCTGCGGCGGCCTTCGCGGAGTACTCCGCTGGCTTCCACACCACTGCGTTTCCGGTGAGTAGCGCCGGGATGATGTACCAGGACGGCACAGCGACCGGGAAGTTGCCGGCGGTAATGACCGCAACGGTGCCGACCGGGTTGCGGAAGGTGAACAGGTTCTTGTCCGGCATTTCGCTGGGCACTGTCTGCCCGTAGAGTCGCCGACCTTCGCCAAGGAAGAAGTCGCAGGTGTCGATGATCTCGCGCACCTCGCCCATTGCCTCGGCATAGGGCTTGCCGATCTCTTCGGTGACAATCGCCGCGAGCTTCTCCGCGTTGGCTTCAACCAGGCGGCCAATGGTGGCTATCGCTCGGCCGCGTACCGGGGCGGGGATATCGGCCCAGGCCTGCTGAGCGTCGGAGGCGACCCGGCAGGCGCGCGCGAACTCGTCGGCAGAGGAGAACGACACCTCCGCGACGGTCTCGTCTATACGGGAAGGATTGATGGACTTATAGGTTGGCGCTCCCGGTTCGAAAGGCGATGCAACGCCGCCGATTATCGAGGTTACCTGCGTCGGAGTAGAAGCCGACTCTTTGTTTGACACGGTTAGTTCGCCGTTCCTTCCACAGAAGTGAGTACCCGGTCGAGTGCGTCCACGGCTTGCCCCAGTTCCTCGGCAGAGACCGACAATGACGGCCGGAACCGGATAGAGCGCTGCCCGCAGCCGAGCGCAATGACATGTTCATCGTCATACATTTTTTTAAGTACGTCACCTCGTAGCGCCGTTGTGGCGATATCGAGCGCGCACATCAGGCCGCGGCCACGCACGTTTGAGACGATGTCGGTGTGCGTCTCGCCGATGCGGTGCAGATCCTTGAGCAGGGTCTCACCGAGTTCGGCGGCGCGCTGGACCAGACCGTCTCGCTCAATGATTTCGAGCAGCCGACGGGAGCGCACCATGTCGGTGAGTCCGCCACCCCACGTGGAGTTGATGCGAGACGATACGCGGAAAACATTGTCCGGAATTTCGTCGACGCGGCGACCGGCCATGATCCCGCCGAGCTGTACCTTCTTAGCGAATGCGACGACGTCCGGCTCGATGCCGAGCTGCTGGTAAGCCCAGTTGGTGCCCGTCATGCCGACACCGGTTTGCACCTCGTCCATGATGAACAACGCGTCAAACTCATGGCACAGAGCCTGCATGCCCTGAAGGAACTCGGGGCGCATGTGGTTGTCGCCGCCCTCACCCTGAATTGGCTCGCAGATGAAGGCCGCAATGTCGTGCAGATTTGCTTCGAAGGCGGCGCGGGCTTGCTTCAATGAATGTTGCTCGGCGGCCTTGATCTCGGCGAGATGCTCTTCGATCGGGAAGATCGCTGACGGCACGTCGATGCGTGGCCAGTCGAACTTGGGGAAACGAGCGATTTTCACCGGGTCGGTATTGGTGAGCGACATGGTGTAGCCGGTGCGGCCATGGAACGCCTTGGTCAGGTGCAAGATCTTGGTGCCGAGTTCGGGGGAGCGGCCGGCCGCCTCGTTGCGGCGGGACTTCCAGTCGAACGCGACCTTGAGGGCGTTTTCTACTGCGAGCCCGCCACCCTCAATGAAGAAGAGGTGCGGCAGCGCCGGATCACCGAGTACACGGGCGAATGTCTCGACGAACTCCGCGTAGTGGGTGGTGTACGCGTCGGAGTTGGCGGGCTTGTTGGCCGAGACTTCAGCTAGCAGCGCCATGAACTCGGGGTCGTCAACGAGGCCGGATGGGTTCATGCCGAGCGGCGATGACGCGAAGAACGTGTAGAGATCGAGGTATTCGGTACCGGTCGCCGCGTCGACCACGGTAGAGCCGTGGCTGGCCTTTGTGTCGACCACAAATCCGAATCCGTCGGCCAGGATGTGTTTGGCCAACGTCTCGCGCACTTTCTCCGGGGCAACACGGCTCGCAGGAAAATCTGTCGTCAAAGTCGATGTGTTCCGCATAATCTCGAGTGTAATCGGTATCTGACAAAAAATCAGCTCCCAAAACAGGCTGTTTGCTGTCCATGCCGAGTATGACGCTTTCCTGCGGCCGCGCCGCCCTGTGTCGCCGCTCCCGGCGAGCCCGCCGGGAGCGCTATTTTCGGTAGAAGTGCGGGGGAAAAGCTGCGTGGTGCTGCTAGCTCAGCTCTACTAAGCCATGGGGAGTCTCCAGCACGACGGCCAGCTTCGGCGCCTGAGCGGTGAGCGGCAACCGCACGTGGAGGGCCGACATCACCTGGCCCGCTGCGTCCGGATCCGGATTGCAGCCACGTAGCGATATCAACCCGGCGGAGGGCACGTCGTCGGCGGCAGGATGCGGACTCGAACCCCAATCGATCAGGAACGGGACGACGCCACCCATCGGCATCGGCGTGGGGGTCGTCAGCCGCCACGACAGCAGGATCCCATCGGGCCTGGCGCGTTGCATCGATACGATCGGCCCCTGATCTGCTCCCGCCTGCGCGCTCGCGGCCGCGGTCATCTCGATATCCGCTGGGTGAATAGCCCACGTCACCAGACGCCCCGCAGTGAGGTCGGTGATACCGAAAGGCATCTCGCGTCCCGGATCAGGAGGTTTGTCGACATCTGGGCCGATGATCTCCAGGTAGCTCGACGACCCAAGAACCACCAGGTAGTTTCGCGTGCCGAGCCCGAGGTGGCGCCCGCCAGCGGTGGGCTCGACGCCCGTGCGCTTGTGGAAATCCGTCAGCGTTGCAGCCAGATCGGGCGTGGCGTAGACCAAGTGATCCAGTAGCGGCTCTATGTCGGCCTGCGGCGCGGGATCGTCATGCGGGCGAATGCTCATGGCTCGACGGTAGCCCGGGCAGCGGCGGGCGGTTGTTTGTGGCGGGTTGCGTTCGCTGATTGAGCCGACGCCTGAGTTGCGAAACAATCACAGGGCGAACCTGTTCATCACGAACATGTTCGTGTACATTTCCGGTGTACCCAACAAACGTCATCGAGATCAGTTGCCGAGGCCATTCCTCGGAGCGGGTCTGGATTCGTGACTGCATCAAGCGGGCGACGATCACGACCACGACCGAAAGAATCCTCGGCACGGTTACGGCGCTCGGCACTGGACACCGTGGAGGAACACCATGACTACCACCCAGTTTGCACCAGCGCATTCCCGATCCCGACTGACTCCGCGGCTCTGGGCGATCCTGGCCGTCGTGCTGCTCTCCGACGTTCTGGGACGATCACTAATGCCGCCGCGCCGACGATTGTCCGCGAGATTGGCGGCGGCGAGGGCTTAGTCAAATGGCTTGGGGCCAGTTACGCACTCGCACTCGGTGCCCTGTTAGTCGTCGGCGGGCGGCTTGGCGACAAATACGGCAAACGGAAGATCTTCCTCATCGGTTTGGCCGGGTTTACCCTCGAGTCCCTGATCTGCGGACTGGCTGCTGATCCGGCGATGTTAGTCGGGGCACGCTTCGTTCAAGGAGCATTCGGCGCGCTGCTGATTCCGCAGGGCATCAGTATCTTGCTCGGCTCGCTTAACCGCGAGCAGATGCCGACAGCGTTCAGTATGTTCGGACCGGTGCTCGGTGCGTCGGCGGTTCTCGGCCCCATCGCTGCAGGTTTCATCATCCACGCGAACATCGCCGGGCTCACTTGGCGGCCCATGTTCTTGATCAATATCGTGCTTGGCACAATCGGGCTCATCGCTGCCGCGCGGATCCTGCCGCACGATGCACCATCCGACGACCAGCCGATAGATGGAGTGGGTGCCGGTGTGCTCTCCGTGACGATGCTCGGGTTCATTTTTGGGTTCATTGATGGCTCCACCAGCGGTTGGACTGCGCTTCCCATCGTCAGCCTGATTGTGGGCGCTATCGGTCTCGTGGCTTTCTGGATGCGTCAGCGCACGTCAAAGAATCCGCTGATTATCCCGACGCTGCTGACCAATCGCGGATTCACCGCGGGCCTGCTTCTGGGCCTCGCGTATTTCGCGGCTGTCAATGGCTTCGCCTACGTAATCTCGCTGTTCTTCCAACTTCAGCTCGGCATGTCCGCACTGCAGGCTTCGCTGGGCCTCTCCCCACTGATGGTCGGCATCATCGTTGCCTCGTTCATCGCCCGGCCGCTGATCCCGAAGCTTGGTCGCGCGCTGGTCGTCTACGGCCTGATTGTGACCCTCGCCGGCGCAATCGCACTGTTTGCCGCGGTGCTCGTCGTGGGGTCGGGCATTAGTGCCTGGGGGACAGCGCCGGCGATTCTCGTTCTCGGCATTGGCATGGGTGCATGCTTCAGTAGCATTTATGACGTGGCCATCGGCGATGTTGCCGCGGAGGAGGCAGGAAGCGCCAGTGGCTCGCTCAGCGCGGTGCAACAACTCGCTGCCGCCATCGGTTCTGCCGTCGTCACCACCATCTACTTCAGCCAGGCTGCAGCGCACGACGGTATCCACGCTGTCGTGGTGAGCGTGGGAGTTGTCGGCGCGATCGTCGTCCTGTGCCTTGCCCTCGTGTGGCTGCTTCCCAAGCATGCCCACGAAGAGCAGCACTGACCTGACGCGAGGCGGTTGTAGCCCCTCGGTGATTCTCGTGGGGGCTACATCCAGCTAGGGGCCTAGAGTCGGCCGGGCTGGCCCATTGCTCCGCATGGGTGAAAATGCGATGTCTTAACGGTGAAGGTGACCGCGAATTGACTATCGACGAGCTGCGGGTGGTGGCCGGTTATTCGGTCGAGTGCGTTCAAGAAGTTGTGTCGCGGACAGCCGCGGAAACAAAGCGGCCTTTCACCCAGGTCAGGCGAGACGGTGACTACTATCTGTGCATGTCACGAAACCGTGAGTTGCTGGCCGCCTGCGCTATTGGCGCCCTGCTGCTATCGGCTGCGTGCACCCGTTCGCCTGCCGCTGCGCCCGCGTCCGCGGCACCGACTTCGGCATTACGTATGACGCTTTCCTCGTCGGAGGCGAGTCCCGCCACCGAATCTTCGTCATACTCGGTTGGTTCTGGGGCGCCTTCGGATAACCCGGCCACGACTGTGAGCCTGAGCCCGGGAATTTCTGTGCAACCGGCCTCGTCGACGGTGCAGGTGAAGCCAACTGCGTCGACGACTGTGAAGCCGACCATGACCGTTTCGGCGCCGCAAAGGGCCAGCGGCACCGATGTGCTGACTGGAACGAAATGCCAGGTCTTCCCCACGAATAACTTTTGGCATGCGGACATCTCGAAACTGCCGATAGTGAAACAGAACAAGACGTGGCTCGCGGCCATGGGCGCCGCCGATCAGAAGCTGCACCCTGATTTCGGGCCGAACTACGACGACCCGAAGAACCCGTACGGCATTCCGATCACTATTGCGCCCGCTAAGACTGCGCGCGTGCCAGTTACCTTCGATTACGCCGACGAATCCGACCGAATCACATATCCACTCACCTCCACAACCAAGATCGAAGGCGGCCCGGCGGAAGACGGTGACCGGCACGCGATCATCGTCACCGGCGACACCTGCGAATTGTTCGAGACGTATTACACCTGGAACAAGGGCGGGAAATGGACTGCCGGCTCCGGTGCGCACTGGAATTTGACGAGCAACGCGCTGCGTCCCGCTGGCTGGACGTCGGCTGACGCTGCTGGCCTGCCGATACTGCCGGGGCTCTTGCGCTGGAGTGAGGTGAAGGCGGGCGCGGTGCACCACGCGATTCGGTTCACCACCAATAAGACCGCCGCCGCGTACATGTGGCCGGCGCGGCACGAAGCAGGCAAGGGTTCTGCTGCGACGCTGCCACCCATGGGGGCGCGGTTCCGGATGAAGGCATCGTTCAACGTCTCCGACTACTCAAAACAGGCTCAAACCGTGCTGACAGCGATGAAGACTTATGGATTGGTATTGGCAGACAACGGATCTCGCTGGTACTTCCAAGGAGACGCCGATCCGGGTTGGCCGGAAGCGCTCGTTTCAGAACTGAAGAAGATTCCGGCCTCGGCGTTTGAGGCAGTGGATACCGCGACGCTCATGGTGTCCAAGGATTCCGGCCAAGTGAAGTAGCGGTAGCGTCAGGTCATCAATCCCACCCGAGGAGATGGCATGGCCTTCGATGTGTCCGCGATTCGCGCGCACTTTCCCTCTCTTGCAACAGGTATCGCATTTTTCGACGGTCCAGGCGGCACGCAGACCCCGGATGCCGTCGGTGACGCCATCCGCGACACCATTATCGGCCCGCTGTCCAACCGGGGCAGTGTCACCGAATCCGAGCAGCGTGCCGAAGCGGTCGTGGTGGACGCGCGGCAGGCCATGGCCGATCTGCTCGGAGCCGATCCGCAGGGGATTGTGTTCGGCCGGAGCGCCACTGCCCTGCACTACATCATGTCCAGAGCGCTGGCGAAAACGTGGGATCCGGGCGACGAAATCGTCGTCTCTAGGCTGGACCACGACTCGAATGTTCGACCGTGGATCCAGGCCGCGGAAGCCGCCGGCGCCACGGTGAAATGGATCGACTTCGACCCGGAGACAACAGAACTCACCGTCGAACATGTTGCTGCGTCGCTCTCCGACAAGACGCGGCTAGTAGCGGTGACGGGCGCTTCCAACCTGATCGGTACCCGGCCGGATATCGCGGCTATCGCCGCGCTGGTTCATGGATACGGCGCGCTGCTCTCGGTGGACGGCGTGCACTTGACGGCGCATGCCAGCATCGATGTTCCTGCGCTGGGCGCAGATTTCTATTCCTGCTCGCCGTATAAATTCCTCGGACCACATTGTGGCGTCCTAGCCGCCGATCCTGAGCTTCTGGAGACGCTGGACCCCGATAAACTCTTGCCCGCAACGAATGCCGTGCCAGAGAAGTTCGAGTTCGGCACCTTGCCCTACGAATTACTCGCAGGCATCACGGCGGCAGTGGACTTTCTAGCGGGTCTCGATTCCGCAGCTGTCGGCAGTTGCCGGGAACGATTGGTCGCTTCGTTCGCAGCGGTGGGTGAGCATGAAGATTCGCTGCTGGAGCGACTCGAAGCTGGGCTCGCCGCGCTACCTGGCGTGACCGTGTGGTCCCGCGCGGGCATCCGCACCCCGACGCTGCTGCTCACGTTTGACGGCCGTGACTCCGTCGACGTCTACCGACACCTGGCGACGGCTAAGATCAACGCGCCAGCCAGTTCGTTCTACGCGCTGGAAACGTCCCGTCGGCTGGGCCTTGGCGACACTGGCGGCTTGCGCGTCGGTCTCGCTCCCTACAACACAGCCGAGGAAGTAGACCGGCTGCTGGCCGCGCTGGGCGAATTCCTCGTCGACTGAAACGGCGGGTGGGGGCGTGCGGATCTGATAAACCTCCTTGTCTAGGTCAAAATGACGCACTCCCCAACCTGTTCGTAGAAGAGCTCATCAAATGGGATCTAGCGCTCTCGGTTGATGGGCTATTCGACCATGGAAAGATCTCGGTCGAGCGGATTCTCGCGGAGATCGCATCATGGCGCGTGATCCCCGAGGCTCGCGCATCCGCGATCATCGCCGACACTCTCACGGCGTTGGGCGCTGGGCGCTGGGCGTTGGGCGCTGGGCTGCAAGAGACCAGTCCACCTCCTGTGTCTTCCCTGGGCGTGGCCGAGCGACTCCAACGGAACACGAGTCGTCTGATTGCGGAAACCGTAATCGGCGAACCTCAGCGATGATGATTCTGGAAAGCTGGTCGGATGCTCGACAACGTTTCGTTACCCCCAGTGCTTGACTCACGCATCGGAACGGTGACGCTGCAGCGCGCATCGGCTGCGGATCTAGATTCGCTCATGATGCTCTTATCTGACGACCCAGTCAGCGCCTCTCGAGGCGACAGGGCCTCCGCGGAAGATCGTCCGATGTATCTGTCGGCGCTCGAACAGATCGTCAGCGACCCTGCCAACGAATTGCTCATCGCCATTGACGGGGAGCGGCGCGTTCTCGGTACCATGCAACTCACTCGCATCCCAGGCATGGCCCGGCGCGGCAGCACGCGACTACTTATCGAGGCCGTCCGAGTTCGCAGTGATGTTCGCTCCTCCGGTATTGGGTCCGCCATGATGCGGTGGGTCATGGATGTTGCTGCCCCAGCCATGGGTGCTGGTCTCGTTTCGCTCACCTCTGACACCGCCAGAACCGATGCGCATCGGTTCTATGAACGCCTCGGCTTCGTCGCTTCGCACGTCGGATTCAAGTACTCGACGCACCGTGTCGACTGAGCGCTCGTCGGTAAAACGTGTCGCGAATTCCCGGCCTATCTAGTCGCTGTCCGGCGTTGGGTAGAGTCAACGGTGTGTCTCCAGGCTGGATTGTCGGCGGCGGTAGCGCGCTCGCCGTTAGCGCCGCAGTGTCGCGCGCGATGCGCCATAGCGGGGCGCGTCACCCGTCACCCGCCGATGCGGTGACGCTGTCTCGCGCCATCATGTCTAGCGTGGTGGCCGGTCTCGTCGTTGACGTGCCTCGTCGGCCGTTGCGCCGCGCCGTGGCGGTGCCGCTCACTGTCGGGGCACTGGTCCTCGACGCAGTCGACGGAGCCGTCGCGCGCCACACCGGGAGCTCGTCGGCTTTCGGTGCCCGGCTCGACGGCGAGGTAGACGCATTTCTAATCCTGACTCTGACGACGCATGTTTCCCGATCGTTCGGCCGGTGGGTGTTGGTCGGCGGCGTGGCCCGCTATATTTTCGGCGCGGCCGGGTGGGTGTGGCCATGGATGCGCCGTCCGCTGCCGCCGCGATATTGGCGGAAAGTCGCGGCGGCCACCGAAGGAATCACGCTGACCGCGGCCATGTCCGGAGTCTTATCGCGTCGGATCACGCTGGTGGGACTCGCCGCAGGTGCTGCCTTGATTGCCGAATCGTTTGGCCGCGACATCTGGTGGTTGTGGACGCGCCACGGCGATCCGCTGTGAGTCTCGACCGGCGAGCACTAGCGGAGGAGGTACTCCGCGACGCTCGGCTGGCGGGCTATCCACCTGGCCAGTACGTGCAGCAGGAAAGCTTCGCGACCGCCCGGGACGTACTGTCACTGGCCAGGCAGTCTGGCGTCGGTCGCGATACTGAAGTTCTGGACTTGTGTTGTGGCATAGCCGGTTTCGGTCGCCATCTGACCCGAGAACTCGGCTGCCGCTACGTTGGCATCGACCAATCAGCTGCGGCTATCGACCTTGCACGACAGCGTTCTACCGGCTTGACGTGCCAGTTCATTACGGCGACCATTCCGCCGATCCCGGCCGGCGAGTATGACGTAGTCCTGTTACTGGAGACGGTCCTGGCATTTCGAAACAAGGACGTGCTCGTTTCAGATATCGCTGGCGTGCTGCGCCCTGGCGGCCGGTTCGCATGCACCATTGAGGCCGGTGTTCCGCTCAGCGTTGCGGAACGTGCGGCAATGCCTCAGTCCGACACTGTGTGGCCCATTCCGTTGGCTGAGTTCACCGCGCTGCTCGCTTCCTCGGGGCTCACGGTTTCTTGGGTTCGCGACGACAGCACTGCTCATTTGTGCGTGGTCGATGGACTACTCGCCGCGTTCGCCGCCCAGCACGACGCCGTCGCTGCGGGGATCGGGAAGTCGGCTATTGCGGAACTTATTGCGACACATCAACTGTGGAGTCAGTGGATAGGAGCTGGGCGCATTCGGAAATACGCGATGGTGGCGCAGAAGGCCTGAAATCACGTCCGGGCTACGGCGCTCGTCATACAGGTATTTAGTGGTGCAATGCAGGTCTTTCGAGGTGTATCGGCAGCGGCGATCACTCCGGCGGGAGACCCAACACGTCGAGGTGATCCACCACGGCGGACAGCCCGCCACCGTGCAGCGCAGTCATCTGATCGTTGAACCACTGACGGATTCGACCTGCAGAGTCAGGTAGCTGTTCGGTCGCCGCATGGGCCCGTCCGCGCAGCCACTCCTCGATCAACGCTTCTTCGCCTAGGCCGAGTCGCCAGGGGGTAGCAGCGGAGGTAACGACATATCCGGCCGCACGAAGGATATTGGCGGCCGCGCCGGCTGCATCTGGACCCAACCGGCCGCCGCGGCGCTGATGCGCATTGAAAGCTGCCACCACCATTTCATCGTCCGGATGCGCCGGCGTCAGGTGTGTTACGCCATTGACGGTAAGGCTAGCGAGCACGGCCGCCCCGCAAGAGATTGCTGGCTCGAGCAGCGCTCGGAGGTCGTCCATCGTCAACAAATCGAGCAGCGCTTGGCACGTCACCGCATCCGCTGGCTCGTAAGTGAGAATCGTTGCCAGGCTGAGCAAATCGGCAATCACAGGCTCCGCCCAGCCGTCGGCGGCCGGCTTGGCCCGCGCGAGCAGGTCCGAATCGTGGTCGATGAGTCGCCACCGCTGTGGGCCGGTGATCCGCGCAGCGAGCCACTCGGCGCCCGACCCCGTTCCGGCACCGACGTCCACCAATTCGGACTGGCCCTGCGGCCTTCGGGTGCGCAGAAAGGCCGCCAAATCGGCGGCCAGGCCGCTCGCTGGCTCGCGGGCATGCTCATCTGCGGCCCGGCGCAGCATGAGCCAATCGATGCTTACCCGGGTTGCCGTGGGCCTCATCGGTCACCAGCCAAATCCGCTGTAGCGTTGTCTGTCCAGCCCTGGGCGAATCGAGGGGACAGCGCGTAGGTCAAGAGTGCGACATCGCCGATCTGCTCGACACGCTCCAGGCGGCCGCGGCGGCCGGGGCGCCAGGGGAAGACTCCGTCGTCGACAAAGCGCCGTGCCCGATCGTCGCCTACGAATACTGGTGCGACCACTAGATGGAGCTCGTCGGCGATTCCCTCTGTCAAGAATTGGGTGTGTACGGTCGTTCCACCCTCCACCATTAACCGTCGTACGCCACGGCCGAACAGGTCCGCACTGATCGCGCGCATCGTCACTGCCGGGCCACCGTCAATGACCGTGGCGAC
>JBDTAR010000067.1:0-7719 GCA_039924545.1 Nakamurella sp. | reverse complement strand
CTGACTGCTCGTTCGTCGCATAGACGTTGGTGTACGCCCCTGGCGGGAACCCGGCATCGTCAAACACGTTTTGGATCGCGGCCGCCGACTCGGGGCACTGCGGCGCGTGTTTGAGGATGATCGTGTTGCCAATACACAGGTTCGGTCCCGCGAAGCGCGCGACCTGGTAGTAGGGGAAGTTCCACGGCATGATGCCCAGCAAGACCCCGAATGGGGAACGCCTGATCACCGCCGAGCCGTCACCGTCCAGCAGGCTAATTGACTGGTCGGCGAGCAGCGCCTGCGCGTTATCTGCGTAGTAGCCGAAGATCGCCGCGGCGAATTCCACCTCGCCGACCGCATCGGCGACCGGCTTACCCATCTCCCGGACAATGATCGCAGCCAAGGCATCTTTGCGTTCCTCAAATAGGCCGGCGACTCCTCGAATCAGGGCGGCCCGTTCAGCGACCGTGGTTGACCTCGCCCAGCCTCGGCTCGCTTCCCACGCCGAGGCG
This sequence comes from Nakamurella sp., assembly GCA_039924545.1. Taxonomy (GTDB): domain Bacteria; phylum Actinomycetota; class Actinomycetes; order Mycobacteriales; family Nakamurellaceae; genus Nakamurella. The sequence goes on along the minus strand of JBDTAR010000067.1, from coordinate 7,225 downwards.
ACAGCAGCCTCGATCTCGGCATCGCTCGCCGTCGGATACTGGGCCACGACCACGCCGGTAGCCGGATCAGTCACGTTGTAGACACTCATGTCCGCAATCCTTTCAACGCTGTAGTCAATCGTCTAGCGCTGGCATCGATCTCTGATTTCTGCCACCGTTTACAGGGCTAAGCCGACGTACTTGGTTTCCAGATACTCTTCGATGCCCTCCGGGCCGCCCTCGCGGCCAAGCCCGGAAGATTTAATCCCGCCGAACGGGGCAGCCGGGTTGGAGACGATCCCTTGGTTGATACCCACCATGCCGGACTCGAGACGTTCCGCAACGGTAATCGCCCGGGTGAGGTCCTTGGTGAAAGCGTAAGACACCAAACCAAACTCGGTCGCGTTCGCGAGCGCGATCGCCTCATCGTCGGTGACGAAGGTGGTGATCGGCGCGACAGGCCCGAAGATCTCTTCGGTGAACATTCGGGCTGTTGTCGGAACGTTCTGCAATACCGTCGGGGTGTAGAAATGGCCCGGCCCGTCGATCGGTGTATTCCCGGTCAGCACCTGCGCTCCGGCGTCGATTGCGTCGGCCACCAACTCGGATACCTTGGCGACCGCCACCGCATCGACGAGTGGCCCCACCTCAACGCCGTCATCAATTCCCGCACCGATGGTGAGCGCGGCCATTCGGGCGGCGAGTTTGCGACCGAATTCCTCGGCCACGGACTCGTGCACGATGAACCGGTTAGCAGCGGTGCAGGCCTCACCGATATTGCGCATTTTGGCGAGCATGGCTCCGTCGACCGCACGATCGAGATCGGCATCGCCGAATACGACGAACGGCGCGTTACCGCCGAGCTCCATCGAGACCTTCAGTACCCGCTCTGCGGCCTCGCCGATCAGCATGCGGCCGACCTCGGTGGAGCCGGTGAAGGTCAACTTGCGCAGCCGTGGATCGGCGATGATCGGAGACGAGACTGCCCCGGAGCGGTTTGTCGTGATGACGTTCACAACACCGGCCGGAACGCCCGCGTCGATGAGCAGCTGGGCGAGCGCCAGGGTGGTCAGCGGTGTCTGCTTCGCGGGTTTCACCACGACGGTGCAGCCTGCTGCGAGGGCCGGTCCAATCTTGCGAGTGCCCATTGCCAGCGGGAAGTTCCATGGCGTGATCGCATACACCGGACCGACCGGCTGCTTCATGGTCAGCAGCCTGGTCCCGCCCGAGGGCGCTACGGAGTACCGCCCAGAGATGCGCACGGCCTCTTCAGAGAACCAGCGGAAAAACTCGGCCCCGTAGGCGACCTCGCCGCGGGACTCACCCAAGGGTTTACCCATCTCCAGCGTCATCAACAAGGCAAACTCGTCGGCGCGCTCGTGCAGCAGTTCGAAAGCGCGACGCAGGATCTCGCCACGCTCCCGAGGATCGGTCGCTGCCCAGGCCGGGCCCGCTGCCACGGCAGCATCGAGCGCTTGAATTCCCTGCTCCGGCGAAGCATCAGCGACCTCAGCGAGAGTCGTTCCGGTGGCGGGGTTTTCGACCAGTACCTTGCTCGCCGTATCGATCCACTCGCCCCCTATCAGCAAACCTTTGGGTACGGAGTTCAGTACTTCAGCAACCCGTTCCGAAGAAACACCCACGATCGCGTCCTTTCTCGTATATGAAATTTACTGCGCAGGTACCGCACGCTCGCGTGAGCTGACGGCGTTATCGCGCCGATGCCGTCCCAATTCGCTGTTCCGCTCCTGCAGCGGCGAAGCCCTGCTCCACCACCGCCAGTCCTTCCTCGAGGAGCGCATCATCGATGACCAGTGGCGGCAGGAAGCGGAATACATTGCCGAACGTGCCGCAGGTGAGCGTCAGCACCCCTTCGGCATGGCAGTGCTTGTTGACAGCGGCCGCCAGCGCTGCGTCAGGCGTCGTGGTTCCGGGCTTGACGATCTCGATTGCCATCATGGCGCCGCGGCCGCGAACCTCGCCGATGGCCGGGAACCGATCGGCCATTTCGCGCAAACGCATGCTCATGATCTGGCCGATATGCCTTGCCCGGGCCGAGAGGTCAAGTTCCTTCATCGTGTCGATCGCGCCCAGCGCAGCGGCGCAGGCAACGGGATTTCCGCCGTAGGTGCCGCCGAGTCCGCCCGGGGACACCGCATCCATGATCTCGGCACGACCAGTGACCGCCGCCAGTGGCAGTCCGCCGGCGATACCTTTCGCCGTGGTGATGAGATCCGGCACCACGTCTTCGCTCTCGCAGGCGAACCAGTCGCCCGTGCGGCAGAACCCGGTTTGAATCTCGTCCGCGATGAAGATGACTCCGTTCTTCGTGCACCATTCCGACAGCGCCGGCAGGAACCCCTCCGCGGGGACAATGAACCCGCCCTCCCCCTGGATGGGTTCGATCACGATCGCGGCGACATTATGCGCACCGACCTGCTTCTCGATCATGGAGATGGCGCGCTCCGCTGCTTCGGCCCCTTTGATCGGCACCGGCTCTCGGAATGGGTAGGACATCGGCGCGCGGTACACCTCGCCGGCGAACGGCCCGAACCCGTCCTTGTACGGTGCGTTCTTCGCGGTCATCGCCATGGTGAGGTTGGTGCGACCGTGATAGGCGTGGTCAAACACGATGACCGCGTCTCGACCGGTAGCAACGCGCGCTATCTTGACGGCATTTTCGACGGCTTCGGCGCCGGAGTTGACCAGTGCGGATTTCTTGTCATGGTTGCCGGGTGTGAGCTCGGCGAGGCGCTCGCAGACCTCGACATACCCCTCATAAGGCGCCACCATGAAGCAGGTATGGGTGAACTGATGCACCTGCTCGGTGACTCGATCGGCAACCTTCGGCGCGGCGTTTCCCACGTTCGTCACCGCGATGCCCGCGGCGAGGTCGATCAGGCTGTTGCCGTCGACATCGATCAGGACTCCGCCGCCGCCGGCCACGATGTACACGGGCAGGCCCACACTCACCCCGCCGGAGACCGCAGCCACCTTGCGTTCGTGCAGGGCGCGTGACTTCGGTCCAGGAATTTCGGTCACCAGTCGGCGATGCTGCGGCAATGACGGGCCGCCTACGATGCCGTTCGTCATATCGTGTTCCATTTCGCTAGCCATGCTGTGACCGTAGGCACGTTTCGGCCGGACCGTCAGAGTCGTATTATTTCAATTCGGTGACGTTATTGTGCACTGTGCACAATATGGTCCAGCGTTCGATCCATGAGTGCGTTCCGGCGAAGTAGGGGTGGCGTCATGCCTGCGAGCATTGCCGCACTGCTGCGCCGCGTCGATCTAGGTATGACGCTGCTCTGTGGCGATGCCACCGAACGCCTGGCTGCGCCGATCCGCTGGGTGACGACGAGTGAGCTCGCCGATCCGACACCGTTCTTGCGTGGCGGCGAGCTTTTGCTGACGACTGGAATGCGGCTACCCACCTCGAAGTCCGATGTGCTCGACTACGTGGCGCGGCTCGACGCAGCTGGCGTCGTGGGCATCGGTATGGGCATTGGGCAGCATCTGGCCTTCCGCACGGTCCCACCGCGACTGGTGCACGCGGCCTCTGGCGCGGGGTTTCCGTTGCTACTTGTTGACGAACCGACGCCCTTTATCGCCATCGGTGAGGCGGTTGCGCACATGCATTTCGCCGACGAGACCGCGGCGCTCGCGCAGGCGTTAAAGGCCCAGCAGACGATCACTCGGGCGGCGGTGACTGCCGGCCCGGGCGGCGTTGTGCGCCAGCTTGCCGCTCTCACCGAAGGGTGGGCACTGATGTCGGACGTCTCGGGGCAGGTAGTGCACGAAGCCCCGGACGGAACTTCGAAGAAGCACACCCGTTGGCGCGCTGAGCTCGGACGCCTGCGAGGTGGCCGCAGTACCTCTGCCGCGGTTTCTGCGCCCGGCGAATACGTCACGGTTCAGATTTTGGGAGACGGCCGAAATCTACGCGGATTTCTGGTCACCGGGCGCGATAGTCCGCCGGGAACAGCCCACCATTCAATGACCAACGTCGCCGCAGCGCTGCTGTCAGTGGCTTTGGGCCGCGGCGTGGTCGAGCCCGAATTCGACACCGACTATCCGGACTCGACATTCGACACCGACAGCGCGGCCGCGCTCGTGGATCCATTAGTGCGCTACCGGCCGTATTCCCGCGTGCCGCTGGCCCACAGCGTGCAGGTGTGGTTGAAGCATCACGGGCGATTCGAGCCGGCAGCAGCAGAGCTCGGCCTACACCGCAATACACTGCACTACCGGATCCGGAAGGCCGCCGACCTCATAGAGCGCGATATGGATGACCCGTCGGTGCGTGCGCAGCTGTGGGCGGCGCTGGCTGCGCCGTCACAGGCCAAGCCGTCACAGGCCAAGCCGTCACAGGCCGAGCCGACGTAGGTTGTGCTACTTCGCAGTACGCATCCACTCTTCAAGACCGGTCGCGTCGATCGGAAGCGCCTCGGAAAGGTTCTCGACACCTGTGTCGGTAACGACTACGTCGTCTTCTATGCGCACGCCGATCCCGCGCAGTTCCGGCGGTACTGTCTCGTCCCAGGCGTGGAAGTAGAGACCCGGCTCGACAGTGAGCGCCATTCCCTCGGCGATGGTGCCACCGAGGTACGCCTCGTAACTGGACGATGCGCAATCATGCACATCCAGGCCCAGATGATGGCCGACGCCGCACACGATATAGCGCCGGTGCTGCTGCCCGTTCGCTGAGAGTGCCTCGTCGACAGAGACCGGCAGCAGGCCCCAGTCGTGCAGCCCTCGGGCGAGCACCTCCATGCAGGCGGCATGAAAATCCACCCACGGCTTACCGGGCCGGACAGCGGCCAGCCCCGCTCGGTGGGAGCGTTCGACCAGGTCGTGCACTTGCCGCTGCGCAGTGCTGAACGTGCCGCCCGCGGGCAACGTCCGGGTGACATCGGCGGTATAGCCGCTTCGGACCTCGATGCCCATGTCCAAAAGCACCAGGTCGCCCTCACGCACCAGACCATCGGCCCGGACCCAATGCAGGATCGGCGCGTCCGCGCCGGAGCCGACGATCGTCGCGTACCCGGGCGCCTGGCCGAAAGTGCGGGCGTGCCTGTCGAAGGTGCCCTGCAGCCAGCGTTCTCCACCACCGCGGATTGCTTGCGGTATTTCGCGGCTGGTGGCGGCGAACCCGTCAATCGTCACGTCGACGGCGTGCCGCAGCTGCGCAACCTCCCACGCGTCTTTGATCTGGCGCAGCTCGGAGATCAGCCGCACCAGTTGTGCCGAACGGGAACACCCACCGATCGCGGCGCCCGCGCCGGCAGCAACCACCGGCGAGCCCGCGATCAGCGCGTTCTCCGGCAGGGTGAGTTCACCAATGGTTCGGGCGGAGATCTGCAGTGCTGCTTCGGTTTCTACGGTTCCGGCCAGGCCGCCGATCCATAGCTCTCCATGGTTCGGATCGGCGTGGAACTTGTCATCGCCGGGGCGGGCGGGCGGCGTGATGTATACGGTCGCGTCATGGCCGCCCGGAACCGGGCGCATGACGAGCACAGCGTCATCGATACCCAGGCCGGTCAGCCAGACGAAGTCGCTGTGCGCCCGGAACTCGAAGAACATATCGTTCGCGCGCACGTGGGCGCGCCCTGCTGCCACCACGATGGTCTCACCGGGCAGCGCCTCGGACAGGCGAGTGCGATGCGCCGCCGCGGCAGGAGCTGCGCCAGGCTCGATGATCAGTGCACGGTTTGCCTCGCCCCAGCCGGTCTTCATCCATGACGTGAAGCCCTCCGCCTTGGCCAGCGACGGCATCCGTGGATCGCGCCGAACAGCCCGCGAATCCGGTACTCCGGACTCCCAGTCGAGAATCTGCACCGTTTCAGCCAACGACGCGGTCGGATGTTCCTGTGCCATGGGCTTCTTTCTTCCGGGGGCGCCGGTTTTTGTGGGGGCGCCGGTTTAGGACGCAGCAGCAGTCAGCGTTGAGACGTCGTCTTGGGTCAACTGGATCTCGGCTGCGGCAAGGTTCTCGTCGGCATGCGCCAGCGAACCGGTACCCGGGATCGGCAGCATCATAGGCGATCTCGCCAATAGCCAGGCCAGAATGAGCTGCCGCGACGTGGCTCCGTGCTTCTCGGAGATCTCTCGGACTGCGGGCGTTTCGGCGAAGTTCTGAATCGGCGCCCACGGGATAAAAGCGATGCCGTGCTCGGTGCAATAGTCCAGGACGGATTCCGACTTACGGTCGGAGATGTTGTAGCGGTTTTGCACCGATACGATCGGCGCGAGGTTCACCAGCGTCGTGAGCTGGTCGAGCGTCACGTTGCAGACGCCGATGTGTTTGATTTTGCCCTCGGCTTGCAGCTCTAGCAGGGTTCCGATGCCTTCTTCCAAGGACATCTTCGGGTCGGGCCGGTGCCACTGGTACAGCGGAATTTGTTCAAGGCCCAGGCGCAACAGGCTGGTGTGGCACACGTCTCGAAGGTGACTGCGGGAGCTGTTGGTGGTCCATACGTCCGGGTCAGGCCGCTCCAGGCCGCCCTTCGTCGCGACGACGAGGCCCGCCGGATACGGAGCGAGCGCTTCGCGAATTAGACTTTCGCTGACGTGCGGACCGTAGGAGTCGGCAGTGTCGATGAACGTGACACCGCATTCCACGGCGCGGCGCAGAACAGCGCGCGCCTCGTCCAGGTCTCGCGGCTCACCCCAAATGCCTTTGCCGGTCACGCGCATCGCGCCGAAACCGAGCCGGTTCACGGTGAGATCCCCGCCAATGGTGATGGTTCCCGCTGCGGCTGCGTTGGGGATTGTCGTCATACAAGCCTCCAAGTGTTGTCCCCCCGTCAGGCTATCGCGCCGGCCGCCCGGTCGACTCGCCGAGGACTGAGTTAGCCGCCGATCTGCGACATCGTCACGCCCGACACATTCTTCGACCCGTCCAGGTACCCGTCTGGGTTCGTGAAAATGTCCGGAATAGCGCGATCCTGCCCAGCCTTCTTGGTGCGCACGGCCTCCCTGAATACTGCAGCCACGTCTTCGTCCGAGGATCCCTCGCGGCGACGCATCAGGTTCCGGAGCGAGAACTGCAGCTGCTTCTCCGAGAACAGGCAGCGCATCACGAAGCCGTCGGCCGTAATCCGCAGCCGGTTGCAATTGGCGCAGAACGGATTCGTCATCGTCGGGATAACGCCGATCTGACCGATCCCGTCCGCAAAACGCCACCGCGACGCCGGGGCATGGTCACCCTGCTTCGTCGCAATCTCCAACGGCCACTTGGCCCGGA
>JBDTAR010000066.1:0-18293 GCA_039924545.1 Nakamurella sp. | reverse complement strand
TGGAAGTCACGCTGCGACGCACCCACGGCGAATTCGACGAGATCACCGGCGCATACATCGATCTCGACCCCACCGCTAACGTGCATGCGCGAGCAGGTGACGAGAACCGCGTCATTCGCGCGAAATACGTGGTCGGCTGCGATGGTGCACGCAGCGGGGTCCGCGCAGCGATCGGGCGATCCATGGACGGAGACCAGTCCATGCATGCCTGGGCCGTGATGGACGTCCTTGCCGTCACCGACTTCCCGGATATTCGCACCAAGTGCGCCATCAACTCCGAACACGGCAGCATCCTGCATATCCCCCGCGAAGGCGGATCCCTGTTCCGGATGTACGTCGATCTCGGCGATCTCACGGACGAAACTGAACCCGGAATTCGCAAGACGACCCGAGAGACTGCGATCGCGACGGCGAACAAGATCCTGCACCCCTACACACTCGATGTGCACGACGTGGTCTGGTACAGCGTCTACGAAGTCGCCCACCGCGTCACCGACAAGTTCGACGACGTGCCGTTCGACCGCGAGGGTGATCAATTGCCGCGAGTATTCATCGCCGGCGATGCCTGCCATACGCACAGCGCCAAGGCCGGACAAGGCATGAACGTGTCCATGCAGGACACCTTCAACCTCGGCTGGAAACTGGGCGCAGTACTCGAAGGCCGCAGCCCCGAATCACTGTTGGCGACATACTCGGCCGAACGACAGACCATCGCCCAGGACTTGATCACGTTCGATAAGAAGTGGTCGGCCATGATGGCGAAAAAGCCCGAAGACTTCGAGCACGCAGAAGATCTCGGCGACTACTACCTCCAAACCTTCGAATTCCCCACCGGATTTATGACGCAATACCAGCCGTCCATGCTGACGGGCGATGCTAAATATCAACATCTCGCCGCGGGCTTCCCCATCGGAAAGCGGTTCCGCTCCGAGATCACCACCCGGGTAGCTGATGTGAACACGATTCACCTCGGGCACCATATGCGCGCCGACGGACGCTGGCGGCTGTACGCCTTTGCCGACAGCGACCGAACTGCGCTCGACCGTTGGGCAGCGTCATTGGCGGATTCCGTCCTAGCGCGGTTCACTCCCGCAGGCGCGGACCTGGATACCGTCTTCGACCTCAAGGTCATCTACCAGCAGCAGCATGCCGACATCGAGCTACCCACTGTCCCGCAGATCTTTCTGCCGCGGGTAGGGCCCTTCCAACTCATCGACTACGAAAAGGTGTACGCGACCCACGCCGACACCGACATCTTCGCGACACGAGACATCGACCGCGGCGGCTGCGTGGTGGTAGTCCGTCCAGACCAGTACGTAGCGCACGTGCTGCCGTTGACGGCCACCGACGAACTCGCGGAATTTTTCTCGCACAACATGCTAGACCAGGCGAATTGAGTGCATCATGACAATCAGTCATGATCCACAGAATCGGGAAGTCGGCCGCGCAGCCGTTTGAGATCCACCGGCACGCACCAACTCAACTCAACGAAACGCGCTACAAGACCTGACCGGGGACCTCGGCCAGAAGGCAATTTTCGGAGGAAAATGATGCAACGGTCAGTTGGTAAACGATCACATAGCAGCCGGATGCTCGCTCTAATGGGCGCAGCGGTTCTCGGGGCAGGGCTGGTGACGGCCTGTTCTACCACCGGAGCGGCCGGGAGCGACAGCACCAATCAGTCGAGTAGCGGTGGCGCAGCAGCAAGTGCCCCGGGTGTCACCCCCACCACCATTACCCTCGGTGCGCTGCTCGCATTGACGGGCACCTTCGCGGCTGGCGCCAAGGCGCAACTCGCGGGCGCGCAACTCTATTGGAACGACATCAACGCCAACGGCGGGGTCTGCGACGGCCGAACGGTCAAAATCACCGCCCGCGACCACGAGTACGACCCGCAAAAGGCAGTCACCGCATACTCCGACATCCATGACGACATCCTGGGCATTCAGCTGCTGACCGGAACGCCCATGACGGAAGCCGTGGCGGATCAGATGGCGCAAGAGACTGTCAGCGCGATCCCCATGAGTTGGTCCCCGGACTTGCTCGGCAAGGATTCGATCCTGGTCCCCGGCACGACCTACGACATCGACATGGTCAATGCGGTGGACTACCTGGTGAAAGATGGCACGCTCGCCGATGGCAACTCGATCGGGTATGTCTACTTCCAAGGTGATTTTGGCGGGCCCGGACTCAAAGGCGCTGAGTTCGCCGCGAAAAAGCACAACATCACGGTGAAGTCGTTCCAGGTCGACCCGAGTGTTACAGACCTCTCGTCGCAGGTCAGCGAGATGGCAAAAGACGGCGTGAAGGCGATCTTCATGAGCGTAAGCCCGCCAATGTTGGCAAACGCTGCCGCGGTGTCCCATACGCAAGGTCTCGACGTCCCCATCGTCGTACCGTCACCCACCTACGTCCCCGAACTGCTATCAAGCTCCGCTGCAGAACAGGTCGCCGCGCGAGTGATGGTGGTCAGCTCCTACAATGCCTGGACGGCCGATACGCCGGGACTCCAGAAACTGCGTGACCAGTACAAGAAGTCCGGCGAAAAATCCGATCCGCAGCAGTTCTTCATTGCCGGGTACGCAGCGGCAAGCATGATGCACGCCGCTCTCGACTCGGCTTGCTCCAAGGGCGCTTTGACACGGGAGAGCCTGAAAGACGCGTTTGCGAACGTCAAGTCATTTGCGATGGATGGGCTTTCAGTAGATCTCTCTTACCATGATCGCAAGGCTCCGGCGTCTCTGTCGGATTACATCTTGCATGCAGACAAGGACGCTGTGGGCGGGCTGAAGCCGGTCACAGACACGCCGTTCCAGGGTGAAGACGCGCAGGCGTTCCTGGCGAGCAAATGAGATTGAGGCAGAGATAACCGTGGAACTCGCTTCTGCCTCGACAGAGGCGAACGGCGGTTCCGCCGGCCAGTCTGCACGGCCGGCGGAACCGTTCCTCAGTGTCCGTGATGTCACGGTTCGCTATGGCGCAGCTGTGACAGCGCTGGACGGCGTTTCGGTCGATGTGGCAAAGGGCAGTATCACGGCCGTATTGGGCGGCAACGGGGCCGGAAAGACGACCTTGATGCGCACGATCTCCGGCACGCTGTCCCGCCATACCGGCGCTCTCCTGAACGGCGACATTATCTTCGACGGGCAATCGCTCCGGTCGCGCCCAGCGGAGCGTAGGACCAAAGCTGGAGTGGTACAGGTCCCGGAAGGGCGCCGCGTATTTGGGCGGCTGTCTGTACTGGAGAACCTGCGCGTCGGGCGTTTTGGTAATCCCGAGGGCAAGTCTGTGGGCGACATTCAGCAGGTCTTTGACCTGTTCCCGGCGCTCGCGAAGTTGCGCAGCCGGCGCGCGGCCCTGCTCTCCGGTGGCGAACAGCAGATGCTGGCCATCGGGCGGGCGCTGATGGCCAAGCCTCGCCTCCTGCTGCTAGACGAGCCGACCCTCGGCTTAGCACCGTTGATCATCAAGCAAATTGTTGAGTTGCTGGGGCGAATCCGTAGCGAGGGGACGACGCTGCTCCTGGTCGAGCAGAACGCCGGTGTGGCCTTAGGTATAGCGGACTACGCCTACGTGTTCGCTACGGGACGGGTCGCGTTGTCTGGTCCTTCCGAAGACTTGCGCAATGACGATCGCGTGCGTGCGCTGTACCTCGGCGACGAAAGCGCCCTCGAAGCGAAAGGCAACGAGTCATGAGCTCGGCACTGGTGGAAACGCGCGGGGCCCAACTTGAGGTCGCCGACATCAGCGTGCAGTTCTCTGGTGTGCGGGTACTCAATGGCGTTTCTTTCTCGGTGCAGCCGGGAACGGTACACGCCCTCATCGGGCCGAACGGGGCCGGCAAGTCGACATTGTTCAATGTCCTTTCTGGCATCTACCGCCCGGTCTCCGGCAGCGTCCGGATTGACGGGCGGGAGATTGTCGGGCTGAAACCGCACCAGGTCGCCCGGTTAGCAGTAGGCCGCGCCTATCAAAACGGTTCAATGTTCAAAGGCCTGACAGTCGAAGAGAACATGCTGCTCGGGCGTCACCGCCTGATGCGCGCGGGTGTGGTGCGTAGCGGCCTTCGGTTGCCTTCGGCACGAGCCGAGGAATGCGCAGCACGGCAACGCGTGCATGAAGTTGCCGCATTCCTAGGAATTGAGCGGCTACTGAATCGGCCAGCAGCCGACCTGCCATACGGAGAAGCGAAGCATGTCGACATCGCCCGGGCGCTATGCACCGAACCACGACTGTTACTGCTGGACGAACCGGCAGCGGGAATGCACACCCACGAAAAGATCGCGATCCGCTCGGCGATCAGTCGGATTTCGACCGAACTAGGCATGACAGTCTTACTCGTGGAACACGATATGGCGCTCGTGATGGAGGTATCGGACCGGGTCACCGTCCTGAATTTCGGGAACGTATTGATGACGGGCAGCCCAGCCGAGGTGCGCCACGATCCGGAAGTTATTCAAGCGTATCTCGGACACTCGGCAGACGACGATGATCAGTCGTCAGTACGTGCGGCATCCGCGACGCTGTCCGATCGTCCGAGCAGTGTAGCGCTTCCTGGTGAGGAGGGCCCAACCCATGTCTGAGTTCATCTCGCTTTTCATCAACGGGTTGTCAGTAGGAGCGGTATACGCGCTCATTGCCCTCGGGATTGTCATTATCTTCAAGGCCACAGAGGTCATCAACTTCGCGCATCCGTCCCTGTTGATCGTGGGCACGCTGATCGTGGCGACCGCGCATGATTCATTCGGTATGTCGTTCTACCTCGCAGCCCCGCTCGGCATCGTGGTGACGGCGTTGATCGGTGTCGTGATCGACAGAGTCCTGTTGGAGCCCTTCTATCGGAAACAGGCCATCCTGGCCGCCGGCATTATGACGATCGGCCTATCCATCGTCATAGATACGCTGACCACCGATCAGATCGGGGCCAAGATCATCGCGACCGGCGATCCCTGGGGCTCAAGCCACACCGACTTCTTCGGTACCGCGCTTCCGCTGTCCCGACTCGCGGCGCTCGTCACCGCAATCGTGCTGCTGATCGCCTTCTACTTCTGGTTGCAACGTAGCGACTTCGGGGTAGGTATGCGGGCAGCCGCCGATGACCCGGAGACCGCGTCATTGATGGGGGTCCCGCTGCGGCGTGTTTCTGTCGTCGCGTGGGCGTTGGCCTCGGCTCTTGCGGTCGTCGCGGGCATCTTTCTGGTTGCCTACCCGAGCGCGGGCTTGGATGTGACGGTGAGCAGCGTGGCGCTGCTGGCAATCCCGGCAGCGATCGTCGGCGGCCTGGATTCGACGACGGGCGCAGTAGTGGGCGGTCTTGCCATCGGACTCACCCAGGTACTTGCTCTGGGGTATCAGGACGAGCTCGCGTTTCTTGGACGTAGTTTCAGCCAGGCCGCGCCGTACATCCTCATGCTCATCGTTTTGATCATCAGACCCGCCGGACTATTCGGAACGAAGGAGGTTTCCCGTGTTTAAGCTGGGAAACCGTCGCTGGATCTTGTGGGCGATCCTGGGTCTCATCGGGCTTGGGTTGCCCTCGTTGCTGGGATCCTTCTGGCTACAGCTGGGCTCGCTCGCATTCGCCGCAGCCATCGGTGCTATTGGGCTTATGTTGCTCTTCGGTCGCGTGGGGCAGCTGTCACTGGGCCATCCGTTCTTCCTTGCAATCGGTGCTTATAGCTATGTATGGATCGCGAGCCCTGCGGACGGCGGGGATTCCTGGGGGCTCGGATGGCCGAGCTTGGCGGCCATCCCCATCGCAGTCGTTGTCACCGCGCTAGCCGGTCTTCTGCTCAGCCCGCTCTCATCGCGCGTGCGCGGGCTCAGCCTTGGCCTCGCCACACTGTCACTGATCTTTATTGGAATCTGGCTGTTCTATACGCTCGAACCACTCACTGGCGGGTACAACGGTCGGAACGCGCCAGCACTTACTATTGGCCCGCTCTCGTCACAAGGATCGAACGTCGCGATCCTGGGCTTGCCCATAGGCCGTACCGAGTTCCTTTGGTATGTCACATTGATATTGCTGGTGCTGGTGGCACTGTTCACCTCGTCGTTGCTCAACAGCCGGGTGGGCCGCGCATTTGCCGCGATCCGGGATGCCGAGGTGCACGCATCGGCACTCGGAGTCGAGGCAGCCCGATACCGAGCTATCGCATTTACCTTGTCGAGCGCCTATGCGGGGCTCGGCGGAGCACTACTCGCGATCATCATCCAACGGGTGGTCCCCGACTACTGGGGCCTATCCTTGTCGCTCGGCTATTTAGCGATGGTCGTCATAGGCGGAATGCGGTCCGTGGTCGGAGCCGTGCTCGGGGCCGTATTTGTGACGGCACTTCCAGCCGTGCTGCAGCGCTATGGAGAATCGATCCCGTTCGTCGGTAGCGCAGGTGGCACCGGGATAGGACCCTCAGTCGTGGCGCAGGTTCTTTACGGTGCCTCCGTCATCGTCATTCTCATCTTCGAGCCGGAAGGGCTGGTGCGAATTTTCGCGCGGCTCGTGCCACGCCGGTTTCGCCGTCATAACGACGCCCCGCCGACGGCCATAGAGCCGGTTGATGGCGAGCCAGCGGTCAGTCAGTTGACGGCAGGTCACCCATCAGCGCCTTTGGCGCCTGAATAATCACGGGGACGCCCGCGTTGCGCACCAGTTTGGACGTGACGCTTCCGACCAGCGTCGAGTGGAGGGGATTGTGCCCGCGAGTAGCCATCACGACAAGCACGTCTTGGCGCCCATCGATGTATTCGATCAGCTTGTCCGCGGGATGTCCGTGAAAGACCTGGTAGTCCGTTTCAATACCGAACTCGTGTGAGATTTTGTTTGCATGCGAAGCCACGTACGACACATCGAGAGTGTCGTACGACGCGAGAAGCTGGTTGTTCGAAAGTGTTTCGGGAAGCACTTGCACGATGCTCAACCGAGCACCGAGTGCTCGCGCCCACGAAATGGCCTCCAGGCGCATGCTTTCGGAAAGAGTGCTGCCATCCAACGGCAGTAGCACCTCGCTGACTGTGAAGTCCGCTTCTGGCGCTGGTTTTCCGGTACCTCGGAAGACGAGTATCGATTCGCCGCTGATGTGCACAAGCTTTCGGGCCACACTCCCCAGTACGGAGGTAGCCGCGTCGCTACGGCCGGGGGCAGCCATGGCGACAAGGGTGTGCGGCACCACGTGAGCTTCCCGGAGAATCGTTGCCGGAATGGAATCGGTCGACTCGACGACGCGAAAGTTAGCGTCCAGGCCATGCGCTAGTGCGCTCAATTCTACTTCGGCGTGCGTTCGCTCCGATTCGTTAGCAATAATTCTGACAAACGCAACCCGGGCCTCGATCGCTTTCCCTAGACCGAATGCATAAGGGATAACAGATTCAGAAAGTGACGAACCGTCAACTGGTATCAATATGCGTTCGTACATGATGTTCCCCTGCCCTCGCCGATATTTGCTACTTTCATTAAGACTACCTACCATCTGCGGATTTGTTGGCGGAATCGAACGATATATCGGTCGCTGCGTCCGATTTTCTGCCCGGCAGTTTCAGGCGCGACCGGCGGAGTGCCCGACGGCTTAATTTCGATTATCGTGGTATCAAGCGTGGTATCAGGCGTGGTATCACATTGTCAGCAAAGCGACGCCGAGAGGACGACCGATATGGCCACCACGATTCCTGAACGCAACAAGGGTGCCGATTGGGTCAGTGTCGAGCAGTTGGGTATTGATCCGTACCCCACCTACGACAGGTTGCGTCACGAAGGGCCGGTGATGTGGGTGCCTACGCTCGGACGGCATGTGACTGCGTCCTACGCAGCGGCAGTGGGCGTAGAAGATGATCCGGAGACATTCACCGCCTGGGAGCCGGATGGGCACTCTACGATGTTGAGGACCATGCAGGGTCGCCCAATGAACCGCAAAGACGATCCGGGCCACTTGGCAGATCGTCAGGTAGAGGTGCCGCCGCTGAGGCCACGCGCGATCAAGCGCACATGGCTGGATGTCTTCGACAGAACATCCGACCGCTTCATCAACGATTTCGTGGCGGCTGGTCCCAACGCCAACTTCATGACGCACTTCGCTGGGCCCTATGCGGCGGACAACCTGCGCCAGATCATCGGATTCCCCAATGTCGACCACTCGGATGTGAAGCGATGGAGCAGGGATCTCGTTGACGGGATTGGAAACGTCACCGACGATCCGGCAATCTGGGCGCGCACCGAACGCACCAATGCGGAGATCGATGCCGCCATCGCAGAGATGATCCCGTACTACCGCGAGAACGCTGACGACACGCTGCTATCAGGCTTTCTGCATAGCGAGCTGCCGATGGAGAGCATCGTTGCGAACATCAAATTAACAATTTCTGGCGGTATGAACGAGCCGCAAAACGTCGTTGCCAGCGCAGTTCACGCGCTGCTCACCCTGCCTGAGCAGCGCGCGCTAGTCGATTCTGGCACGTACGACTTCGCCGCTGTTTTCGACGAAGCCGTGCGCTGGAAAACCCCTATCGGCATGTTCCCGCGGACCGTCACCCGCGACACAGAGTACTTTGGTGCCCATCTGCGATCCGGGGACAAGATCTCCGTTCTGACCGGTGCGGCTAACCGCGACGGCGCTGTTTTCGAACGCCCCGCAGAGTTCGACCTGGCCCGGCCCAAACACCCGCACTTTTCGTTCGGGTCAGGGACACACATGTGCGCTGGCATGTGGGTGGCGAAAGCGTCCGTGGGACAGGTCGCCCTACCAAAGCTTTTTCGCCGCCTCGCGGGACTCGCACTGTCGAAGGCCCGCGAGCCGGAAGAATACGGTTGGGTCTTCCGAGGGCTCACCGACCTTCCGCTGACGTGGACATCCGTGAAAGAGGACTAACTGACATGCCGCAGATTTTTTATCACCAGCAAGATGGCCACGTGGACGAGGTGGAGGTGGCGCGGGGGGCCACCGTCATGCAGTCTGCAGTGTCCAATGGCATCGACGGCATCGTCGGCGTGTGCGGCGGTCAGATGATGTGCGCCACCTGCCATGTGTATGTGCACGAGGAATACCTAGACCAGCTGCCGGCGATCAGCGAAGAAGAAGAAGAGATGCTCGAGGAGACCGCCGCCCCGCGCGACCTGCGCCGGTCCCGCCTGGGCTGCCAGTTAATCTTGGGCAAAAAATTGCCTGAACTCCATGTGGATATCCCCGAGACCCAGCTATGACACAGCGAGGCGTAGTGATCGTCGGGGCTGGCCAAGCCGGCGTGCAATGCGCGGTATCAATCCGCGAGACAAACGCTGCGATACCGATCGTTTTGATCAGTGACGAGGCAGGGGACCCCTACCATCGGCCACAATTGTCAAAAGAATTTATGACGGCCACTGAAAATATCGCGCCACTTGAACTGCGTACTCGCGCGGCGCTGTCCGAACACGGAGTCGACTTTCGCGCACCGTGCGCCGTCACTTCGATCAATACGCAGCGCCAGACCGTCGACATCGACAGCGGCGTGCGCCTGGAGTACTCCGATTTGGTGCTCGCCACCGGTTCGCGAAACCGCTCGGCATCGATTCCTGGTGTCGAACTCGACGGTGTGTACTCGCTGCGGACGCTGCCGGAGGCCTCAGCTATTCGCGGTGCATTAAGCAGGGCAGCCAGGCTGGTGGTGGTGGGCGCAGGGTTCATTGGCCTGGAGCTGGCGTCCGCTGCACGGGCCCGGGGACTGACCGTCACGGTGATCGATATTGCCGAGCGACCGATGGCTCGAATGCTCAGTGAGCAGATGTCTCAGTTCTACTTGGACGCCCATACTGCAGACGGGATTGCCTTCCGGCTCGGTGATGGGGTGGACCGATTCGAGGGGCGGAACGGTCGAGTCTGCGGCGTCGTGACCAGTAGCGGCGAGCTGTTGGCAGCGGACTTCGTGATCGTCGCAGTAGGTATTCACCCTAATGTCGAGCTCGCGCAGGAGGCTGGCCTGGCGGTAGATAACGGCATTGTGGTCGATGGAAGCTTGCGCACCAGTGCGTCGTCGGTGTGGGCGATCGGCGACTGCGCTAGTGTCCCGCACCCGTTGGCGAAGAACAGGATCCGCCTGGAATCCGTACAGAACGCCGCCGACCAGGCAGAGCACCTCGGTCATCGACTGAGCGGAGCTGACGTCGGCAACTACCATGCCCTACCGTGGTTCTGGAGTTTTCAAGGTGCGCTGCGGCTGCAGATTGCCGGCTTGATCCACGACCCCGACGAAGTTGTCATTCGGGGGGATCCGCAGCGTCGGCGCTTCTCGGCATTCTGCTTCCGCAACGAGCAGTTGCAGGGAGTCGAATCGCTCAACACCACCCCGGACCATATGGCGGCGCGGCGGATTTTGGCGCACGAGCTTGCACTGACACCCGCCCAGGCGGCGGACTTGGACTTCGATCTGAAAACCTATTCACGAACGGCGGGGTCGGCGGCTTAGCGACGCGATTCGCCAGTGTTTTCCTGCCGGTGGTGTGCCCGGCGGCAATGCTGCAGCGGGTGTGCCGACCGGATTTCCGGTTCGCACACCCGCTTCAGCGTGCGGCTTGAAACTATTGCGCTAGCGAGACGCTAACCGTTGATAACCTGCGGGACGGACACTGCCTTGAGTCCTTCGACACCGAACTCGAGCCCGTAGCCAGACGCCTTCACCCCACCGAATGGGATCATCGGGTGGACACCGCCATGCGAGTTGATCCATACGGTGCCGGCCTGCACCCGCGAGGCGACCTTGCGGGCCTCATCACGGTCACCCCACACCGACGCGCCTAAGCCCACATCGAGCCCGTTAGCGCTGGCAATTGCGTCTTCCACATTGGAGTACTTGATGATCGGCAGGATCGGACCGAACTGTTCCTTGTCGACGATGTCGGTACCGTCCTGCACGTCCGCTACCAGTGTGATCGGGTAGAACAGCTCACCCAGCTCGGTCGCCGGGCTGCCACCGGTGACGATGCGCCCACCCTTCGTCTTGGCATCTTCCACGAGGTCCGAGACGATCTTGAACTGGTCTGCGTTCTGCAGCGGGCCAAGCACGTTTGCCTCGTCGAGACCGTTGCCCATCGGCGTAGCTTCGGCAACCTCCTTGAGCGCGGCCACGACCTCTTCGTACACCGACTCGTGCACGTACAGGCGCTTGAGCGCCGCACAGGTCTGCCCAGTGTTGATAAAGGCGCCCCAGAAGAGGTCCTGCGCGATGGCTTTCGGATCTACCCCGGGTAGAACGATTCCCGCGTCATTTCCGCCGAGTTCTAGCGTGAGTCGAGCAAGGTTGCTCGCTGAGCCCTCGATGATCTTGCGTCCGGTCTCGGTGGAGCCGGTGAACATAACCTTGGCGATATCCGGATGGGAGGCGAGTCGTGCGCCGACACCGCCTCTGCCTGCGATGCCGATCAGGACATCGGCGGGGAGGACCTCGTTCATCACCGACAACAGCGCGAGCACGCTCAACGGGGTGTATCCGCTGGGCTTAACGACCACCGTGTTGCCCATCCGCAGCGACGGCGCGATCTGCCACATCGAGATCATCATCGGCCAGTTCCACGGGCCGATGGCACCCACCACGCCGACTGCGCGAT
Source organism: Nakamurella sp. (assembly GCA_039924545.1). GTDB lineage: Bacteria > Actinomycetota > Actinomycetes > Mycobacteriales > Nakamurellaceae > Nakamurella. The sequence goes on along the minus strand of JBDTAR010000066.1, from coordinate 6,724 downwards.
AGTGCAGTTCAGCATGAGTGTCGCCGTCGTCGATGATGACTTGCGGTTCCAACTCGGTGGTAGCGGCGGCACGCAGCCACGCCGCGCAGGCGCCGACCTCGAAGCGGGCATTGGGCCCATTGAGCGGCTTTCCTTGCTCGCGAGAGAGTATGCGGGCCAATGGTTCTGCGTTCGCCTCGATGGCGTCCGCGATCGCCATCATCAACTCGATGCGCTTGGGGTGCCCGAGGGCCTCCCACGCCGGCTGCGCGGCCTTCGCCCTCGCGACCGCTGCATCCAGGTCTTCGACTGTGTGGACGGGCGCGCGCCCGATCACTTCACGGGTCGCGGCGTCGACGATCTCGCGCCCCTGCCCTTCGGGCGCCTGTATCCGATCGAGGAGCGTGCTCTCGTCGACGACAGTTGTCGAATCAGACATCAATTTCTCCTTCGTGTGCTTCGTTCTGCGGCGACAGGGTTCCGGTCGCCGGGCGTCGGATGGTGTGCCCACCCGCGCAAGGCCTACTCACCATGGAACTACTCAGTGCGGCTTTGTGTCTTCTGTGTTCTCTGGCTGTTCTGTGTGTTGTGTGTGTTCTGTGCACGATCACCGCGCAATCGTCGTGGCGGACTTGAAGCTGGTGGAGCCGAACCGGGCGAGGTCGAACGCTGAGATGTCATGTCGCTCGGTAGTCCCCGACTGGGCTAATTCGCTTAAGATCCGGCCACTCGCGGGTGCGATGCCGAATCCGTGGCCGCTGAATCCGCCGCCCACGACCAACCCCTTGATCGTAGACACGGTGGAAAGCACAGGCAGATTGTCCGGTGTGCCATCGATATACCCAGCCCAGGACCGTGCAATCGGCGCGTCAGCAACCTCCGGATAGACCTTGCAGAGCGCAGCGAAACTGTTTCGCACGCTGCGCATGTTTACTGTCGGCTCCCATCCCGCATACCGAGATTTCGAGCTCAGCCGAGTTCGCAGATCGAGGAAAGCAGCCTTGCCCACACGCATCTGGAACGTCTTGAGGTTGTGCCGCAACGTCGGCAAGAAGTGGCTGATGTTGTTCAAGGCTGACGGCATGACGTCGACGTCTGCGCGGCTACTCCCGGCAAACAGCAACCCACCGTTCTGAGTCTGGCGGAACGACACTTCCCGCGACCAGACGGTCGGAATGTCCGGAAACCCGTCGAGAGGTGCGGTCTCCGCCACGGTGAGGCGAATCCACTGCAGCGGAAGGTTGATACCGACATCCATCAGTAACCGACGAGTCCACACACCTCCAGCGATCACCACGGATTCGGTGGCGATGACGCCTTCCGGGGTGGAGACCCCCACGACCTTTCCGCGGCGCACCAGGATCGAATTGGCCACCGTGTTCTGCAGGATGATCGCGCCGAGACGCTCGGCCATTGCGGCCGTCGCCTGCGTCGCGAGAACCGGATCTGCTTGCCCGTCTGTCGGTGTGTAGGTTGCCGCCAGCCAGTCACCGCGGGCTCGCGGTAGCATCGCCGAAATAGCGTCGGGCTGAAGGATCTCGACCGGAATATTCTGAGCGCGACCCTTCTGGGCCCAATCGCGGTACCACTGCACATCTTGTTCGTTCTCGAGCAGCCGTAAGTTGCCACTCTCACGCCAGCCGATGTTCGAGCCGGTGTATGCCTCGAAGCCGGCCCAGGTGTCACGCGCCTCCACCATCAATGGAATTTCCGAGTCGGCCCGGCCCTGCTGGCGGATATAGCCCCAGTTACGGGAGGACTGCTCGTGGCCGACAGCACCCTTTTCCAGGACGACGGGCTTGACGCCGCTCTTGGCGAGCTCGAGCGCCGTCATGCAGCCGACGATGCCGCCGCCGATCACCACCACATCTGCCACCGACCGCGGCCCTGGTTTGATCGTCCGCACGCTCTTCGACTTCGAGGCCTTGTGCGCTTTGTCGGCTTTATCGGCTTTCGACTCGCCCGTCATCTCTGTATCTGGCATTTCCACTGTCCGTCTCCCTGGTGATCTAAGACATGGCTACGTGCTGCCTATTAGGCAAAGGCGGGTTTATCCCAGAGCAGCAGCTCGGTTCCGATGTTGTCCCGGACGGCGTTCTCGTAGACCTTGGTCGCCCAGGCTACGTCCTCTACCGGCATGCCGCCCACGGAGTAGAGCACTATCTGATCAGGATCCGTGCGCCCAGGGATCTGCCCGGTGATAACTCTGCCGAGGTCGACGATCGCGGATTCATCGAGCTCTCCTGCTTCGATTTTGTCCATGAAGTAGTTTCCGATGAGTCCGGCCTGCGCGTGGTGCGGTGCCGGCAATTCCTCGGCCCATGCCTCGTAGAGGCCCCAATGGTCGACAGCCTTTACTACGTCGCCGGCCATGAGGGCGTCGTCGACGCTGGTATCGGCTGGCAGGCTGAGGAAAGCGCCTGGCTTCACCCACGCACGCTTCACGAGCGGATAGTCCTCGACGCGATGGACCTTTTCGCGGGAGCTCACGGCGATAGTGACGACGTCGGCGCCTCTGACGGCCGCCTCCACGCTGTCGACTACCTCGAAGTTCTTAACATTCGGATATTCGTCCTTGACGAACGCAATGAACGCGTCGATCGACTTTTGGCTACGGCCTTTGATTTTAACGGTATCAATTTTTGGACATTCAACCATGAACGCCATCAATGAGGTCCTATTCATCACTCCTGGGCCCACGATTCCGAGAACCTTGGACTCTGGATTGGCGAAGTAACGGGCGCCAACGCCGGGGACTGCGCCTGTTCGCATCGCGCTTAAAATGTTTGCCGACATGAATGCCTTCGGCGCACCGGTATCGGGATCATTCAGGATGAACACGAGAATGGACCGCGGCAGTCCGTGGTCACGATTCGCGACGTTTGACCCGTACCACTTCATTCCCATGTGCTGATAGTCGCCGCCTAGGTACGCTGGCATGGCCATAAAGCGCCGGTCCGGGCCATCGAGTGGCATCCCTGGGAATGGTGACTCCTCGGGGAACATGACCCACGCACCGTGCGAGTTATTTCCGGCACCGGCCATTCGATAGTCACCGGTCATCAGCAGCCGGAACATGTCTTCCATCGCGTCGACGCACGCCGCCATATTCTTGACGCCGGCAGCGATCATATCTGGTTCACTGAGATACCTGAATGTAATCCGGGTATCCTCTGTTGCGTCTGCCATGAGCCTTTACCTTTCATCGACAGGGTATTAAAAGCACTTATCGACTTCTAATGAGTTGAAGTGGATTTGTATCGGTGTCACAACCATCCCCTGACCTTGTGGAGGTCTCTCTGCGAAGCGTCCCCGGGGTACTGCTGCCACGCCGCCCGGGTGTCGGGCGCGTCGCACCCGGGAAGCTTCCGCACTGCAGTAGCTGACCTGCTCACGCGGCTCCCACCTCTCGAACCCCTGATGCACTCATCAGCGATGGGTGGGCGCCGACTAAATCCGTCCTCTACTCGGAAAACTCTTGCATTTGATCTCAGATTGTATACGGTTAACCCAATCGTGTTCAAGAGCGACAGAATTTAGGGAGTCGTCAATGTCTTCTCTCACGGCCAAACCCCAGGCCCACAGCCAGCCTCCTAAGCAACGGCGGCTAGGCGTCCTGGCGATCGCGTTCATGATTGTTGCCGCGTCCGCGCCGTTGACCGTGATCGCGGGCGGTGCCACCACCGCATACTCGGTCACACACAGCACGGGTGTGCCGTTCGGATACATAGTGCTGGCGGTAGTTCTGGCGATTTTCGCGGTCGGATACGCCGCGATGAGCCGGTTCATCACCAACGCAGGGGCGTTTTACTCGTACGTCGCACAGGGAATCGGGCGGTCGACCGGGGTTGGAACATCGATCCTCGCGCTCATCACGTACAACGTCATGCAGATCGGTATCTACGGCATGTTCGGCTTCCAGCTCTCGGACTTCATTGAGTCCAAGACCGGCTGGGCGAGCCCGTGGTGGCTATGGGTGTTCCTGTGCATCATCGTCGTCGGGGTCCTAGGTATGAATCGGATAGACCTCTCCGCCAAGATCCTCGGGATACTTGTTGCGCTGGAGTTCGTCGTCGTCATTGTCTTTGACGTCGTGGGCTTCGATAAGCCGACGGAGGGCTTCACCGCCGCACCCATCGGTCCGGGAGCACTCCTCGCCACCGGAATGGGGGCGGTACTGGTCTTCGGTGTCGCCGCATTTATGGGCTTCGAACAGGCCGCGATTTACGGCGAGGAGTCGAAGGACCCCAAACGGACCGTGGCGCGCGCGACATTCCTTGCCGTCTGTGTCATCGGCGTCTTTTACGCGATCTCGTCTTGGGCACTGGCCAACGCCGTCGGCCCGAAGAAGATCCTCGATCCAGCGGGTATCAGCGGCGACGAAGCAGGGCCACCACTGTTCTTCAACTTCGTCGGCGCTCACCTCGGCGGGTTTTGGATCGACATCATGTCCATCCTGTTCCTCACCAGCCTGTTCGCCGCTCTTCAGAGTTTCCACAATGCTGTTGCCCGCTATGTGTTTTCGCTCGGGCGTGAAGGAGTGCTGCCGAAGGGACTGAGCCGCACTGGCGAGCGCAGTCGCGCGCCATGGGCAGGTTCGTTGACCCAGTCGGTGGTCGCGATCGTGGTCATCATCGGATTCGCCATCGGCGGAATTGGTTGGGACACCGCAGCAAAGGGTCCGTTCCCCGTCGTCACGCTATTCAACTGGCTGACGAATCTCGGCGCATTCGGGCTGGTACTGCTGATGATCGTCGTGTCGGTCGCCGTAGTTGCGTACTTCGCGCGCACGCAGCGCGATGTCGGAATTGGTAGTCGACTCGTCGCGCCGATTCTCTCCTTTATTCTGCTCGTGATCATCTGGGTGCTGATCCTGTTGAACTGGAACGTGCTGCTCGGTCAGGAGAATTCAAACCTCATGACGTTCCTACTACCCGCGATTCTGATTGTGCCGCCGATCATCGCCGGGCTGTGGGCAACCACTTTGAAGAAGTCCAAACCCGAGGTGTACGCGAGAATCGGTCGCGGCGCCCAGCTTGGCGAAGTGGGCCACGTACCTGCTGATTCCACGGAGTAAATCGTCGCGCCTATGCCCTGCCTCGGTGGCCGGTGGGGGCCACCGGGGCAGGGCATTCGCGTATGGGCCCACCAGCTTGGTCCGCGGCCCAACTCACAGATGCCCATCTCATCGGACTGCGGGACGTAACACCTGGCCTACTCGTGGGCGATTTTGATCGTCACGTAATGGTTTTTGTCTGCGCCGACCCGTGATTCAACGATGAACGGCAGCTCGCTGGACACGCCAATCGCGAACCTTGTCATACCTTCGAAACTGCCCGCGAACGCGATTTGTTTGATCTCCGACAATCCGTCGGCATCGAGCACGTGCTCCGGATCTGCCATGGGCAGCGTCGGCTCTCCGGTCGACGGGTCGTAGGCCGGTGAGTCGACCACTATCTGCAGCGCGGCGGTGCCAGCGACCGGCACTGGGAGGCCAGAACCGTCTTGGGTAACGACGTCGACGTATTTCACGTCATAACCGGGCGACACATCCGACGGATTAATGATGATGGAAATTTCCTCGTAGCAACCGGTATTCCCAGCGCTGATGCCGATGATCTCCGCGCCAAGGGAGAGGTCACTCGATTCGCTGGACCGATCCCAGTTGGCGGTGTCGTCGCATCCTGCAGCCTGCCCATACTCGCCGGCATTGTCTGCGCCGTCTTCCGCCGCGAAGCCGCCACTGGGCGCGTGAGCGACACTGATGGTGAGGTAACGGGAGTCGTCGCTGGCGACGCTAGTTTCGACCGCGAACGGCAGCTCGCTGGATACACCAATAGCGAACGTCGTCATACCTTCGAAGCTGCCGCCAAACGCCATCTGTTCAATGGCGAAAAAGGTCGACACATCCAGCAGATTTTCACGATCCGGCATGAGGAATGTTTCCTCGCCGGTCGCCGGGTCGTAGGTCGGCGAATCTAAAACCACTTCTAGAGCAGCTCCGCCGGCCACCGGCACAGGGTTGCCCGAGCCCTGTTGCGCCACTTCGTCGACGTACTTCACGACGTAACCGGGGTGGGTACCCGACGGGCTCAAACGAATATTGACACTGTCGAAGCATCCCACGCTACCGCCGCTCAGCCCGGTGATCGCGCCGCCGAGGGACAGCTCGGCAGATTTTTCGGCCGTGTCCCACCCGGCAGTATCTGCGCAGTAGCCTGAGTCGGCGCTGGCGTCTTCGTTGGCGTTTCCGTCGGGCACAGAGGGTTCCGATTCGGCGGCCGGCGAAGACTCCGTAGGCACCGTGGCAGAAGTCGTCTGGCTCATCGCATCAGTGTCGGCCGCAGGGCTGCCTACGGTGCCTGGCTGCCCGCAGCCGGCGGCGACAAAGAGCGCCGCGGCAGCTGCAGTTCGGCCCAGCGCTCGCCACAGGCGACTCGGTCCGGCGCGCATCGTTTCCCTCATCGTTCTCTCCGATCGTGTAAAGACGCTTGGCGGTGCTGACCTCTATCGATAGGCAAGCTCCCGGCCCTACCATTCCGATCCTCGAGACCTCTGGCCCGTATCGGTGACGCAGGGCCCCGCATCATAGCCCGATTAGGCACGCGTGGTTTAAGATGATCGCCTACTTCATCTGGAAATTTGCCGAGGATGCCACCGCTGCAACGATTTTCGTTGCTTCCGCATGGTTCGGATATGACGACTGGGTCCCGGCGCGCGTGACGCTGTCCGAGGCACACGCGCA
>JBDTAR010000065.1:0-11381 GCA_039924545.1 Nakamurella sp. | reverse complement strand
GCGTCGATCGGTGATGTCATGGGAAGCGGCTCTCCTTAGAGCAGACGGTCCAGGGCGGACGATGCGCCCGTAAGGCCATGCGTGGATGCCACCGGCGCATTGAGTGCACCGATCGCGTTGCCCTGTCCGTGGTGTGAAGAGTGGCCGCTTCCCTGCGCGCGGGACCCGCGTTCGCCGCCCCCTTGGCCGTTGTGGCCAGGTTGGTTCGGCGAGCCGAGACCCACGTTCACTCCTGTGAACCCTTGATCGACCAAATGCTGCCGAAGTTGAGGAAGGGACTGTGAAATTGCCTGCTGCGCCGTCGGATCCGGGGACAGCAGGACAGAAAGCACGCCGTGCTGAACGGTGGCGGATATCGATACTGCGCCGAGTTCGGCAGGATGCACCTGGGCGCGCAGCTGGTACGTGCCGTCGGCTGCGCCGCGAAGTTGAGCCAATATGTTCGCGACATTCGGTTGCATCTGCGGCGGTGCGGTGAGAGTTGGAGTAGCGACAGCAACCGGAGTGCTGTTGATGGTCGCCCCTACCAGCGTAGGTACGTGGATCGATGTCGGTGAAACCTGCGTCGCAGCAGACAGAGTCGAGGATGTCGAGGTTCCTCCGGCTGCGCCGGGCTTCGCTCCGTCCTTCGTCGTGCCATCGGTTCGACGCGAGTCGTGAACTGCGCCAGCGGCGTTCGTGTTTCTGAGACCGAGCGCAGAGTCGTCCGCACTCGACGCGTGAGAACTTGACGAAGCCGTAGCCGACGTAGCAGTAGCTGATGTGGGTGCGTTGGTTGCTTGCGCCCCGCGCGCACCCTTCGCGTCGGCAGTATCGGATCCGGACGCCGTCGTGGAGACCTTGTCGGTAGCGCCCGGCGCGCCGGCCTTCGCATCCGCCGCCGCAGCGGTGCCAAGCGCGCCCGGCTTCGCATTCGCTCTGGCGGCCAGGGCCGCTGTGGTGTCGGCGGACCGCCCACCATCAGTGCCCTTTGCCACTGCCGTGTTCGCCGCCGCTAGATCCGCAGCGAAGGGGGTGTGTTCGCTTGCCTTGGTGGCGCTGTTTGCTGTGACATCCTTGGTTGCCGTGCCCGCGGGCTTGCCAACTAAGATTGATTCTGCGCCAACGGCTTTCACCGCACTCGTTTCGGCGGTAGCCCCACGGGCGACACCCTTCGACAGCATCTGTGCGCCGGGGAGGCTCTGCGGGGCTAATGCCCAGATGGCTGCAGCTGCCGCGTCGCGGTCTGGGTCACCGTTCTTCTTGTCGGCCTTATCGCGTCCAGCCGGCTTGTCGTCATGCGTATCGCCGCGGTTTTCACGGCCAGAATCTCTGCGGCTCACGGAACCTGACGACGTGGACGCTTCGCCTACGGCCTGGTCAACTGCGTCGGCAAACGCCGCTGCGGAATCGGTATCGCTACCAGATCCGCCTGCACCACCCGACTTTCCTTGTACCCCGGCTGGTTTCGTATCAACTCGAGGACCAAGATCCATCAGTGCTTGCGTCATGAGAGCCTCGCTAACATGTCGGTTATTTTTCGGACATAGTTCTGTGTTTCGGCATACGGTGGAACGCCGTCATATTTGCGCACTGCACCGGGCCCGGCGTTGTACGCGGCCAGTGCCTTGGTGAGCGATCCGTCGAACGTGGTTAAACTGTTCGACAGATACTGGGCCGCACCGCTAATCGCCTGTTGTGGGTCGAACGGATTCGCGACGCCGAGACTCTTGGCGGTACCCGGCATCAACTGCATCAGGCCCTGCGCGCCGGCGGGTGAAACTGCATCGGCGCGCCCGCCTGATTCAGCCTGTGCCACTGCTGCAAGAACTCCGGTCGGCAGATTGAACTTCTTCTCGGCGGCTGCGAAATCACCGGCGAATGCGGCGACCGCGTCCGAAAGCCCGCCGGCGGTGAGCTGATCGGTCGATAGGCCACCGGTGGCGCCGCCGAGGCCGGCAATGCCAGCGAAGCCGTCATTGCCGCCGGTGCTTCCGCTCGTAAGAGCATTGGCGATTGCGGATGCTGCTTGCGCGACCGAAGTGCTGCTGGTTCCAGCCGACATGCCCAGCGATGCAAGCGGAACCGCCCTTGGCACCGCAGCCAACTGCGCGGCATCGAACTTCAGCATTAGGCTCGGAGGCACACCGAACGAGGGTGCTGTCCCAGCGGCGTTGCCGCCACCGATCGACTGGGTCGCAGCGAACCCGCCGTTGGTGGTACCCGCTTGCGCGCTCGCAAGCCCTGACCCGTCTCCGCCAGGCACGATCCGGCGGATGGCGACCGGCGTGCGGTGGATTTCGGTGATGTGCACATTCTGGCCTGGCTGTGGCGCCTCCAGGATCTGGTTGTTACCCACGTAAATGGCAATGTGGTCTACGGGGGATCCGAATGCGATCAGATCGCCCGGCTTCGCCTCGGACATGGACGCGACAGCGTTGCCCGCTTTCGCCTGGTCCCGTGATACGCGCGGCAGATCGACGCCCAGGTCCTTGAACGTCAACTGCACCAACCCGGAGCAATCCAATCCCGAAGGGGTGGTGCCGCCCCACACATACGGAACGCCGAGGTACTTCTTGGCTGTTGCGACCACGTCGTCACCGTTCATCGCACCGCTGCCCGGACTCGCCGCCACACTTGTCGACCCCACACCTGACGCTGCGGCTATCGATGATCCTGGGAGCGTCGACCCTGTCGTACCCGTGCTGGGATCCGTTGCGTTCGATAGTGCGGTAGCGAATGCAGTAGATGAGTCTGCCGATGTGCCAGCAGATGTCGCCTGGGCTGAAGATACCGAGCTCGCGCTAGGCGAGGTTGGTGAGAGCGACTGAATCTGAGATTGAATCGACGCGATTCGACTGGCAATCGCGGAAATTGCTTCGGGTGCGGCGACCGGGCTCATAGCTGTACCTCGTCAGGTTTGGAGGCGTCGTCGCTAGCCTGCATGTCTGTACTGCTACTGCTACTGCTACTGCCAGTGCCGCTGCCGCTGCCGCCATGGACGGTTGCCTGATTGACGGGAGTGTCTGCGACACCGTGTGTTTCATGGTTGCGGCGGAATACGGATGCCGCGATTTCGTCGGTCGCCTTCTGTGCCAGAAGCGCCTCGCGCGCCTTTTCTGCGGCGCGGGCGCGGGCGGCGAGCTCTTCGGCGCTACGCCGCGATACTGCCGCGTCGGTCAGGCCCTCACGTCGGTGTAGTGCATCGTTGTCGGCGCGTTCAGCTGCCTGACACGCGGCGGCGTGGGTGGCGGCGGCGGCCTGCAGCGCGACGGCAGAGGCCACGAATGTTACGGCATTCGCCTCTGCGCCGGCGTATCTCAACGAATCGAGTCGATCGGCGTTGTAACGAACCCGGACATGGGCGCGTGAGGCGAGCCGTTCGGCGGTCGCGAGATTCTGCTTGGCGTTGTCCTCCGCGACCTGCCGAGCGCGGACCAGGCCGGTAATCCACTTGGGTGTCATCGAGCACCTACCATCGTTACTGACGGTGCGGAACGCGTTGCGCCGTGTGCATTGTTGCTGGGCTGGCTGTCGTTGGAAGCACCCCCATTGGGGTGGCCGTCGTCGGGGTCGTCGCCACCGCCGGTCAACTGATTCAGTTCGTCCCACGCTTGATCGGCAGGCACGATGCTGTCCTTGGGCTGACGGAGGAACTGTTCGATAGCGGGCCACTGGGCCAACGCCTTGTCGGCCCGCGCATTGGTACCCGAGACGTACGCGCCGATTTCGACCAGGTCCTTGACGTCTGCATGTGCATCTAAGAGACTCCGTAGTGCTGTCGCTTGCTCGCGCTGCTCGGTGGTCGTGACGGCCGTGGACACACGCGACACTGACGCGAGTACGTCGATCGAAGGAAAGTGCCCACTGTTAGCTAGTTTTCGGTCCAATACGATGTGCCCGTCCAAGATAGAACGGGCCGCGTCGGCGACGGGCTCATCGTGGTCGCCGCCCTCCACCAGCACGGTATACAAGCCGGTGACGGAGCCGACCGCGGACGATCCTGCCCGCTCCAAAAGACGCGGCAGTAGGGCGAAAACGCTTGGTGGGTAGCCACGTGTGGTGGGCGGTTCGCCTGCCGATAGGCCGATCTCGCGCTGTGCGGTGGCCACGCGCGTGACGGAATCCATCAAGAGCAGTACGTTCTTGCCGGTCTCCCGGAAATACTCCGCGATCCGGGTCGCCACGAATGCCGCTCGCAGGCGCACCATCGGTGGCTGATCCGAGGTCGCGACCACCACGACGGAACGGCGTAGTCCCTCGGGCCCCAGGTCGTCTTCCAGGAACTCACGAACCTCGCGGCCACGTTCGCCGACGAGGGCGAGAACCGTGATGTCGGCGTCGGTTCCACGCGTGATCATCGACAGTAGCGATGACTTACCTACGCCGGAGCCCGCGAAGATGCCCATTCGCTGGCCGCGGCCGATCGGGGTTAACGTGTCGATGGCGCGCACGCCGAGCGACAGGGGAGTGTTCACGCGACCGCGCGTCAGCGCGTCTGGCGGATTGTTGTCGATGCCGACTCGCTCCAGGCCTATTGGCAACGCTGAGCCGTCCATCGGGCGGCCCAATCCGTCCAGCACCCTGCCCAGTAGTTGCTCGCCGACCGCGACGGTCATGGGGCCGCCGGCGGACACTGCGCGGTCGCCGGAGCCGATTCCGTTGACCTGGCCGAGCGGTAGGCAGATGACTGACTGTGCCTGCACAGCAACAACTTCCGCCGGTACCGGATGTTCGGAGCCGATACGGATGACGTCACCTACTCGGGCGGAAAGGCCCCGCACCGTGATCGATAAGCCGCGAACTTCGGTGACAGTGCCGGACACCTCGGGGCGGGCGGCCGTGGTGGCGGCCCGGATCGAGCGCGCAATGCGCAGACCGGATGCCGCGCTGCCGAATCCCGGTACGACAGCAGGCGCGATGTTCAGAAGGGTTCGCGGCGCAGGTGATGATGTGTCAGCAAAAGAGGTCACCGTGCCAGCACCTGCCTCACCCGTTCGATCGCGGTCGATAGGCGTGCATCAATGGTAGTAGCGCCGCAAGTGGCCACGGCGTCGCCCGGAGCGAGCGACTCATCGGCGATGATGGTGATGGTGCGTCGACCGCGGTTCCGGCGGATCCGCGTCATATCTGTGGTTTGAGGCGCAGCGTCGCCTAAATGGCCGGCACCATGCGACTCGTCGGAATCTGCGGCAGCGAGCACCGCGAAGTCTGCTGGCGACACTTCGACCGTTACCTCTTCGTCCGACGGGGCCAGCGAAAGCGCCCGGGTGATCGCAGCCTGGCTGCGAGTGTTGTCGTCGGCGATAACCTGTCCGATAATTGAGGTCGCGATAGCCCACGCGGCAGAGACAATCTCTTCCTCTATGTCGGTGGTGGACTGCACTGCAAGGCCCTCAAGCTCAGCGGCAGCGTCGAACAACGCTTCGAACGCCTGTTGGGTGGCGCTGTCGCGGGCGGTGGCGGCGGCCTCGGCGGCGGCAGCCTCGGCGGCAAGCAGATCCCGAGTGGCGGCGCGTGCGTCTTCGATTCCGATCGCGTATCCGGAGGCGTAGCCAGCAGCGCGAGCGGCGGCGCTTTCGGCGGCGAACAGATCCTCGGGAATGCCGATGGTGCGAGAAATAGCGAACGTGCGAAGCGACGGTGCGGCCGCCTTCGTGTCCTTCTCGAAGTGTGGCAGCGCGAAGGCGGTCTGCCGGGGCATGCCGGCGGCAAGCGAAACTGGTTTCCAGGCGCTAATTATCACGCGCGCTGAGGTGTCGGATGCTGCGGTAGCGGATGCGGCTGACCCAGAAGACGCTGAATCGGATGCCGCTGAATCGGATGCCGCTGTGCCGGATGCCGCTGTGCCGGATGCCGCAGTGCCGGATGCCGCAGTATTGGATTCCGCGGTATTGGATTCTGCGGTATTGGATTCCGCGGTATTGGATTCCGCACAAGAGGAGCCCGACAGGATTGTGGTGTTAGGCGACAAACGCATCTTCTTCGCCACCTCGTCCCACGATGATCTGGCCGCTTTCTTCCAGCTCGCGGATGACGCGAACCACGGCAGCCTGAGCTTCTTCGACCACATGCAGACGAACCGGGCCCAACACATCGATCTCTTCGGCCAAATCCAGGGCCGCGCGCTCCGACATATTGTTCATGATCTTGCCGCGCACCCGTTCGGAGACACCCTTCAAGGCTGCCGCCACGTCGGAGACCTGCACCTGGCGCAGCACCAACTGGATGGCGCGATCGTCCAGGCTCACCACGTCCTCGAACATGAACATCTTCGCTCGGATCTGCTCGGCGAGTTCTGGATCGAGTTTGTCCAATCCCTCCAAGAGCATTTTCTCGGTGCCGCGATCGGCGCGGTTGATGATGTCGACCAGTGGCTGCAATCCGCCAACTGCGGACAGATCCCCGGCAACACCTAGCGACGAAAGGCGGCGCTCCAACACGGATTCGATGCGCCGGATCAGGTCGGGGGAGGTACGGTCCATGATGGCGATTCGATGAGCGACATTTGCCTGCAGATCGGGCATGAGGCCAGCCAATACAGCGGAGGCGAGGCCAGCGTGTAAGTGTGCCAGCACCAGCGCAATCGTTTGTGGATGCTCATCGGACAGGAACGATGTCAGCTGCCGCGCATCGAGGTTTTGCATAAAGGCAAAGGGCACCTCCACGAACGCTTCGTTGAGCTTGTCCATGATCTCTTCGGTGCGTTCGTCGCCGACGGTCGCGATCAAGAGTTCGCGCGCCAGGTCCAGCCCGCCGCGAGTATCGGACAGGCCAGTGGCAACCTTGTTGCCGAAATCGGCAAGCACTGCGTTGGCGACCTCGCCGGTGACCGTTCCGATGCGGGCGATCTCAGCCGACAGCTCCTCCAGCTCAACGTCGGACAGTCGCGCTAATACGCGGGAGCCTTCCTCCTTGCCAAGCTGCATGACGAGGATGGCGGCCTTGCGGCGGTTGGACATGCCCGCCAGCAGATTCGGCGCCGGTGGCGTCGGGATCGAAGGTAGTGCGATGAGCGAAGCGGCGCCGTTCGTGTCGGATGCACCGTTGGCGAAGGCTACTGGAGCTTCGGGCGAGGCGCTGATATCCGGCGTGAATGCCACCGGAAGTTCGGTCACTGTCATCGTTTTGCTCCTTCACGTGCGGGTTCCGGGCTGCCCAGCCAGCTGGACAACACCCGTGCAACCTCGTCAGGCTGCTCTTCGGCAAGCGTGATAAGCGCGCGTCGCCCCGCGCCGCCGTCGCCGACGATGATCGGTGCTGGTTCTGGGGCACGGCGCTGTTCCGGCATGGAGAGAAGGGCGTCTTCTGGCAGTCCGTGCGTCATCAACTCAAGATCATCGAGCTCGGTTTCGGCCGGCTGATTTGCCTTCTTGCGCCGCTTCGAAGCGATGATCGTACCGAGGAACACCAGGAGGATCAGGCCGGCGATCGTGCCCTGTTTGATCCAGCTGTCCAACTGCGCTGACTTGGCTTGCGCTGCTGTGGCTGCATCGGCTTTTGCCTGTGCCGCGGCGTCGGCAGTGGCGGCCGATGTGTCGAATGCCATCGCCTGAATAGCGAGGGTGTCGCCGCGTGCGGTGTTGAGGCCGACCGCGGAGGTGACTAAAGACTGGATAGCGGCCTGGTTCAGATTTGGTGCGTTCTTGTCGAGAAGTACTGCCACCGCGAGGTTTTTCACTGCCCCCGGTGTGTTCTGAACCGATTTCGTGACGGTTCCCAGAGCATTGGTGACAGTCTTGTTCGACTTGTCGTACGCGCCGCCATCGGTGGTCGCACCGGGAGTCACGGCCGGTTGCCCGGTACCTAAGGTGCCGCCGGTGCCGCCGGTGCCGGTGTACTTCTCGGTCTGCTCCTGGGTCCACAACGCCGGGTTTTTCGGGTCGTGGTTGTATTCCTGCGTGGTGGTGGAGGTCTTATCGAAGTCGAGATCCGCGTTCACAGTCACTACCGCATGCCCGGCGCCAAGCGACGTGTCCAGCATGCTTTGCAACGCTGCGGCGACACGGGTGTTGTAATCCTGCGTCATTTGCGTGCGAGTATCCGCGCCGCCGATACCGGTTAAATCGTCGCCCGGAGCGGCCAAGACATGGCCAGCCGAATCAGCCACAGTCACGTTGTCCGCAGTCAACTCCGGCACACCGGAGGACACCAAATACACGACCGACTGAACCTGCGACTGAGTCAGCGTCACACCTGGTTTGGTAGTGATCATGACGGCGGCGGTCGGTTTCTTTGAACCGTCGTTGAACACGTCCTGCTTGGGAATAGCCAGGTGAACCGCAGCGCTTTGCACACCGTCCATCGCTTCGATCGTCTTCGCGAGCTCGCCCTCAATGGCGCGTTGGAAGTCGACCTGCTGCTTGAAATCCGAGGTGGTAATGCCTTCCTTGTCCAAGAGCGCATAGCCTCCGGACGAGGCGCTGGGCAGGCCGGCCGATGACATTTTCAGGCGGGTGTCGTAGACGACACTGGACGGCACCAGGATTTGCGAGCCACCTGAAGCAAGTTTGTAGGGGGTGCCATTGTCGGACAGTTGCTGCACAACGGCCGCCGCGTCCTGCGTCGACAGGTTCGAATACAGCGGAGCGTAGGTCGGCTGGGACTTCCACGAGGCGAACAGAATCCCGCCCACGATCAGCCCGACTATGGCGAAGATGGTGATGGCTTTTTGGCCGGGGGTGAACGATTTGAAGTCGCCCCACACCTTCTTTACCCAGTCGGTGGCTTGCGTTTTCATGTGCGTTTAGTCCTTACGCCTGCATGGACATGATCGCGTTGAAGGCGGTAACGGCCTTCGTCTGGATCGTCGTTGCCATCTGTGTCATCAGCTGAGCTTTTGTGGTGGCGATGGTCAGCTGTGCAGGATCGACGAGTTGGCCAGTCGCGGCTTGAGCGGCGAGCTGGTTCGCGTCCGTTTGTGAGGCCTGCACGGCGTCGATGCCATTGGCCAATGCACTGGCGAAATTGGCGCCGCCTGCTGTTTGACCCATAGGTATGACGCCGTTCGCGCCGCCGAGGGCAGCGTCATTCGCGGTAGGGGCGACTCCTCCTAAACCGGCGAGAGGCGAAATGGAACCAATGGGTGCAATAGGTAGTGACACGGTCACATGCCCTTTCCGATTTGGATGGCGGCTTGATACATGGCCTTGGAGCGATCGACGGCGTTGGCGTTGGCCTGGAAGGCGCGCTGCGCAAGGATTAAGTCGCCCATCTGCTGTGCCAGATTGATATCCGGTCGGCGCACGTATCCCTCCTGGTTGGCATTAGGATCGCTGGGCGAGAACGTGACGTCGCCCTGTGGGTCACCCTTTCCCAGGGCGACGATGTTCACACCTCGGCCTACCCCATCTGGGCCGGCGCCGATTTCGCGGGCTTCGGCGTAGCTGGCCTGGAACGCGGTCTGGTTCATGGGTTTCACAGTGTTGACGTTGGCGATGTTGTCGGCGATTACGTCGATCCATGCCCGGTAGGTAGTGAGTCCCGTAGCGGAAGTATTGATGGCGTCATACATGGTGAGTGAGCCCCTAGCCTCTGAGCACTGCGGACATCCAGCCGAAGCGGGACGTAATCGTGTTGGTGATCAACTGCTGTTGCAGTCCGGTCTTGGTGGCCGTCACGATCTCGGTCTCCAAATTGACGTTGTTCCCGTTTTGCCCGGGCAGATCGCCAGTTTCCTGGTTCTGGATGCGCGCCTGGGCCGGGTGTTGCCCGTTGACGGCGTCGGTGAGGTTTTCCTCGAACGTCACCGTGCGGGCGTGGAACCCGGGTGTCTCGAGGTTGGCAATGTTGTTGGTGGTGACCTGCTGGCGCTCGGCCAGGCCCGCTATTGCGGTATTCAGCGTCACGGACGTGATGTCGTTGAACACTTCGACATTTCTCCCTTGGAACCCGCCGATCCATCGGCTAGAAGGGAGCGTCCTTGCTCACAGATAGTCATCGGACGGCTACTGTGCGAGTTAAGGGTTTGAGTCAGTTATTTCTTTGGCGCCCGGCGTGTCAGGTTGAATTCGGCGTGTTGCGCTACATGTTCGTCGCTGCGCTTCGCGTTTTCCGGGCCGGAACCGGAACCGCCCAGACCGACTTCACGGGTTCCGGCACCGCCCAGCCGCACTTCACACATGCCGTATGGACTTCACATGTGCTGCAGCGCATGTGAAGTGACTAAAGTGCATGTGAAGTGACTAATGTGCATGTGAAGTGCGAGACAGCGTGAGTTAGCGTGCAGGGGGTCAGGCGGAACTCGTACGCGGCTCCGGGTCCAGGGAAGGCCCAGCTGGGATTTAGAGGCGGCGATCGACGAGCTCGGGGCGAGGCTCGACTTCGATGCGGCGCGGGATCGGGCGTGCTAGCACGGTTTCGGCTTCCGCCATGGCGGCGGCAAGCTCCGTCTGCAGCTCGGTGATGCGGGCGTGAAGCGCCTCGAATCGTTCCCGTTGTTCCGGAGAAAGCTCCGGCATATCTGCGAGCTCGGTGAGGTCGGGGAGTTCGAATGGCTCGGCTGGCTCGGGGGTAGCTGCGACGGGCGCTGGTGCACGAGCTGGCGCTGCTGCTGCAGCCGCGGCGGCGTATCCGGCGACGGCTCGAGCAGCGGCCCCGCCGGTGAGGCCAGACCTTCCAGCCATAGCGCCGACAGCTCCCACCGAAACCGGCAGCCGCCACGTCGCGGGAACGCTTGGCGGTTCGTCGGTGGATAGCGAAAGCGTGGGAGCGGCGTCTTGGCCGTCGTACTCGATACCGGCGACTGCGGCTGCGTCGTCGGAGACGAGCAGTGCAGCCGCGCGTGCGGCATCCGCCTCCATGGCGGCCAATACGCGCTCCCAGGAGGCGGAACTGCGCGACCTGGTGGGCATGGCGGCTAGCCTACCCAGGCGCCGGCGGTCGTCGGAGTCGAGGCGGTCTGAGCGATGGCAGTCGTCCATGCCTCGCGCAGCGAGCCCACGATCTTCGCCGTGCCAGCGAGCCGGGATGACTGTCCGCCGCGGACGGCGGTGAGCTCACGGATCAGGTAGGAGTAGATGGAAGCAAGGTTGTCGGCGGGCGAATTGGGGGTGGCGCGCAGGGAGCCGGCCAGTTCCGCGACGATCGCCATTGCGTGATCGATGGCCTGGCCCGCGGAGAACGTGTCAGTGGGGTCGGTCGCGTAGATGTCCCCGGCGCGCACGAGGTCGAGAGCGAGGCGGTCGTACAGCATGACGACGCGCTGGCCCGGGGTCGCGGTCAAGACGCGTTCGTTCAGGTACCGGGCTCGCATGCCTATGCTCATGCCGACGAATCCTTGTCTCTGGTGGCCGGTCGCGTCCGTGCGTGTGGCCGCAGTGGGGTGGAACTACTTGATCCATCGGCCACTTGTGCCGCAGCTTAAGCGGTTTCGTCTGAATGTGGGCTGGCGTTCGGGTGAA
>JBDTAR010000064.1:0-21236 GCA_039924545.1 Nakamurella sp. | reverse complement strand
GAATATCACTCTCGGCGCTGCTCGCCGACGCATCTGACCAGGTCGCCAATTAGGAGACCGCGACGAGTGTGCTATTCGTGCGAGCGGGGCGCGGAAGGCGAGTGGCGCGGGAGGCGGGGGATGCGCGGGAGGCGGGGGCGCGCGTGGGAGGCGGGGGGCGCGCGCAGAAATGCGAGCGGGCGGTTGTGCGTTACCCTCTACCGTGCCTTCCCCCAGCCGACCAGCCCGCTTCGTTGCCATGCGCAGCCGCGACTGCTCCATCTACTTGGTCGGCGGAATGCTGTCGATGATGGCCGACAATATCGAACACGTCATCACGTACTGGGTGCTGTGGGAGGCCTTTCATTCCCCCGCGCTGGTCGCATTCGAGGTGGTCAGCCACTGGACGCCGTTCTTGCTGGGATCCGTGTACGCGGGCGCTTTGGCCGATCGGTACGACTGTCGCCGGGTGATCCAGGGTGCCCAGATCATGTTTATGGCAGTGTCACTCGGCTGGGCTCTTGCATTCGCGACCGGAGTCTTGACGATCCCCCTTGCCTGCGTGCTGCTGGTGGTGCACGGCATGGCCGGCGCGCTGTGGACGCCAGCAGAACAGCTGATGTTGCAGGATTTTGTCGGGCGAGGCGAGTTGGAATCCGCGGTGCGGCTCAACGCCACGTTCCGCTCGCTGGGCATCCTGTTCGGGCCGGTGGTCGGCTCTGCGCTGCTGCTGAGCCTCGGTTCAACGGGCGGCATGTACGCAAATATCGGGATCTACCTGCCGCTGACGATCTTCCTACTATTCACCAAATACACCGGGCATACCCGCGTTGATCTCGCCCCAAAAACTCGTATGACGATGCGCGCGGCTGGCGCCGTAATACGCCGCACCACGAGCAATCCGACGCTGATGGCGATGATCGTGCTGGGCGGGCTCGGATCGTTCTTCATCGGCGCCGCCATGCAGTCGGTGATGCCGATCTTCGCCGACAAACTCGGCGCCGGGTCCGCCGGGATCACCTACGGCGTGCTGCTTTTCGCGACTGGAGCCGGCGGGGTCGTCGGCGGGCTGCTCCTTGAACTCTTCCGGTTCTTGCGCCCTACGGTGCCATCCGCCGTGCTGGCGACATTGTTCTTCGGGTTGTCGACAGCAGTGTTCGCGCTCACCAATAATTACGTGGTGGCGGTCGCGATGTTGTTTATCGGCGGCGTCGCGAACTTGGCGGCGATGTCGATCTCGCAGACCGTGGTGCAGCTCTTAGCGCCGCCGGAAGAGCGCGGCCAGGTGATCGGCGTGTACGGAATGTCAGCGAGCGGCCTGCGGATTGGGTCCGGTTTCACGGTGGGACTGATGGCCGGAGTGATCGGGGCGTCATGGGCGCTCGCCGCATCGTCGGTGGCATTGGTGGTCGGCACGCTGGTGCTGGTCGGGGTGATCTGGCGGGGCGAGCGAGGCAGACGGGTCGCGGCCACATCGCGGCGGTAATGTCCCTCACATGGTTGCTGCAACATATTTCGATCGATCCGCCGCTGAGGCCGCGGACGCCGCCGATCCGCTCGCCGCCTTCCGCGACCGATTCCTACCGCACGGCGATGACGTAGTGGCCTATTTGGACGGTAACTCGCTGGGACGACCGATCAGGGCTGTTCGCGACGCGTGGCTGGATCTGGTCGATCACCAGTGGGGGCAGCGGTTGATCCGGTCGTGGGCTGCCGGTCCCAGCGGGGGTTGGATGGATCTGCCGGAAACAGTGGGAAACGAACTCGGCGCAGCCATGCTGGGGGCAGCCGGCGGACAAACAATCATCGCCGACTCCACCACCATCAACCTCTACAAGGCGATGCGCGCCGCCCTGGCGCTGCGTCCCGACCGCCGCGTCATCCTGATCGACCGCGACAACTTCCCCACCGACCGGTTTGTGGTGGAATCGATCGCGCGCGAGTTCAACTACGAAATTCGTTGGGTAGCAGGCGATTTCGTCGAGTCAATAGCTGACGATGTCGCAGTAGTGACGGCCTCGCACGTCGCGTACCACTCGGGTTACATCGCGGACGTTGCCGCGATTACGGCGCGAGCGCATGAGGCGGGCGCCCTCGTGGTGTGGGACCTGTGCCATTCCGTCGGAGCCATCCCGATCCAGCTCGACGCGTGGGATGTTGATTTCGCCGTGGGCTGCACCTACAAGTTCATCGGCGGCGGTCCCGGCGCACCCGCCTTCATCTATGCCGCAGCACGGCACCTCGGCCAACTCCGGCAACCGCTGTGGGGTTGGCTGGGTAGGCGCGACCCGTTCGAGATGGAGCAGAACTACATTCCCGCCGGAGGCATTCGGTCCATGATGTCCGGCACGCCCACCATCCCCGGCATCCTGGCCGTCCGGGAAGGTGTCAGACTGATCGGCGAGGCTGGCATCGACGCGGTGCGGGCAAAATCCGTAGCGCTCACCGAGATGGTTTTAACTATGTATGACGCTGTCCTCGCGCCGCTGGGCTTCGAACTGGGCAGCCCCCGCGATCCGGCGCGGCGCGGCGCGCACGTAACGATCCGGCGGGCCGATGCCCGCGAACTCACCGCGGAAATCATCGCGCGCGGCGTAATCCCGGACTTCCGCACTCCCGACGGCATCCGGCTTGGGCTCTCCCCACTGCCCGCCTCGTTCACCGAAGTGTGGGATGCGGTAGAGATCATCCGGCAGGTGGCTGTCGGGTAGGGGCTGGCCGGGCTAGCCCGGCTGCGCGGGCCAGCTCCACCAGTGCGGCCGCAGCGCCACTCGGCCTGCTTCCGCGCAACCAGACTGCGCGGAGCTTGCGGCTCAGCAATAGCCCCACTACTTCGACTGGGATGAGGCGGCCAGCTGCGATATCGGCGCGCACGGTCAGTTCGGAGAGCACAGCGGGGGCGGCGCCTGCCACTGCGGCTGTACGGATGGCAGTGGTGGTGGACAGCTGCAGCGCGGGCGCGGCTAGGTGGGCGGAAGCTGTTTGAGTGTCGCCTCCGGCCCTCGCTACGGCCCTCTCCAAGTACTGCCGGGTGCCGGAACCGGGCTCACGCAGCAGCAGCGGTGTCGCACAGAACTCCGTCATAGATAGCGGGTGTCGGCGGGCCGCCCACGGATGGGAAGTTCCGACCACAACGACAAGCCGATCCGTGGCGACCACCGTCCCACTGAGCACGCTCGGAACCGTCGGCCCCTCGACGAAGCCCAGCGGAACGTCGCCACGTTTGACCGCGGCGATCACCTCCGTCGAATTCGCAACGCGCAGGTTCACTGCGATAGTGGGCTCGGCGGCGTGCAGCTTCATCAGCCATTCCGGCAGCAAGTATTCGGCAATGGAGAGGGATGCCGCGACAGTGAACTCGGCGGACCGAGTGCTGCGGAGTGCCGCAGTGCCGCGCGAGAATTCTTCCACAGCAAGGAGTATCGGCGCGGCCCAACCGACAACGAGCTGACCGGCGGTGGTCAGCGAGGACCCGGTGGGTTGCCGTGACACGACGGTGAGGCCCAGGCGCCGCTCCAGCGCATCAATGCGGGCCGACGCAGATGGCTGACTAATCCCATGTTCGCGGGCCGCCTTACCAATGCTGCCTAGCGCGGCGACGGAGGTGAGTAGCGCCAGCGAATCGACGTCGGCATATTTACCAATCTGCGCACTGATGCGGGCCATAGCCAAATCCTATGCCGGTGCCAGGTAGCCGGCGGGTACCGGATGCCGCTTCGGCTTGCGACACTGAAACACGTGAAGACGATTAGCCACAAAACACTCGAACACGGCACTCGTGCCATTCGCATCGCAACCTGGCTGCTGCCGAAGGCTCCGGGATTGGCGGTCGCAGCGCTGGCCGTCGGAGTCGCGTTCACCATCAACCGGTTCCTGCCAGCGCTAAGCCCGCTCACAATCGCCGTCATACTCGGCGCAATCCTCGGGAACCTGGGCGTAGATTTCACGATCCTCAAACCCGGCCTGAAGTTTGCGGCGAAGAAGCTGCTGCGCGCCGGGATCGTGCTGCTCGGGCTCAAGCTTGCCGTCGGCAATGTCCTGCAGCTCGGCGGCAAGGGACTGGCCGTCGTCGCCGCTGTCGTCACCATCACCTTTTTCGGCACTCAACTGATCGGGCGCGCGATGGGCGTATCGCCGGGCGCGCGTCTCCTCATCGCCACCGGCTTTTCCATCTGCGGCGCATCCGCCGTTGCCGCCATGGACGGCGTCATCCACGAAAAAGAAGAAGATGTGATCACGGCGATCGCCCTAGTCACCATGTGCGGATCGTTGGCGATCGTTGTCCTGCCGCTGCTGCAGCACCCGCTAGGGCTCTCCGACACCGCCTTCGGCACGTGGACCGGCGCATCAGTACATGACGTCGCCCAAGTAGTGGCGACCGCCTCAGTGGTGGGGCCGGCGGCACTCGCACCGGCAGTGATCGTGAAGCTCACTCGCGTGGTGTTGTTAGCGCCGATAGTCGCCGGAATGAGCCTATGGCGCCGCCGGAGCAGCAAGTCGGCCATAGCTTCAGTGAATTCAGCGAACATGGGCGAGAAAAGGCCCCCCATTTTGCCGCTGTTCGTGATCGGATTCCTGGCGATGATCGCGGTGCGGTCCACAGGCATCCTGCCGGTCGGCGTACTGAACGTGACACAGACGCTAGAGGGCGTCCTGCTAGCAGCCGCACTATTCGGACTGGGCTCGTCCGTGCACTTGAAGACACTCTTCACCACCGGTGGGCGGGCGCTTGCGCTCGGTCTCGTATCCTGGATCATGATTGCCGCAGTTGCCTACGGCGGCGTGCTACTCGTCGGTGCCTAACTCGTCGGTGCCTCACTCGTCGGTGCCTCACTGCTACTCAAGCCCCGAACCGAAAATTCTTTTTGGAAACCCTTAAGTCTCGCTCCCCACTGCCGATACATGCGTGTATGGCATCCCTCACGCACAGCGCAGCGGCAACGGCAGCAGACGCCGCTGCCGCACTTGGCGTGGTCGACGCCCTCGTCTTCCGACGCATCGCGGCTGCCAGTTGGGCCCATGTCGGCGGGCTCGGCCGGGGGCAGGGCTGGGCCGGCATCATCAACATCGAAGAGGCCGACGACGCACTAGCGATTCGGGTACCGGAGCAAGTCGGCGCGGTTGACCGCGCAGAGTCCGCCGAACCCGACAGAGTGCTCGGCCCGTATTACGCTTCCAGCAGCGCCGTGGTCCGGGTATCGCCGGACGTCGCCGTAGTTTTAGGCAGCCCCGACGGGTCACTGGCCCGCGTCGACGACGTGTCATTACTGCGCTTAGCAACCCGGGTTGACGCCGAGATCAACGATGTCGGACCGTCCAAGCGGCTCGCCGACGAGCTCGAGGTGCTGACGGCCGTCCGCGAGGTGATGGACGCCCCCATCGATTACGGCCTGATCGACACACTGCGCTACATCACCACCGTCGCCGCTCGCGCACTCGGCTGCGAGATTGGGGTGCTGCGCCCGCGTAGCGGTGAGCTCATCGTCATAGGTGATGCGGTGAGTGGCGGGTCGAGCCCCCACAGTTCACTCCCGAGTAGCGAAGAGTGGGCCACGGTACTCGACGAGGTCGAGTCGCGCCTCAGTGACCAGCTATGGTGCGCGCAGGATATGGCGTCGTCTCCGTCACTACTCCTAGCCCGAGTCCTGCCGCAAGCGCGTGCCGTGCTGGCCACTCGCGTGCCAGACCCCGTTGGTGGATCCGCCATATTCATCCACACAGCGCGCGATCCACGCGGATTTTCCCGGCTATGCCAACGACTGCTTGACAATATTCTGGAGACCGGACTGATCTTGGCGCGCACCGCGATGCTGCGCGACGCTCTGCGCTTTGCCGCAGATCAGGCCGTCGCCGCCGCTCGAACCGATCCGCTCACTGGTCTCGGCAACCGACTCGCCTGGGACGAAGCAACCGGTAAAGCGCAAGAAGCCGTCGACGCGGGAGCTACCTACAGCGTGGTGTCGCTCGACGTGGACGGCCTCAAGGACATCAACGACGAGTACGGCCACCCCGCAGGCGATGAACTCCTGCGGCGCTGCGCCGAGATAATCCGACAGCATTGCAGCAGCGCAGATCTAGCGGTGCGGATGGGCGGCGACGAATTCTCTGTCCTCGTGCCACACGCATTAGCGCCAAGCGACCGGACGTACGTGGCATTCCATCGAGCGTTTTCCGAGCTGCGATCAACGACGGATTCGGTGGCCGCCAGCCTCGGTGTGTGCACCGTTTCACCCGGCGACAGCTTGTTCGACGCAATCCGCCAAGCCGATATGCGCATGTACGCGAACAAGAAACAGCGACGCCTCGACCGCGCGGCAGCGCATGTGCAACGGCCCATCGCGCACACTTCCCTCGCCATCTGACCCGGACGGCGGGTCGGTCGCACTGCGGCTATTCGAATCGCGCCTCGCGCTAGCTCGCGCAAGTACCGATACCATCAATGGGCCGACGTAAGGAGGGGGCAATGCCGAGCTGGTTAGTGGGACGGCCGTTCGCGATTACGTTCGCGGTGCTATTTGGCATTGTGCTGCTCCGAGCTCAGGCAACCTACTGGGCCGGTCGCGGCGCCAGCGCCGGAGCACGACATACGTCGCTACAGCGCCGTTTAGATGGCCCCAAGATGATCAAGACGATTGCCGTGTTGAACAAGTGGGGCCTGCCGATTATTACGGTCTCCTTCGTCACGGTCGGTTTCCAAACCGTAGTGAACGCTGCCGCGGGGCTCACCCGGATGAGGTGGGGCCGCTACACGGCCGCGATGCTTCCGGGTTGCGCGGCGTGGGCGCTCCTGTACGCCACGGTCGTGTTCGCGGCGTTCACCGCCTGGATAAATCTCCGCGGCGCCTGGAAATGGGCCGGCCTTGCGGCCATCCTGCTGGTCGCCCTAGGGGGCGTCGCCATTGCGATACATGTGCGCGCCGTGCGGATACGCGCCGCTGCAGCAGCCAGTGGCGCCGCTATGAGCTCCGGGGCGGCTAATCCCGCGGCCGCAGCAGCGACTGGTCTATGACCGCCGGCAGCGGGTTCGCGTGAATCAGTCCTAGCTGCTGCGTCGCGCGCGTCATGGCCACATACAAGTCACCCAGGCCGTGTTCCCCGTCGCCGACAATGTCGGTCGGCTCGACAAGGATCACTCGGTCGAATTCGAGACCCTTGGCTTCCCGCACCGGTAACACCACGACGCGCCGGCCCGGGCCCGCCTCGTCGGTGGCGTCCGGGACCGTGCGGCGAACGGCGTCCAGGAACGCTAGCCCACCCAGGGCGTCTCCGCCGAACAACACCGCGAGCTGTCCAGCCTTCATGGCCGCAGCTTCGGCGGCGACAATGTCACCGACGGCTGCAGGTAGCGCAGCCGGGCTCGAAACCGCTACTGCCCAAGGTTTGTCGCCAGATTCGCGCACCGACGACGGCACCGTAAGCTGCGGGTCGATCGCGGCCAGCACCGGTGCGGCCAGGGCCATAATTTCCGCCGGGGTGCGGTAGTTGACCGTGAGCTCTGCTAAACGCCATCGATCGCGCGCATGCGGATTCAGCGCTTGCGCCCAGTTGGACGTTCCGGCCGCATCGGAGGTCTGCGCAGTATCTCCGACAACAGTCATCGATTTCAGCGGGCAGCGGCGGAAGATGGCGCGCCACGCCATCGGTGAAAGCTCTTGCGCCTCGTCGACCACCACATGCCCATAGGTCCATTCGCGGTCGGCCGCCGCCCGGTCCGCGGTGGAACCCACCGGCCCCGAGGTGTCGTGCAGGCGCGCAATATCTTCGGGCGAGAGCATTGACAGGGTAAAGCTGATCCCGGAATCTTCGAAACCGGCGTCTTCGGCACCGAGCGCCTCGAGAGTATCGCGAGCAAATTGCAGCTCTTCGGCAAGCGCCGCTTGTTTGGCCCGATCAGCGTGACTGATCTCGCCCAACAGCTCCGCTGCCTCGTCGATGAGCGGAATATCCGACACCGTCAGCGGCGAGTCCATATCGCGGAGCAGCGCCGCTCTTTCAGCCGCCGACAGCGTCGGGGCCGCAAACGCTAGTCGCGCCGGGTCTGCGAAGAGCAACCGCACCAGCTGCTCGGCGGTGATGAGCGGCCACATGCCTGCCATCGCCGCCTGCACAGTCGTATCGAGAGACAGGTCGCTCATGATCTCTTCCAGGTTCGGGAGTACTGCGGCCGGATCGAGCGAGGCTACGCCGGGGCGTTCGGCGACTTGCCTGGCCAGGTTTCGCAGGACAGCACGCTGGAACACGGCGCGGGCACGGTTGTGCGGGCGCCGCGATGCCCAGGCTCGATCCCGTGCGCGCCGAAGCATCTCCGGCTCGACGGTGATAGTGCCCCGGTCGTACGCAATACGCAGCCTGCTCGCTGGGACTCGCTGCAGGTACAGGACGGCATGGTCCAGTACCTTCGCCATACTCAGTGATCCTTTGAGCGCGGCGGCGGCGGGGGCGTCCTCGACAGTCGCGTCGATACCCGGCAGCAGGCCACCAATCGTGGTCAACACGACCGACGTCTCGCCGAGCGACGGCAGTACCTGCCCGATGTACTGCAGAAACGTTCGGCTCGGGCCGACGACCAGCACACCGTGCGAGCCGAGTCGCTGCCGGAATGTGTACAGCAGGTAGGCGGCACGGTGCAGCGCCACCACCGTTTTGCCGGTGCCCGGCCCACCCTGCACCACGAGAACACCGGCGCGGTCAGAACGGATGATCGCGTCCTGTTCCGCCTGGATAGTTTCGATGATGTCGCCCATGCGGCCGGTACGCGGAGCCATGAGCGCTTCGATCAGCGCGCCGTCGCCGCCCACGCCGAGGTCGATTGTCGCGACGTCAATCGGGCCGGTAGTAGCGCCGGCGCCGTCAGGTGGCGCCTGCAGGTACTCGTCGGAGACGGAGATCACCTTCCGCGACGAGGTGCGAATATGCCTGCGCCGCAACACCCCTCGCGAGTCGAGCGCGGTCGCCGTGTAGAACGGCGCGGCGAACGGCGCGCGCCAGTCAACTAGCACCTGCCGCCGTTCGGGAGTGTCGTCTGCCAATCCGAGTCGGCCGATATGGAACGTGTGTTCAGCACTGGGGTCGGAGTCTGGGCCCCCGTTCGAGTCGCTGTTCGAGTCGCTGTTCGAGTCGCTGTTCGAATTGCCGTCTGGAGCCATATCGAGCCGCCCAAAACACAGCTTGTCCTCCGCCGCCGCCAGCACCGCAAGCTGCTCCGCGTAACGGAACTGCAAGACGTCCCGCGTGAACAACCCCGCAGGAGTGCCGTCGTTCTCGAACTGCGCAGCGTCTTTCTTCCCCTGCACGCGCCTGCGGTGCGTATCTAGCAGGCGGTACAGCAGGGCGACATGCTGTTGTTCAGTGGCAGTAGCGCTGTCGACTGCGGGGTCGATTGCGGGGTCGATTGCGGGGTCGACCACAGCGTCGATAGCACGCGGTTGCTGCCGTGTCGGGTTATCCAACTGAGCTGGCCTCCTGGCATTAATAGGGCGGCCATCGATTCTACTAGGGGTGCCGGGCCAGTACGACCGTGTCGATCGCGGGTCGGTCCGCGCCGAGCACGTCACGCAGCGGTTCGGCAGCGACTTCCACCAACAAGTCGGGCGCGACCTTACCGAGGTCGTCAATGAGATCCGTCGGTGTGTAGAGGATGTCCGGGTTTTGCGGGCCGCCAGCCCCTTCAGCGATATTGCGGGTGTTGTGACCGACAACGAAGAGCCGGCCACCAGGACGTAGCGCCGCCGCCGCATGTCGCAGTACATTTCGTCGCTGAGCGGTCGGCAGGTGCGAGTAAATCAGAATGGCCAGGTCGACCGGGTCCGGCTCAAACGTGGCGATGTCAGCGCAAACCCAGGTGACGTTCGGAGCCAGTTCGCGCGCCCTGTCGACGGCAACCTCGGAAAAGTCGACTCCCGTCACGGTCCACCCGCGCTCCGCAAGGTAAATCGCATTGCGACCCTGCCCACACGCAAGGTCCACGGCGCGGCCCGCTGGCACATCAGCGAGGTACTCAGCAACGAATCGGTTCGGGGCGCCGCCCCACACCAGACCCGGTTCGCGATAGCGATCGTCCCACTGAGCCGGGGTAACAGTGCCGTGGGTGTGGTGGTGGTCATCCCCATGGAGGCCGTCGTTGCCGTGAATGTCCTGTTGATCCGTCATGACACCAGGCTAGCGGCAGCCTGCCGCGCGATAGCAAGCTCCTCGTTAGTCGGGATCATAGCCACGGTAACGCGGCTGTCGTCGGCGGAAATCACGCGCGGTCCGCCGGCGGGTAGGCGGTTGCGTTGTGAATCGAGAATGACGCCGAATAGGTCGAGCCGCGCGCAGGCTCGCTCGCGGATATCGGCGTCGTTCTCACCAACGCCCGCAGTGAAGGTGATGATGTCGACGCTGCCCAGAATCGCCGCGTACCCGCCGATGTACTTTGCGAGTCGCCGGGCATAGATGGCGAGAGCCAACTCCGCCTGCTCCGAGTCCGGGCCTTGTCCGGCGGCGGCGGCATGGACATCGCGCAGGTCGACGCTGCCGGTCAATCCGAACATGCCGGAATGCCGGGAGAGTAGATCGTCGATGCCGTCGGCGTCTAAGTGCGCGTGCCGCATGAGGTGGATCAGGACGCCTGGGTCGATATCGCCCCCACGGGTACCCATCACCAAACCCTCCAACGGCGTGAGCCCCATAGAGGTGTCAATCGGCCGCCCGGCTTCAATCGCGGAGGCGGAAGCCCCGTTGCCTAGGTGCAGCACGATCTGGTTCAGCTCGCCATAATCGCGGCCGAGTAGTTTTGCGGCTTCTTTCGACACATATTCGTGGCTGATGCCGTGGAAGCCATAGCGTCGAATGCCGTTATCGCGCGCCACGTTTCGATCAATGGCGTAGGTGGTAGCTACCTTCGGCAGATCGGCGAAAAAGGCGGTATCGAACACCGCGACCTGTGGCAGGCCGGCGAATGCGACCAACGCAGCGTCGATGATCGCCGCGTTCGCCGGATTGTGCAGCGGAGCCAGCGGGATGAGCTCCTTGATCGCGCCCAGCACAGAGGGCGTGATCATCGTTGGCGCGCTGAACTTGTCGCCGCCATGCACCACTCGATGACCGACGGCCGTGATGGTGACGTCGGGCAGGTCAGCCTGAACCTTCGCTAAAGCTTCGGTGTAGTCCGCAGCCGAACGGCCGATGCGCTCGACAAGCCCCTTCGCCGCGACATGGCCTGAAACCGGCTCCACGAGTTGGTATTTCAGGGAGGAGGAGCCCGCATTGAGGACGAGCGTGTACGCCGTCATGGCAGTATCCCTGATGCTTGGGCCTGAATCGCCGTGATTGCCACCGTATTCACTATGTCCTCCACTAGTGCGCCGCGCGATAGGTCGTTGACCGGCTTCGCCAAGCCTTGCAGCACCGGGCCGATCGCCACGGCTCCCGCGCTGCGCTGCACCGCCTTGTACGTGTTGTTGCCGGTATTGAGGTCCGGGAATATCAGCACGGTGGCCCGCCCGGCCACCGGCGAGTGCGGAGCCTTCGCGGCCGCCACCGTGGGGTCCACTGCCGCGTCGTACTGCATCGGGCCGTCGACAATCAGGTCCGGGCGGCGCTGGGTGACCAGAGCCGTTGCTGCGCGGACCTTGTCAACATCCGCGCCCGTACCGGATGCCCCCGTCGAGTAGGAAAGCATTGCAATGCGCGGGTTGATGCCGAACTGCGCGGCGGTCGCGGCGGCGGAAATGGCGATATCCGCGAGCTGCTCCGCCGTCGGGTCCGGGATCACGGCGCAATCCCCGTAGACCAGCACTCGATCAGCCAGGCACATCAGGAACACGCTAGATACGACAGAGGTGCCCGGCGCCGTTTTGATGATCTCGAATGCCGGACGGACCGTCTCGGCGGTGGTGTGCGCTGCGCCGGACACCATGCCGTCGGCGTACCCAAGATGCACCATCATCGCGCCGAAATACGAAGTGTCACCGACTGTTTCGTAGGCTTCCTCGACACTGATGCCCTTGTGGGCACGCAAGCGTGCATATTCAGTGGCGAACTCGGGGCGCAGCTTTTCGTCGGAGGTGGATATGACGTTCGCCGTACCAATATCCAAGCCGAGCGCCGACGCCCGGGAGCGGACCGCCGATTCGGAACCGAGCAACGTGAGGTCTGCGACGCCCAGTCGACCGAGAATCGCGGCCGCGGTGAGAATGCGGTCGTCGCCGCCCTCCGGCAGCACTATCCGGCGGCGCGCGGCGCGCGCCCGCGCGAGCAGGCGGTAGCCGAACATGAGCGGGGTTACTACGCTCGAAGCGGGTACTGCCAGGGCCGCGCGCAACTCATCCGCGTCGATCGAATCGGCGAAAACTCGAAGCGCCGTCTGTACTTTCACTGCCGAGTCTGCGGTGAGCCGGCCGCGCACACCGTGCAACCGTGTCGCGGTATCGAATGTGTCGTGCGGGGAGATGGCGATCGGCAGGTCCTGGTCAAGGCCGTCCAGCAGGGAGGCGATCGGCGGCGGCGGCAGATACCCACCGGTGAGCACGATTGCCGACAGGTGCCCGTACGTGCCCGCCTGGTGCGCCAGTGCCAGGCCCGGCAGCAGATCGGAGCGGTCGCCAGGCGCGATCACCGTTGCGCCAGGGGTAAGTCTGGTCAGGACGTTCGGCAGCGACATTGCCGCCACCACAAAACCCATGGATTCGCGCTTAAGCCAGTCAACGTTTCCGCGTAAAAGACGTGCATCGCACGCATCGAACAGAGCCGCCACTGTCGGCGCAACGAGCACCGGCACCTCGGGGATCACCCCGATAGGGAGGGTCTTGCCGTCCGACGTAATCGATAAAAGCGCTTGGCGCACAGCGCTTGTGGAGTCCGGATCGACTCGGTTGGCGATCACCGCAATGGTCTGTGCATGCGCCGCAGTGAGTTCGGTCATTGCCACGTCGGCTACGGCCCGCACGTCCGCAGGTGGGCGGTTCTTCCCGGAGACCACGAGCACCACGGGAGACGCCAGGTCGGCGGCGACGCGAGCATTGAACGTGAGTTCACCCGGAGTGGCCACGTCGGCGAAATCGGAGCCCAGCACGACGATGGCGTCATACTTGCTTGACAATTCACCCCAGCGACGAACGATCTCCGCGTGCGCAGCCGCCAGGTCGCGGTGCACGTCGGTGTAAGTGACACCGATTGCGGACGCACGGCTCTGGTCAATGGCGGGATGTGCGAGCAGTAGATCGACCACCGGGTCGACAACTGTATCGACGTCCGGCGAGGGGGTGACGGGCCGAAACACACCGACCCGCTCCACTTGCCTGCTCAATAGGTCGGCGAGGCCGAGCGCCACGATCGATTTAACCGACGCGCCCTCCGCAGCTATCACAAAGACGCTTCTGGTCACGATCTTGACGCTACCGGGTACTCAGGGCGCCAAGGCAGGGACTTTCGTCACGGTATTGTCCCTGCTTATGACCCAGATCACTCCACAGCCGCCGGGTAGCACGAGCCGTATCCGACGCGGACAGATCGTGGCGTGGGGCCTGTGGGACTGGGGGTCGGCCGCGTTCCACACAGTCATCATCACGTTCGTGTTCTCGGTCTACATCACAAGTTCCGTGGGCAAAGGGCTATGCACCGTCGATCAACTCAGTCCGGACGGCGCCTGCCCGGCCGCAGTATCGTGGCTCGGCTGGGCGCTCGGCATCGCGGGGTTCTTCATCGCCGTGCTCGCGCCGATCACCGGGCAGCGCGCCGATGCCGGTGGGCGC
The DNA here is from genome assembly GCA_039924545.1 of Nakamurella sp. GTDB lineage: Bacteria > Actinomycetota > Actinomycetes > Mycobacteriales > Nakamurellaceae > Nakamurella. The sequence continues at coordinate 7,524 of JBDTAR010000064.1, read as the reverse complement.
CGAAAGATGTCCATCGGAGTGTTCACCGGCGTCACCGTTGCTTCCATGCTGGCACTGTATTTCGTCAAGGCCGACACGTCATACCTGTGGTGGGGTCTGGTGATGATGGGCGTCGGCTCCATCACGATGGAGTTCGCCGGGGTGTCCTACAACGCGATGCTGCGGCAGATCTCCACACCCAAAAACATCGGCCGAATCTCCGGCTTTGGCTGGTCCATGGGCTATTTCGGCGGGATCTTCCTGCTACTCGCCTGCTACGTGGGTTTCATCGCCTCCGATAAGGGCAGCGCAGTCGCGGGTGTGCTAGACATTTCGAAGGACGCGGGCCTCAACATCCGCCTGGTGGCCGTGCTCGCAGCGGTGTGGCTGGCGGTCTTCGCATTGCCCGTACTGTTCGCCGTACCGGAGCTTCCCGCCGTCGACGCTGAGGCCCGGATGGGGTTTTTCGCGTCTTATCGCAAGCTGGGCCGCCATGTCGCCGCGCTGTGGCGCACCGAACGCCACACTGTCCTTTTCCTCATCGCCTCCGCACTGTTCCGCGACGGCTTGGCAGGCGTGTTCACTTTCGGCGCCGTGCTAGCCGTGGCCGTCTACGGTTTCGACCCGGGAGGTGTGCTGATCTTCGGCGTCGCTGCGAATGTCGTCGCTGCGCTCGGCGCGGTGGTGGCAGGCCGCTACGACGACCGGATCGGCCCGAAAGCGGTGATCGTCACATCCCTCATCGGCACGCTGGTCGCCGGCACCACGCTGCTGTTCGTTTCCGGCTCCGGCATGTTCTGGATCTTTGGACTAGCCCTGTGCCTGTTCGTAGGCCCCGCACAGTCGTCGTCACGTACATTCTTGGCGCGGCTCACGCGCACCGACAACGAAGGCGAAATGTTCGGGCTGTACGCCACGACCGGACGAGCGGTTTCGTTCTTGGCACCGGCCCTATTCGGCGTGTTCGTGGCAGTGTTCCATTCCAGCCGCGCCGGGATCATCGGCATCCTTCTGGTGCTGGCCGTTGGGCTGGCCGCGCTACTGCCGGTGCGGGGTCCGGCGCGAACGTCTGCACCAGGGTCAGCACATAATGAATCACGTGCCTCAGACTGATCGCCGTTTCGATACCAGCGCCGTTGTCGCTGTTTTCGTAGGCGGCGCAATGGGCGCGGCGGCGCGAGCCGGGCTGGAAGTGTGGTTTCCGGTGCGAGTCGGTGCGTGGCCGTGGGCAACGTTCACGGCGAATGTGGTCGGCGCGGCGGCACTGGCCGTTGTACTGCTCCTGGTGCCAGAGCGCGGTACCGGCCGCCGCTACCGCCTCATGCTCGGCACCGGCGCATGCGGCGGACTCACGACGTTCTCCACATTGCAAGTAGAGGTATTCCACTTAATCCGCTTCGGCGAGACCGGTTTCGCGGTAGCCTATCTCGCTGCATCTATCGTCGCTGCCTTGGCTGCTGCACATGTGGTAACCCGAATTGTGGCGATGGTGCGCGTGGAAGAAGCGCAGTAGGTATGACGCTGCTCTCGTGGTGTGCCCTGATCCTTGCCGGTGGTCTTGGCGCGGCTACCCGGTACTTGGTCGACCGGGTAGTGACACGACATTTCGGGTCACGATGGGCGGGGGCGCTCCGGGTTGGGGTGAACCTGCCGTATGGCACGCTCGTCGTCAACGTGAGCGGGGCGCTGGCGCTCGGATTCGTGGTCTCCGCCGCGCTACCCGGCGCGTGGGCGCCGATCGTTGGAACCGGATTTTTGGGTGCGTACACGACGTTCTCTACCTGGATGCTGCAGACCTATGAGCTCGCCGTCGGCCGCGAGATGGGGCACGCGGCAGCGAATATCGTCATACCCGCTGCGGTAGGTCTTGCCGCCGCGGCCGGCGGGTTTTGGCTGGGCACACTCGTATAGCTGCGTGGTGGTCGCGACTGGAATCAAAAGGTCGCGGGTAGCCCTCAGGCCTCTCTCATGTCGTTCTCATTGGAGCGGACTTCGGTGGAAGTCGACACAGCAAGACCTCCAGTCGAAGACGGTGACCGGTTATGACAATCTTTCAAACTCCTCCCGACCTACCCGCTTCCGCGCCTGGACCATTCGCGCAGCCGACACCACCAGCCCAGCCAGCAAGTGCGCCTACTGCCTATCGCGGCCGCCGATGGGCAGTGCCGTTGGCATCCACCATCGCTCTGATCATCGGTGCTGCAGGCGGGCTTGGTATCGGACATATGACGTCGTCCAACCCACCCACGTTCGAGGCTGCGACTTCGCCTTCGGCGGCTGCGGCGCAGCTTCAGGCGCCCGACGTGGCGCCCTCGATCACGGAACCGCCCACCGAGCCGCCAGCACCGGGGCAGGGGCGGTCGCAGGATCCAGGGCAGAGTCAGGGGCAAGGGCAGGGTGGATCCGCCGGTGGCGGAATCGCCGGCGGCAACGGACTATCTGGCGGCAACGGACAGAGCAACTTCCCGCCGTTCTTGATCCCACTGTTGCCTGGCGGCGGATCTAACGGCGGCGGATCTAACGGCGGCGGATCTAACGGCGGACAGAGCCCCAGCGGCGGACAGGGCTCCGGCGGCAGCCATCAGCCAGGCACCATCTCCTCGGCGCCCGGCGCACCGAAGAACATCAGTGACATCGCCGCAAAGGTCGACAAGTCCGTCGTCGATATCGACGACCTTTTCGGCTACCAGCAGGCGGCAGGCGCCGGCACTGGAATCGTGCTCACCTCCACCGGCCTGGTGTTGACAAACAACCACGTGATTGACGGCGCTACCACTATTAAAGCCACCGACCGGGGAAACGGTAAGACCTACACAGCAACGGTTGTCGGCTACAGCCCGACATCCGATATTGCGCTGGTCCAACTCACCGGAGCCTCGGGGCTTGCCACTGCAACGCTGGGGGACTCGTCTGCGGTCACCGTGGGCGAGCCGATCGTCGGCATCGGCAATGCCGAGGGCGTCGGAGGTACGCCGTCAGCAGCGGGCGGCTCGGTGATGGCCCTGAACAAGAGCGTGTCGGTGGGTGACGACATGTACGGCACGACCACACAACTCACCGGAATGATTCAGATCAACGCGGATATCCTTCCAGGCGATTCGGGCGGTCCGCTGGTCACCGCTTCCGGGCAGGTCATCGGTATCGATACTGCGGCAGCGGCGGGGCAAGAGACCGCCGCGAGCGACTTCGAGGGTGAAGCGACTCCGATTAATACAGCCAAAGCCATCGTCGCGACTATCGAATCCGGTCACGGAACCGACACTGTCCATGTCGGACAGACCGCCGCTCTCGGCCTATTGATGCAGGGCAATGTGGTGGGCGGCGTGATTCCAAACGGGGCAGCCGCGGCCGCGAACCTCCAGGCCGGCGACGAGATTACGTCGGTCGGCGGGCACCCGATCACGGCCGGGACATCATTACAAAACTTGATGCTCGGCTACCATCCCGGCCAGTCCGTGTCGCTCGGTTGGGCGGACCCAACTGGCGCCGCTCATCACGCAACGGTCAAGCTCGGCAGCGGACCGGCGGCGTAAGGCGATGGTGCGCAGGGCTAATGCCGCACCTCTACAGCCTGTGCACCAGCCCGCCGTCGACGCGGATCGTCGAGCCGGTGACATAGGACGCCGGCTGACCGCACAGAAACGCGGCGACCGCCCCGAACTCTTCGACCGCTCCGTACCGGGCGGCCGGTATCGAGGCGGCCTGCCGGGCCGCGGCACCCGGATCGCTGTCCGCGGCCGCAGCATCGAGTTGCCGAACGCGGTCGGTATCGATCCGACCCGGCAGCACCATATTGACCGTCACTCCGTCGGCGGCAACCTCACCGGCCAGTGTTTTCAGGTAGGCGGCCAGCGCCGATCTGCCGATACTCGACAACGCGAGGCCTGCAATCGGTTCCACCACACTGGTCGAGCCGATCGCCACGATTCTGCCCCAACTCCGTTCCCGCATCCCAGGCAATACCTCGGCGACAAGTTCCTGCTGGAACACGAGCAGCGACTCGATGGCGGCGCGCAGGTCGCTCGATGAAACATCGACCGCAGAACCCGGCTTCGGCCCAGGTCCGTTCAGGACGGCGATATCCAACGGGGCGCCCAGTTTCTGGGTGGCTTCGGCGACCAGGCGTCGTGCCGCGCCAGGTTCGGTGATGTCGCACTGCACCGCCTCGGCTCCAGGCAGCGACACCGCAATGTTGCTCGCCACGTCGGCGCGCCGCCCAGAGATCACTACCCGGACCCCTTCGGCCGCCAGCGCCTCGGCCGTGGCACGGCCTAACCCTGCCGTCGATGCGCACACCACTGCCGTTCGTCCACGAAGTCCCAGTTCCATGTGATGGACTCTAGCGGGAGCGAATAGCGTCATACCGGTCGCGTATCTGTGTGCGGGTGGGTGACGAAGGTCCCTTGTATCGCCGACGTCCGTGCGGTGCGATGGACACTAGAGGCGAGGGAGGGGATCTGCATGATTCGTGTATTTCTGGTCGACGACCATGAGGTTGTTCGGCGTGGGATAGCAGACCTGCTGGAATCAGACGAGATGACGATCGTCGGCGAGGCCGGCTCGGTCGCCGAGGCGCTCGCCCGGGTGCCCGCTGTGCAGCCCGATATTGCGGTTCTCGACGTGCGCCTGCCGGATGGCAACGGGGTGGAGTTGTGCCGCGAGCTGCGTTCAGAATTGCCAGACCTCAAGTGCCTGATGCTCACCTCGTTCGACGATGACGATGCGCTGATCGGCGCAATAATGGCCGGCGCCGCGGGTTTTGTGTTGAAGCAGGTTCGCGGGTCAGATCTGGTGGAAGCCGTGAAAACCGTTGCCTCGGGCGGATCTTTGCTCGACGCGAGGTCGACTGCCGCCGTGATGCGACGGATCCAGGCGGAGCAGGACGAGGCCGCGCGGCAAACCGGTCCGATGCATACGCTGACCGATCAGGAACGGGCGGTGCTGCAGCTGATCGCCGAGGGGTTAACCAATAGGCAGATCGGTGAGCGACTGTTTCTCGCGGAGAAGACCGTGAAGAACTACGTATCGCATTTGCTCGCTAAACTCGGAGTGGCACACCGTACGCAGGCCGCGATCCTCGCTACGAAGCTCGCCGCCGAACAGCAGTAGCTTACAGAGGCAGCTTACAGAGGCACGGCCCAGCGGAGCGTGGTGCCCGTGACCGCACAAGGGTCGGTGTCAGAACCACGTATGACGCTATCCACGTGCAGTTCCCCACCACACGACTTCGCCCGCTCCGCAAGGTTTTTCAAGCCGCTGCGCTCTACGTTCGACGGTATTCCGCGGCCGTTGTCGGCGACCGTGACGTGCAGAGAGTCTGCGGCCGTCACGGTCACCGCGACCGTCGTGGCGCCGGAGTGTTTCACGGCGTTGCTCACCGCCTCGCGCACTACGGCCTCGACCTCTGCGGCCAGCTCGGGGAGGATCAACGTGTCGATTGGTCCGCGACAGCGCAGGACAACGCGGCGTGCGGCGCCGTCTGCCGAGTTGGCCCCGTCGGACCCATTAGGCCCGTTAGCTCCGTTAGCTCCGTTAGCGCCTGCAACAATTTCGCTGAGCCGTCGACGCAGGCTAGTGCGCGAGTCAGCCGTAGCACGCAGGTCGAAGATCGACGCCCGTAGGTCCGCGATGGCCTCGTCGATTTCACCGATCGCATGGTCAACGCGTTCGGCCACCGTTGGATCGGCGATACGGCGCAACTGCCCCTGCAGCGTCAGTCCTACCGCGTAGAGCCGTTGAATTACCTGATCGTGCAGGTCCCGGGCGATCCGTTCCCGGTCCGCCATCAGCTCGGCGAGTCGGCGCTTTTCCGCCCGGCCGACGACCTCCAGCGCGATCGATGCCTGTTCGGCAAGGCCCACCAATTCCGGCTCCGACTCCGGCTCAAACGCCTCCCGACCCGCGGACCGCAGGCAGATGATGACGCCGCCGTCGTGACCACCGACACCGACACCACCACGCACCGGAATCGGCGCGACGATGAGCGAGTCGGACGCAACCCATGCGCGGGCGAGGCCCGGATCCTTCGGCGCCGGGAAATCCGCTGATCGGCAGACCCCGACAGCGCGATGTAGCGCGGTGATCCAAGGGTCTGTCGCGCCGGCCACCGCGGCTTGGCCCAGGCCAGCAGCGGCATCAGCAAGTACGCCGGTCGCCGCCCACACGGTGAGCCCGCCATCGTCACCGGTGAGCAGGATCATTGCGCCGTCGGCCTCGGTCAAAAGGGCACACCGCTCAGCGATGAGAGACATCGCATCGGCCGTCATAGTTAGTGAGCCTATTCGATTACGCTCAATACATGAGAAAAGTCGGCGGAGGGACGGTCGGCAGCGCTGGTTTCGACACAGCGCCCGGCCTTGCCGTCGACACTGCAGTTTCCTGGCCACGCCGGCTGGCGAAGGTGCGGGTGATGCGCGTTAGCAAGGGCACCGGCTGGGCGATCGGCGCCATGGGGGTGTTGACGGCACGACAGGTGATCGAGCCGCTGCTGCCTGCGGCAAGCGGCGGCAGCGCCTCGGCGGATTCGTCTGGCGCGGCACAACATGGCAAGAAAAACGCAGGGCTACACATCGGACACAGTGCGGAAATCGTGATCGGAGCGTCGCCAGAGCGCTCTTTCGACGCCACCGTGATCTGGCAAAGCGAGTCGGCGGGGCTCGCCTTGCTGAAGATCTCTGAGCGCAACCTTGCTACCTGGAAAACCTTGCTCCGCTCCACGCCGGAAACGATGCTGGCCTGCCCACCGCAGCAGCAGATCGACCCAGTGACCGCAGTTGGTTTGCCGGGCCGCGTCGGTGGCACCGAAACATCCACCGTCGCCTGGATGCTCACCCCGCCGGAGCACATCATCGGCATACTGCATCCAGTAGACATCCGCGACGACACATCCGGCGCCCAGAGCGATCTCGCGGTCGACCGCAAGTTATTACCTCGCGCCGCTCGGCGGCACGGGATGCCAGGCGGAGTAGTCCTCTCCGACATCCCGACTCCATCCTTGCTCGGCATCGTCACCTCAGGTCCCCGAGGTCGCCGAGGGCCGCGCTTCGATATCGCGATGCTGCCCAACCCGGCGACGGATACCGACTTTGCGGCAGCGCTGGAGGCGGTCGGCGCGAAGCCCATCGTCTTCAACATGGACGGGCCGACGCTGCAGCAGTATCTGCGTGCCGACTGCCTGGACGAGGCGTTGCGCCCTCGGACGGTCCGAGACACCACTGAGCTGGGCTGGTTCGGCACGCAGCCGGCCCGCACCGACATTTCCGAGCCGGCAGATCCGTATTTTGGCTGGGTGTCGCGACCGGAGCGGCAGACGCTGTCCACGGCGATCGATCGGGCGCTCGCGGGCGATGGGCCTCGGTTCATTGTGCTGCGCGGGCCGTCCGCTGCCGGAAAATCGCGGCTGGCTGCCGAGGTGATCCGATCACATTCGGGCCTCGCACATCACGCCCTGCTAGCGCCACGCCTAGACCGGTCCATCCTTGACCTTCCGCGCCGGCTGCTGCCCGAGAGCAGCGTCATATTTATTGACAATATTCAAGATCACCC
>JBDTAR010000063.1:0-2591 GCA_039924545.1 Nakamurella sp. | reverse complement strand
CGGAACACGTCGTCGGCGTGCTGCACCCAGTGGACAGTCGAAGCGACAAACACGGCACCTGGAGCGATCTCGCCGTCGAACGCAAGTCTCTGTCTCGCAGCGCACGCCGGCACGGAGTGCCGGGCGGAGTAGTCCTCGCCGACTCCCCCACCCCCTGCATCCTCGGCATAGTGACCTCGGGGCCGCGGGGCCGTCGCGGGCCGCGTTTCGATATCGCGATGCTGCCTAACCCGGAGACTGATACCGATTTTGCCGCGGCGCTCGAGGCCGTCGGCGCGAAACCCATCGTCTTCAACATGGACGGCCCCACGCTGCAGCAGTATTTGCGTGCCAACTGCCTGGACGAAGCGCTGCGTCCACGGATGGTGCGGGACACCACTGACCTGGGCTGGTTCGGCACTAAGCCAGCCCGCACCGACATATCCGAGCCCGCCGACCCGTATTTCGGCTGGGTGTCCCGACCTGAGCGGCACACGCTGACCACCGCGATCGATCGAGCACTCGCCGGGTATGGACCCCGGTTTATTGTGCTGCGCGGACCGTCCGCCGCGGGGAAGTCACGGCTGGCTGCAGAGGTGATCCGCTCACACTCTGGCCTCGCACAGCATGCCCTACTGGCGCCACGCACGGACCGGTCGATCCTCGACCTTCCACGTCGACTGCTGCCCGAGAGCAGCGTCATATTTATTGACAATATTCAAGATCACCCAGCGACGGCACTTAGCCACGACAAAGTGCGTACGTTGCTGCAAGATCGGCCCGAGACGCTTTTCATTTCCACACTTCTCGACCTGCCGGAGTCCAGCGGCGGGGCCCGGCTCGTGGATACTGGGACGCGAAGGTTCGGTACAGAGCCGGCAGACGAGCCGGACACCGAACTGGGCGCAGACTTCCCGCTCGTCAGCGCCAGCCTGTCCGGCGTGTACACCGTCATCGATGACGAGGCCCTCACGATTTCCATCGGAATCAGTCCCACGCCGCTGTGGGCCCGCGCAGGTGGTAGCTCCAACCGGTCGGATTGGGCGCTGGCCCGCGCCAAGAAGCAGGGACTGGGTCTGGGCGAGTACCTCGCCGGGTACCACGATCTCGCGGACCATTACACGGCCGCAACGTGGACAACCAGGGCGCTGGTGGATCTGGTTGCAGACTGGGATCGGTCCGGCATCGGCGAAGTGCTGACTCTGACGAATGCCCGCATTCTGTGGGAACGGATGGTGCCCACCCAGCTACCACGCGAAGAGCTGCGCGCGTTCACCCTGTTGACCCCGATCGAGAAAGAACGCCACTGGCGAGGTGCGCTTTCGTACGCCTGCGATACCGTTCTTGGCTGCACAGCGCTGCTCTCGCAGTCTGCGGACGGGTTGGTGGCCAGCGAGTTTTCCCGGGTGCATATTGACCAGGGTGCGGTCAGTTCCCAACTGTGGGAATACCTGCTGCGCGAGCATTCCACGAGTGCGTTGCAACGCGTGGATTTGGGGCTGCGGGCCCTGGGTTCCGGCACGGCCAGGCGCGCCTTGCGCGCGTTCGAGTCGGTGTTGTTCTTCCGGGATAACGACCGGCTGGACTTCGAGCACCGCTCGACGATCGAGGTCATTGCACGGCGTGGGATCGCGGTCTACCACGCCCGCACCGGACGCGATGAGCAGGCAATCATGGTGTACACGGACTTGGTCGACACGTTCGGTAAAAGCGACGATCCGGATATCTGCGAACAGGTCGCGCAGGCGCTACTCGGTATCGGCCTGACGTTCGCAAAACTCGGCAGCCTCGGTCAGGCAGTCTCTGCCTACACCGAACTTTCCACCCGGTATCGCGACCATGCCAGTCCAATCCTGGGCGAATATGTCGCCAAGGCGCTGCTAGGCCAGGCGACGACGCTCGCCGACATGGGGCGCCACGACGAAGAAGCCACGGCGTATGCCGACATCATCGCCCGCTGTGGCGGAGATTCGAGCGATACCGTGCAGGCGATCGTAGAGATCGCCCGCACGGCGCTCGGTGAGAGCGAATAACCGGAGTTCGCCCCTTAGTAATCAGCCCTACTTCACCGTGCGGATCAGCTTTTTGTTGACGAACTCATCGATTCCAAGTGAACCCATTTCGCGGCCGAATCCCGAACGTTTAATGCCGCCGAAAGGCAGCTCAACGCCGTCGGCAAGCACCCCGTTGACGAAGACCATGCCTGCTTCGATCTGGTCGGCGATCCGCGCCGCCTGCTCGGGGTCGGTAGTGAACACGTACGAACCCAGCCCGAACGGGGTGTCGTTGGCGATCCGAACCGCATCATCTTCCCCGGCGGCTTTGAATACCATCGCAACCGGCCCGAAAAGCTCCTGATGGTAAGCGTCATTGTCCGCGGCAACTCCGGTGAGCACACCGGTCGGGAAGTAGGCGCCGTGGCGCTGCCCGGAGCTTTCCAGGTGTGCACCCTGGGCGACGGCGTCCTTGACCTGTGCATCGAGGCGATCCGCAGCCGCGACCGACGATAGCGGCGCGATGCCCTCGCTGCCCGCCAGGACTTTGGCAGTGAACTTCTCCAGGAACGATTCGTACAGGTCCTCGGCAACGATGAAGCGCTTCGCCGCGTTGCA
>JBDTAR010000062.1:0-13786 GCA_039924545.1 Nakamurella sp. | reverse complement strand
GCCCCCACACAGCGCTGCCACACCGAGTACCGCGACGACGCGTTTAACGCCGAACCTCTCGAATGCATGTTGATGTCTGGCTACCAGACCTGCCGTTGCCGAATGCATACGCACAGTAATCTTCCCCCTAGTTGGCACGCTTTAGTGATCTCTAATCGGATACTACGACTGCGACCAGGCATGCTCAATACCCAATTTGAAGCATTCTGTTACTTCGCGGTAGCCCATATGGGTGATCTTCGTCGTGATCGTGCAAGATCGCGGCGCCTGTAACGGACCCGTACCCGCCAGGGCTCGCATCGCACCTTCGGGTTATCCACCTGTCCGAATTTCATACACATTCGCGCGCTGCGGGATGCACCAACGTCGCCGTTTGTCGCATTCTGGGCATTCGGTTCATGCCGCGCAGGTTCTCCGCAGCCGCGCGGCAGGCACCGGGCAACTAGCGGCAGATAGCCGACGACGGAACTAGGGAGGGCAGATGGACGGATTCGATATTGCGACCGACCGGATTAGCACCGCAGCCACGGGAGTCGAGTCGGTCGGCACCGCGCTGCACACCGAGATCACCACCATGGACGGCATTCTCGCGGACATCGGCGCTGGATGGCATTCGACCAGCGCTGCGCCGCGCTTCGTCGCTGCCATGGATGGGTACCTGGCCGACGCACGGGTGCTGTCGCAAGCGCTCATCAGCCACGGGGGCAGCCTGGCCGCCACATCTACTTCATTCGCTCAGGCGGAAGAGGCTATCGCCGCATCAACCCCGGCGGTGACGGGATGACGACGATCCAGGTCAACTACGGGTCAATGGCAGCTGGCCACGATGGACTAGTAGCAACGTGGGGCCGCATCGAAGGGCACCTGGCGGATCTTGACGCCACCATCGTCGCCACCGGCGACATGCGGTCTGAAGCACTCACGTCCTACGTCGCTCTCAAGGCGAAATGGGATGCGTCTGCCGCGGACAGGCAGATAGCTCTACATGCACTCGCCGCCGCGGTGGACTCCGCTGCGCAGTCATATCGAGAGGTCGATGCAGCGGCCGCAGCTCAATTCGCCATCTAGCCGTACGGGGCCACGCCGTCCGGGCAGCGCGAGTTAGGGCACGGCGAGTCAAAGAAAGGGACGCACCAGGCGCAACTGCTCGGTGTGCCGGTAAAACACCCACCGGTTGACCTCACGTGGATGTCGAATGCCGTCGAATGTGATCGTTGTGCCATCGCCTATCGTCATACCGAATTCAGCGGCGCGCCCGGTATAAGCGGTCGGTTTGCGGTGCGAAACGCGGTCGAACCATCCTCTGCTTTGCTCCGTCACCGTGACCATCAATCCTTGTGTCGACTCGGGCTGCACGAGGATGGTGCGAGGCCGACCGCCCGGCACTCGCTGCGAATCGACGTAGAAAGTTCGATTGACGGGGGTGATTTCGGCAGAACCGACCAGCACGCCGCCGGAGTCGCTACGCAGCAGGGGCGTCTCGGCGCTGTCGACGTGTTGCGCTACTCGGACTGAGTCGGGCCCCGTCACCAGGCCGTATAGGCCGGTAACGGCGGTGGGAGTCGCCGCGGCATAGGCAATTTCTATCGACGAAAGGAGATCTTTTCGCAGTACGCGGAGCACCACCGCATTGAGGTCAGAATCGTCGCCGATCACCAGTAGCCGGCCGGACAAGAGCGCGTCGATGGATTTCTTAGGTCGGGGCCCCACCACATGGATCGGCAGTGACCGGCATGCGGCCAGGATGGGCCCGAACCCGCCAGAAAGGAGGTCGGCGGGAACATCGTCATACGTCGTTCCGCGGCCGGTGTCGGACACGGATTCACCGCGGCAGAACAACACCGTCAGACCAACGTGCACATCTATCTGTGTCAAGCGACTACCCTTCAGTGGGCGCGAAACCCAACGCGCCGCGACCGAATAGCGGGCCGACGTCACCTTGTCCGGGCTGAACGGAGTTTCGCGCCGCTCGAGCAATGGTCGCCGCTACACCGTAGTTGCAATCAGTAGTAACACGATGCCGTCGCGCTGTATTACCTGGCGCAACTGCGCCGCGTTCGACCACTAGGGAGTCTGCCATGACTGTAATGGTGCTTATCGGTGCCCAATGGGGCGACGAGGGCAAGGGCAAGGCCACCGACCTGTACGGCGAACACGTCCAGTGGGTCGTCCGCTACCAGGGCGGAAACAATGCAGGCCACACGGTGGTGCGCCCCGATGGGCAGAAGTTCGCACTTCACCTCGTGCCGTCCGGGATCCTGTCACCGCACGTGAAAAACGTGATCGGCAACGGAGTCGTCATCGACCCAGGTGTGTTGCTGGGCGAAATCGGTGAGCTGGAAGACCGCGATGTCGACACGTCCAACCTGTTGATTTCCGCCGATGCGCATCTCATTATGCCGTATCACGTGGCGATGGATAAGGTCTCGGAGCGATACCTCGGCAAAGCGAAGATCGGCACCACGGGCCGCGGAATCGGGCCGTGCTATCAGGACAAGATCGCGCGCATCGGCGTGCGGGTACAAGACGTACTGGATCCATCAATTCTGGCGAAGAAGGTTGAAGCCGCCCTCGAGCGCAAGAACCAGATTCTCGTCAAGATCTACAACCGTAAAGCCCTCGATCTGCAACAGGTCATCGACACCGTGCTCGAGCAGGCCGAAGCGTTCAAGCACCGCATTAGCGACACACGTCTACTCCTCGGTGAGGCCGTCGCGCGCGGCGAGAACGTACTGCTCGAAGGCGGCCAGGGCACCTTGCTCGACGTGGACCACGGCACCTACCCATTCGTGACGTCGTCCTCGCCGACTGCCGGCGGCGCAGCAACCGGCTCAGGTATCGGACCGACCAAGATCGACACCGTCGTTGGAATCATGAAGGCCTACGCCACCAGAGTCGGTTCAGGCCCGTTCCCTACCGAGCTTTTCGACGAGTCCGGCGAGTTCCTGCGAGCTGCCGGCCACGAGTTCGGCGTCACGACCGGTCGCGCACGCCGTTGCGGTTGGTACGACGCGGTCGTCGCACGCTACGCCACCAGAGTCAACGGACTTACGGACCTTTTCGTCACAAAACTCGATGTCCTGTCCTCACTCGAGAAGATTCCGGTCTGCGTCGCCTACGAAGTGGACGGCGAGCGGTTCGACGAAATGCCCATGACGCAGACGGCATTCCACCATGCGGTCCCGGTGTACGAGGAAGTCCCCGGCTGGTCCGAGGACATTACCGGCGCCCGCACACTCGTCGACCTGCCTGTCAACGCACGGAAGTACCTCGATCGGCTGGAGGAAATCTCCGGCACCCGCATCTCGGCAGTGGGCGTCGGCCCGGGCCAGGAAGAGACGATCGTCGTCAACGACATCTTCGCCTAGCCGAGGCAAAGTCGGGCCTATCGGCTCCGGCAGGTGCCAGCCCACGAACGCCGTCATACCCGCTTTCGGTTACCACCCACCTGCGCAAGCCCCGTACCCTGAGTCCTTGTGCGCATCCTCATCATCGGGTCCGGGGCGCGCGAGCATGCGATTGCTCGCGCCCTCGACCGCGACCCTTCCGTGACCGAACTGCACGTGGCGCCCGGGAATGCCGGTACCGCGCAGCTCGCCATCAATCACAAGGTATCGGCGTCCAACCCCACCGACGTGCTCCGGCTAGCTCGCCTGATCAGGCCGAACCTCGTGGTCGTCGGGCCGGAGGTGCCGCTGGTAGAAGGCGTGGCAGACGTGTTGCGGGACGCGGGTTTCACGACGTTCGGACCGTCGTCTGCGGCAGCAAAGATCGAAGGGTCAAAGCGCTTCGCGAAGGACATTATGGCTGCGGCCAGCGTGCCGACGGGCCGCAGCGCTACGGTGAACGACTTCTCCGGAATCGACGCCGCGCTGGAGGACATGGGTTCGCCCTACGTCGTCAAGGACGACGGGCTAGCCGCCGGCAAGGGCGTGGTCGTCACTAAAAATAAGAGGATCGCGATAGATCACGCTTGGTCGGTGTTATCGGCCGGGCATCCCGTGCTGGTCGAGGAGTATCTGGCCGGGCCGGAGGTGAGCCTGTTCGCGATCTGTGACGGCACCCGGGCCGTGCCACTAGTGGCGGCGCAAGACTTCAAGCGGGTCGGCGACTCCGACTCTGGGCCCAACACGGGCGGAATGGGTGCCTACGCGCCGCTGCCCTGGGCGCCCGCGAATCTGACGGAACGGGTGCAGCGCGAGATACTCGACCCGGTACTCGTCGAGATGCGACGCCGCGGCACACCGTTCACCGGACTGTTGTATGCGGGACTTGCGATCACCGCCGACGGACCGAAGGTCATTGAATTCAACTGCCGCTTCGGAGACCCGGAGACGCAGGTCGTTTTGGAACTGTTGGACACGCCCCTATCCCAGCTGCTGTGGGCGTCCGCAGCGGGCGACTTGTCCACGCTGCCACCGCTCATGTGGCGCCCGGGGTCGGCCGTGACCGTGGTAATCGCCGCCGAGAACTACCCAGATAAGCCGGTCATCGGCGACATCATCAGCGGTGCTAACGCCGGGGGTGTGCTGCACGCGGGTACGGCGCGGGACGAGTCCGGGAACCTAGTCAGCTCCGGCGGACGAGTGCTGTCTTGTACTGCTTTCGGCGAAACTCTCGCTAGCGCGCGAGATGCCGCGTATGCCTTAGTCGACGAAGTGCACCTGCGCGGCTCGCACCACCGCACAGACATCGCCTCGGCCGCAATTGCGGGGAGCATCTACATTCCCTAGGAGCCTGCTCATTGCGCCTGGGTTCCAGCCGCACCGGCTCGCCTATTTGGCGTCGGCGTAACACCGCACCACCGAGGGCCGCACGGGCAGTTCCACCGCGGACCCAGGGAACACCAGGTTGCGGGCGGTGACGGCTGAGTCGACCACGATGCTGCTGACCTCCTCGGCCGCCGCCTCGGGGACGTGCACTACGAGTTCGTCATGCTGGAAAAGAACAAGCTCCGCAGCGGGCACCGCGTCCATCAGGGCGAGCCGCAGCGTCGTCATCCACACGGCTGCCCAGTCGGCCGCCGATGCCTGGATCACATAGTTGCGCGTGAATCGTCCGCGGTCGCGCGCCGTCCGGCGGGCCACATCGGATCCACCGCCACCACCGCCACCTCCGCCACCTCCGCCAGCTCCGCCCACGATCCGGCGCCAGGCGTCCGACGGCGGCGGGCATGCTCGACCCAGAACGGACTGCACGACTTTCCCGGTTTCGCCACGCTGCGCGGCTGCCTCAACGTGGTTGACGGCCGCGGGATATCGCACCCGCATGGTGGCCATCAAGCGCGCCGCTTCCCCGCTAGTCTGCCCGTACATGGCGCCGAGCATCGCGAGCTTCGCATGTCTGCGGTCACCGCCGAAACCGTCCGCAGCCAGTGCCTCGTACAGGTCGGCCCCGGTCGATAGCTCTGTGAGGGCCGCATCTTTCGACACTGCCGCGAGGATCCGCGGTTCCAGCTGGGCGGCGTCGGCCACCACCAGGACGTGTCCAGGCTTGGCGATTGCTGCAGGCCGGATCGTCGCTGGCAGCTGCAGCCCACCACCGCCCCGCGTGGCCCATCTGCCGGACACCACCGCGCCGGGCAGGAACTGCGCAGCGAGCCGTCCGTCCGAGTCAATCCAGTCGCTGAGCCAATGCCAACCGTTGGCCGTGAAGAGCCGAACCCGGTCCTTGTAGTCGAGCAGCGGTGCGACGGCCGGGTGGTCAATATCGCGGAGTACCCAGGCGCGGGTTGATTCCACTGCGAATCCGGTCCGTCGAAAAGCTTCCTTGAGCTCGGCTGGCGAATCCGGGTTGACCGGGAATCCGAAGGCATCGGAGATTTTCGCAGAGAGGGCGGCGAGCCGCGCGGGTCGCTGCCCGTCCAGCGGTCGCGGACCGAGCACATCGGTGAGGATTCGGTCGTGGATCGCGGCGTCCCACGGCAGTCCGCGCTCCGTCATTTCAGCGGCCACCAACGCGGACCCGCATTCCGCCGCGAGTAGAAGCTTGAGCGCCCCCACCGGAGCCGCGATTCCGGCCGCTTGCGCCCCTTGACCTCGAGCGGAGTCGGCCATTCGGCCCTGTTGATCGACATACGCGGCGACGAGATCTAGGTATGACGATGTTCGCGCCACTGCGCTGGTCTCCGCACCGAACAGCCGGGGCTGTTGTGCCGCGCCCGCGCGCTGGTGGATTTCGCTTGGCGGCGGGTCCTCCGGAGGAGGCCGACCAGCCGCCCGTGCCAGCACGGCCGCGGCCCGGCATGGTTCGCCAAACCGACCGGCGCGCCCCAGCAGAATCCGCTCGACGAGGGAGATGTCGTGGCATCGGCGCAGGCGCAGCCCTTGGGTGAACAGCTCGCGGTATTCGTCCAACGCGTGGTCGAAGATCCACCGCGGTTGATCTGTTGACTCGATGCAGGCAAGAGTGTCAGTCAATACGTCGACGCCGGCGCTACCCGCCTGCTCGGCGGCGGTATCGGTACCAATTCCGTCATCGGTATTACGAACTGGGAACGTCTGCACCGGCGCGAGCGGGCTACCGTCGTCTGCGAAGCGGCCCACATGCACCAATTCGGGATCATGCGCGTCGAACGCCACTGCCACCAGCACGGTCACATTGTCTCTCGACCGCGCGACGCCTGACACCATTGGACTATTTGTGCGGTCCAAGAAAATACCCAATAGGTGACTGGGAATATCACCTTTTGATAACTTTGCCGACGCTTTATCATATTCTGATGAACATCACATGAAATCCACCCTTATCGATTCAGAATTAATGGAACAATTGATGGCGTGCTTCAGAAGAGTCCATCAGTCTCCGCTCCGCGGCGGCTTTGGGCTACGTGGATACGGAGCGATGTCCCACGCTGGTGGCTACCTGCGGTTATCACACTTTCGTCTGCCTATGTGCTGCTGACCTTGCTCGTACTGGCCGGTTCCGACGTGACTAAACTCGATGCCGACGTATACGACCTTCATCTCGTACCGATTTCTTCACCGTTGCGCATGGCGGTTCAATTGTGGGTATTTCTCGGGCAGCGCGCGCCGGCCATGGTGCTGGCAGGACTCTTTGCGCTCTGGTGCGTATACCGCACGCGCAGTCTGCTGCCCATGCTGATGTACGGCTTGGTGGGCATCGGCTTCGTCGGGAGCGTGCTGTCGATCAAGTTCCTGACTGGCCGAGTTGGCCCACGCTATACGGATATTGCGCACACCGTGTGGGACGGCGGCAATATCTTCCCGTCTGGGCATGTCACCGGGACCGTCGTCATGTACGGACTCATCGCGTTGATGGCACCTCACGCGTATCGGCGTGTGCTCACTATCGTCGCAGTGGTTTTATCTGTCACAGTCGCCATGGGCACGACGGCACTGAACCTGCATTGGCTGTCGGATGCGGTCGCCGGCTGGTTCAATGGCGCGCTGGTGCTGCTTATTGTCTGGGCCATTACTCCACATGTGCATTGGCTGATCAAGACCTATGGTCGCCGGGTGCGCGACTGGCACCGTGCCGCAGCGGGCGCAGCCAGCCCATTGCCGTTCGATACGACAGCGCTACGTCTGTCGGATCCGCCCACCACGACGCGCTGACTCACCACCGCTGTCCAACCCCGACTGCTACAGGTACATGCCGGTTTGGGGGCCGTGCGCATCCTTGCCGACGGCATGCAAGTCACGTTCCCGAAGTACCAGGTAGGTCTCGCCGGATACTTCGACCTCGTACGGGTCGTCCGGGCTGAACAACACCCGATCGCCCGCTTTCACGGACCGCACATGTTGGCCGACCGCGACGACCTCGCCCCATTCCAGACGCTTTGCGACCTGAGCTGTTGCCGGGATGACGATGCCTCCGCGAGTAGTCCGCTCACCGGGGCCGCCAGCACGCCGCAACATGACACGGTCATGCAGCATTTGAATGGGCGGTTGCGTGGTGGTAGACGCGGTATCAGACACGTAGCGATCCTAGTCGTTGACGCCCGAGAGCAGCCTGCGGCGGGACGGGCGAGCGGAGAGCCAATAGGTCTCGAGACCTGACGGCCCGCCAGCCAACCCTGTGACGGTGTCATGATCCGCCCCCAGATACACATCCGGGCACCGGCTTGAGGGTTGTCAAGCAAGTGCCCGAAAGGTGGAGACCCTCTCCGTCGGGTTCACCGCCGGAGAGGAAGCGATATCAGCTCACGCGCATTGAACGCTGGGCAATCATAATCAGCTCGTCCCGCATCGCCGGGGTAGCGGCGTTGTCGATCGCGCTGGCTAGAGCGCGACGGGTGCGGGAAATCTCACGGTGGCTACGGTAGGCCTGCGCGAGGCGAGTCATGTCGAATCAGTCCTTAATATCTGGGTCGTTAAGTGCTTACAACCATTAGACGTCAGAACTCTGCGAAGGTTTACCCGAATCATCGGTGAACTGGCTCACAACCCGGCTAATCTCCGGCGCAACGGGACTTGGACTGGACTTTGTCCGGCGCTTACCCAACTGAATCGATCAGGCTGTCCCAGCGCATCAATCGGATATCAAGCATATATCGGCATATAAATTCGCCCTGACGGTGACGCACACCACCGTCAGGGCGAAGAATATGGATCACTCTAATAAAGGTTAAGTAAATCAGCTTTCCTAGTGTGATCCCAGCCACGAATGCGCTCGAATCCAGCAAATTGCCTTCGATACGTTGATCTCAGTGCGTCTCAGTACGTCTCAGTGCATCTCAGTAGGTGAAGGCGAGTCCCGGATCGGCTAGGAGCGCGCCGACATCCGAGAGGAACTGGGAACCCTTCTCTCCGTCCACCACGCGATGGTCGAACGAGAGCGCGAGCTGACACACCTTGCGCACGGCAAGCTGCCCATCCACCACCCACGGCGCGTCCTTCACGGAGCCAAGCGCGAGGATCGCAGACTGTCCTGGATTGATGATCGGAGTCCCGGTATCCACCCCCAGCACGCCCACATTGGTAATGGTGACGGTGCCACCGGCCATCTCGGCCGGCGGAGTCTTCCCCGACCGGGCCATCTCGGTCAGCGCCACCAACTCGTCCGCAAGCCCGCGCAGATCGAGCTGGTCGGCGTCGCGGATCACCGGCACGATCAATCCGCGCGGAGTCGCCGCTGCGATCCCCAGATGCACGTACTCCTTGAAGATCACTTCCCCGGCCGCATCGTCCCAGGTGCAATTGACCTCGGGAGTGCGCCGTGCCGCAAGGCACACCGCACGGGCCGCAAATGTCAGCGGTGAGAGCTTCACCCCGGCCCAGTCACGCCGAGCCCGCAGCCGCTCACGTAGCTCCATCATGGGCGTCACATCCACGCTGAGGAACTCGGTCACGTGCGGCGCGGTGAACGCACTGTCGACCATGGCCTGCGCCATTATCTTGCGCACACCCTTGATCGGCTCGCGCCGTTCCCGAGTAGCCGGGTCGTATGCGATGCCACCCGTGGCCCGGCTCGCCCGAGCAACGCCAGCGCCTGCATCAGAAATGCCGTAAGGGCCGCTGGCAGAACCGGCGACAGAGCCACCGCTGTCACCAGTGACGTACCCGACCATCACGCCCGAGTATTCGGCCGGCGCGCCCGCGCGCGCCGCTTCCACGTCAGCGCGTGAAATGACACCGTCAACCCGACTAGGTATGACGCTTTTCAGATCGATGCCCCAGTCTTTCGCGAGTTTGCGCACCGGGGGCGAAGCGAGTGGAGCCACGGTCGAAGGAAGCACCTCAGGGGCCGGTGGCGTCGGGGTCGACGGTGCGGACCCCTGAGCTGGCGATCCGCCCGCGGCAACGCCAGCGGCAGGCGCTGAGCCTCGCCTCGGGCGGCGAACTGATCCGCCGTCGGGCGCGATGATGCCCACCAGGGTCTGCACCCGGCCATCTGCCATCGCTTCGCCGATCTTCGCACCCACAGCAGGGGCTTCAATCGAATCATGTCCAGGCGAATTGCTGGCGGGCAGCGCTACGGCGGGAACATCGTCATGCTCGGTTCCAGTATCCGCAGTTGATGTATTCGAAGACGAGGCGGCAGCGCCAGTCTGCTCGGCGTCTAGCGGCCCGGCATCCGGCATCGTGTCGAACTCGATGATGGGAGTGCCGACCTCGATCGTCACACCGATCTCGCCGAGTATTTTGTGGACGCGGCCGGCATACGGCGACGGAAGCTCGACGGCAGCTTTAGCCGTCTCAATTTCGACGATGATTTGGTTGACCTCGACCATGTCGCCCTCGGCGACCTTCCATTCGAGGATTTCTGCTTCGGTCAGTCCCTCGCCGACATCCGGCAGAGGGAAAGTCTGTATACGACTCATAGGTGTGTTCCCTTTCCGAATCAGTAAGCCAGCGAGCGGTCAACGGTGTCGAGGATCTTGTCCAGGCTGGGCAAGTACAGCTCCTCGAGCTTCGACGGCGGGTACGGGGTGTCGAATCCAGCAACCCGCAGCACAGGAGCGGCCAGCGAGTAGAACGCCTCCTCGGTGATCCGGGCAGCCACCTCGGACGTGATCGACGACTCGCGCGGCGCCTCCGACACCACCACGAGGTGCCCGGTCTTGCGAACAGAGGCGAGCACCGGACCCAGATCGAGCGGAGAGAGCGTGCGTAGATCGATGACTTCCAGGGATCGGCCCTCAGTTTCGGCGGCGGTCGCTGCCTTCATCACCGTCGGCATCGACGGCCCGTACGAAACGACGGTGCAGTCGGTGCCCTCCCGCCGCACGATCGACGAGGCGATAGTGCCCGGGTCGACGGACGTATCGAGTACGCCCTTCTCCCAGTAGCGACGCTTCGGCTCGAAGAAAATCACCGGATCCGGCAGCTCTATAGCGTGTCGCAGCATCCAATACGCGTCGGCCGGGGTGGACGGCGACATGACCCGCAGGCCTGCAATGTGGCAGAACAGCGACTCCGGCGATTCGGAGTGATGCTCCACCGCGCCGATGCCGCCACCGAACGGGATACGGATAACCATCGGCATCTGCCAGGCGCCCTGTGACCGGTACTGCATCTTGGCGACCTGAGAAATGATCTGATCGAACGCCGGGAACGTGAACCCGTCGAACTGCATTTCGCATACCGGCTTGTAGCCGCGCAGCGCAAGGCCCACACCGGTACCGACAATCCCAGCCTCGGCGAGCGGCGTGTCGATCACGCGATGCTCCCCGAAATCCTTCTTCAGCCCGTCGGTAATTCGGAAGACCCCGCCTAGCGTGCCCACGTCCTCACCCATGACCAGGACCTTGTCGTCGATTTCCATGGCGGCCCGAAGCGCCATATTCAGCGCCTTGGCTATCGTGATCGGCTTGGCGGCGATCGCTGCGATCTCTGCGGCAACGTCTGCCCGGATCTGGTCTGCTGTCTGCTCGGAGGCCTTTTCTGACGTGGTCACAGGACACCTCCCACGGCGTTGGCTCCGGCAGCTGTTCCAGCGAGGGAGGCGCCGCCTGATGAAGCGTCGGGACCGTCACCATCAGAAAAGTCCTCGAGGTAGTCGAGGAACTCGCGCTCCTGCCGTTCAAGCTGCGGATTCGGCGAGCTATAGACGTGGTCGAAAATGCGGGTCGGTGGCGGTGTCTCCAAACCAACGGCGTGGGCGCGGAACCGAGCTGCGAGCTCGTCGGCGTCTGCTTGTACGGATGCGAAGAAGTCGTCGTCCGCCCAGCCCGACCGGGTGAGATGCACACGCACTCGCTCGATCGGGTCGAACATTTTCCATGCCTCGGTGACGTCAGCCAGCCGGTAGCGGGTCGGGTCGTCGGAGGTGGTGTGGGCATCCATGCGGTAGGTGAATGCCTCGATCATCACCGGGCCGTTGCCGGAGCGACATTCATCGAGCGCCCAGCGAGTTACGGCGAGGCAGGCAAGAACGTCGTTGCCATCGACCCGGATGCCCTTGAATCCGTAGCCTGCGGCGCGCTGGTGCAGCGGCACGCGCGACTGTGTTTCGACCGGTTCGGAGATCGCCCACTGGTTGTTTTGGCAGTAAAACACGACCGGCGCATCGAATGAGGCCGCATACACCATGCCCTCGTGCACATCGCCCTGGCTCGTCGCGCCATCGCCGAAGAAAACAATGGTCGCCTCATCACGATCCGGATCGTTGTTGCCGACGAGGCCGTCGAACCGCTGGCCCATCGCATATCCCGTGGCGTTGAGCGCCTGGTTACCGATCACGATGGTGTAGTTATGGAATCGATTCTTCTTCGGATCCCAACCGCCGTGGTCCGTGCCACGGAAAATGCCCAGAAGTTCCGTCGGGTCGATGCCGCGACACCAGGCAATGCCATGTTCGCGGTACGAAGGAAATGCCATATCCTGCGGTTTCATCGCTCGGCCGGCGCCGACCTGGGCGGCCTCCTGGCCGAGTAATGGCACCCAGATTCCAAGTTGACCCTGCCGTTGCAAGGCGTTGCCTTCGCGGTCGAAGCGCCGCACCAGCACCATGTCCCGGTATAAGCCCTTGAGTAGGTCAGGGGTGACGTCGAGCGGATAGTCGGGGTGGGATGACAGTTCGCCTTCGGGCGACAGCAGCTCCACTAAGCCCTCCCCCTGCGCAGTTTGGCGCAGGCCACGCACCATGTGCTCCGCAGAAGGCACGCCGGAGGTACCGGGGCCATCCAAGCTGGGATCCGCGTCTGGGTTCTTGATCCACCGGTCGGGTGCCATCGCAATACTCCTTCAGGTCATGCCCTGCTACCGGGATCGCCGGAGTCCGGGCGCGGGTCGTGCGCCGCAGCGCATTGTGGTCACGCACCGCAGCGTTCTTCTGCACGGCGGGGTAAAGCCGTGCACTGTGTTGTCACGATCCTGGCACGAAACCGAAGATTGCACGATGCCGCGGGGTTCCAACCTTCTGATGACCAATAGTCGGATGGAACAACCATGCGATATCAACCGAGTTCGCGTGGCCGCAACCGCGAACTGCCAGACGTCGCCTTTCACCGTAGGATCAGTTTTACCGACGTACTCGAATGGGAGGCCACCATGGAGTTGGAACACCGTTTCGAAGTGCCTGTTGGCATTGATCTTGCCTGGACACACCTGCTGGACATGGAGAAGGTTGCCGCATGTTTCCCAGGCGCGACGCTTGCCAGCGCCGACGGGGCCGAATACACCGGCACGGTCAAGGTAAAGCTTGGCCCGATTCAACTCACGTACGCGGGTTCGGCGCGGATCGTCTCGGCTGACGCGGCGACGCACACAGCCACGATCGAGGCCTCCGGAAGCGCGGCCCGATCGGGCTCAACTGCGGCCATGACGGTCGTTGCCACGGCGACAGCGCTCGGCGACGACAGCACCGCCGTCCTGATGAAAACCGATCTGTCGATCACCGGTCGCCCCGCCCAGTTCGGCCGTGGAGTCATGGTGGAAGTGGGCAACAAAATCCTCGGGAGGTTCGCCGACTGTTTATCCACAAAGTTAGCGGCGTCTTCCACCGAATCGGACACGGTGGAATTGACCGCTGCTGAATCAAGCATGGCCGAGGCTGCTGCTGCTGAAACGACGCAGGCGGATTCGGCAGGTGAATCAGGCGCGGATGGCGTGGCTAGTAAGGCTGGCACGACCGCTTCCAAGGGTTCCGGCTCCGCCGCAGGTCCCGGTCCGAGCCCACATGGATCAGCTGGCGCCGGTCCAGCGACCTTCACTCGCGCCCCGGTCGATTCGGACTCGGTCGAACCGATCGATCTTCTCGAGTCGGCGCGCGGATCGATCATCAAGCGAGCCGTACCGCCGGTGGTCGCGTTTCTTGTCTTCCTCGTCTACCTATGCGTGCGCCGCCGACGCCGCTAACTATCTGAACTCGCCGCGTGTTG
>JBDTAR010000061.1:0-36020 GCA_039924545.1 Nakamurella sp. | reverse complement strand
TGGATGTACAGCGGCAAGCACGTTCTGATCATCTTCGACGACCTCTCCAAGCAGGCCGAGGCGTATCGAGCTATTTCGCTGCTGCTTCGGCGCCCGCCGGGCCGCGAAGCGTATCCCGGCGACGTGTTCTATTTGCACTCTCGCCTGCTGGAACGTTGTGCGAAGCTGTCTGACGAACTGGGTGCGGGTTCCATGACCGGCTTGCCGATCATCGAGACCAAGGCTGGCGACGTGTCAGCGTTCATTCCGACCAACGTTATTTCAATCACCGACGGTCAGGTCTACCTGCAGTCCGACTTGTTCAACGCTGGCGTTCGCCCTGCTATCAACGTGGGTATTTCGGTGTCCCGCGTCGGTGGCGCTGCGCAGATCAAGGCAATGCGGTCGGTATCCGGCACATTGCGTCTTGACTTGTCGGCGTATCGCGAGCTAGAGGCATTCGCTGCGTTCGGTTCGGACCTTGACGCCGCTTCTCGGCGATCCCTCGATCGCGGCTCCCGCCTGGTGGAACTTTTGAAGCAGGGCCAGTTCTCGCCTTATCCGGTTGAGGAACAGGTCGCGGCACTGTGGGCTGGAACCCGCGGACACCTTGATCGGGTGCCGGTGCAGGACATTCGTCGCTTCGAGGCGGATTTTCTGCAGTACCTGCGCCATGTCACGGACGGGCCGCTCGAGATCATTCGCACGGGCAAGGTCCTCACCGATGCTGTTGAGGTCGGACTGCAAGAAGCGCTCGACGTCGTCGCGCAGTCCTTCACCACGTCTGACGGCACGCTGCTCGGACGTGAGGCTGACGCCGTGCCGATGGACGCGGCCGACGTTGTCCAGGAAAAGGTTCAGGTCCGGCGCGCGGCGCCCGCCAAGAGATAACCGCATTCCATCGACGGGTACAGATCGGGACTATCGACGTGACAGGACAGACGTTCGTGGCCGAGGTTAGGGCCACCACACATTTTCGGCGAGGAGGTGAGCGATAATGGCACAGGTACGTGTGCTCAAACAGAAGATCAAAGCGACGCAGTCGACCCAGAAGCTGGTGAAGGCACAGGAGCTGATCGCCACCTCGCGGATCGCAAAGTCGCAGGCTCGGGTCGCCGCGTCCGCACCGTACGCTGCGCAGATCACCGATGTGCTGACAGCGCTGGCAACGGCCTCGTCATTGGATCATCCGCTATTGACCGAGCGAGAGGACGCCCGACGGATCGGGATTCTGCTGCTCACGTCCGACCGCGGTCTGTGCGGCGGATTCAATGCGAACGGGATCAAAGCCGCGGAGGAGCTGGCCGCACTCATCCGGGAACAAGGCCGCGAACCGGTGTACTACGTCATCGGTCGCAAGGGCCTTGCGTATTACTCGTTCCGTGAACGTCCCGTTGCGGCTTCTTGGACGGGTTTCTCCGAAAGGCCGACCTATGCTGATGCAGAGGCTGCGTCGCGTGCGCTGCTCGATGCATTCCTGGTCGGGTCCGCGGGCGAGGTGACGCTGCCTGACGGCACAGTCGCTGCGGGCATCGACGGCATCCACCTGGTATCCATGCATTTCGTCTCGATGATCTCGCAGGTGCCACGCGCCAGCCGGGTCGCTCCGATGGAAATCGAGTACGTCGGCGCGGATGCGCCTGGTGGCCCGCTGCCGTCATACGAGTTCGAGCCCGGAGCGGATTCTCTGATGGATGTGCTGCTGCCTAAATACATCACCACCCGTATTTATGCCGCATTGCTTGACTCCGCAGCGAGTGAATCCGCTGCCCGTCGCGCGGCGTGCAAGAGTGCGTCCGACAATGCCGCGGACATTATCCGTAAAACCACGCTGCTGGCCAACCAGGCTCGGCAGGCCCAGATCACTCAGGAACTGTCTGAGATCGTCGGCGGTGTCGAGGCACTTGCCGCCTCGTCAAGCGAAGAGGACTAGCACATGACCACCCTTACCAAGGATGCGACGAAGCAGGCGACCGGTCGAGTCGTCCGGGTTATCGGCCCGGTCGTCGACATCGAGTTCCCTCGAGGCAGCGTTCCTGCATTGTTCAATGCCGTTCACGTCGACGTTGATTTGTCTGGAACGACGCGCACGTTGACCCTGGAGATCGCGCTGCACCTCGGCGACGATGTCGTGCGTGCGATTTCCATGCAACCGACTGACGGCCTGGTACGTGGTGCTCCAGTCACGGACACTGGCACGGGGATTACCGTGCCAGTCGGCGACGCCGTCAAGGGCCACGTGTTCAATGCACTGGGGCAGTGCCTCGACGATCCGGGCGCCCTGGACGACGCCGAGCGCTGGGAGATCCACCGCAAGGCCCCGGCTTTCGATCAGCTCGAGGGCAGGACCGAGCAGCTCGTCACCGGGATCAAGGTCATTGACCTTTTGACCCCGTACGTGCAGGGCGGCAAAATCGGCCTGTTCGGTGGCGCCGGGGTGGGTAAGACGGTGCTCATCCAGGAGATGATCACGCGCGTCGCCAAGAACTTCGGCGGTACCTCAGTCTTCGCTGGCGTGGGCGAGCGTACCCGCGAGGGCAACGACCTCATCACCGAGATGACCGAGTCCGGCGTAATCAAGGACACCGCACTGGTGTTCGGTCAAATGGACGAGCCGCCGGGCACCCGTATGCGCATCGCACTGTCCGCGCTGACGATGGCTGAATACTTCCGTGATGTGCAGCAGCAGGATGTATTGCTCTTCATCGACAACATTTTCCGGTTTACGCAAGCCGGCTCTGAGGTGTCCACGCTGCTTGGTCGAATGCCTTCGGCGGTGGGCTACCAGCCGACACTGGCCGACGAGATGGGTGAGTTGCAGGAGCGGATCACGTCGACCCGTGGCCGGTCAATCACGTCGCTGCAAGCCATCTACGTGCCCGCTGACGATTACACCGACCCGGCGCCTGCCACCACCTTCGCCCACTTGGATGCGACCACTGAGCTCGACCGCGCGATCACCGAGAAGGGTATTTACCCTGCGGTGAACCCGCTGAGTTCGACGTCGCGCATTCTCGATCCGCAGTACGTGGGGGAGAACCACTACCGAGTTGCTCAAGAAGTCGTTCGTATCCTGCAAAAGTACAAGGAACTGCAGGACATCATCGCGATCCTCGGGATGGACGAGCTTTCCGAGGAAGACAAGCTTCTCGTAGGCCGTGCCCGCCGGATGGAGCGTTTTCTCGGCCAGAACTTCTTCGTTGCGAAGCAGTTCACCGGCATGGACGGCTCTTACGTCGAAATGGATCACACCATTGAGGCATTCGATGCGATCACCAAGGGCGAATACGACCACGTGCCAGAGCAGGCCTTCTTGAACGTCGGCGGCATGGACGACGTTCTGGCGAAGGCTAAAGAGCTAGAACGCTGAGCGAGCTTGCGAGCGAAGCTGGATAGCGTTGCAGTACCGTGCTAGAGCGCTGAGCGAGCTTGCGAGCGAAGCTGGATAGCGTTGCAGTACCGTGCTAGAACGCTCTGCACGACCAACGAAACCGGCTCCCGTCATCACCTGCGGGGCCGGTTTCGTCCTATGTGTCTGTTAGATTGCGGCCGGACTATTCGAGAGGCACTCCTATCACTTCGAATGCCGTGCACGGCATTCCGCCGAACCTATCCGCATCCCGCATGACGAATGATCGCCCAAGCGAATCTGGGTCGGCGCCAGGCTTACCGAGCCCCGCGAGGTAGGCGGTGTGTGCCTTCAGTGATTCGATTCCGGCTTCGACAGTGTCCGTCACATCGACCGCGTGGGTCGGCTGCGGTGACGCAGCAATCGCGGTGAACTGGACGCCCGGCCAGGGTGACAATGTTCGGCCGTCGGCGTCGACCAGATCTGGGAAGATCCACCGGTTCGCGGCGTCGCGAACTGCATCGAGCACCGCGAGGCCGACGACGCGATGGTCGGCCATGTTGAATGTGCCAGGTCCGAACGAGTCACGATGGTTGATGGTGATGACTACGTCGGGCTGTAGCCGACGGATGGCGTGTGCGAATTCGCGGCGAAGCCGCATCACGTCGCTGATGACGCCGTCCGGGTGGTCTAAGAATTCAAGTGATGACACGCCCACTGCGTCGCACGCTGCCTGTTGCTCGGCTACGCGAATGGGACGAACATCGTCGGGACGCATGCCGTCAATGCCTGCCTCGCCACGGCTTGCCAACACGTAATGGACGGTCTTGCCCTGACTGGTCCACCGCGCTACTGCGGCGGCGGCTCCGTATTCCATATCGTCTGGGTGAGCAACGATTGCGAGTGCGGAGGTCCAATCCTCGGGCAACGTCCGTAGCGGAGGCTTGGTTTCTGATGCGGTGGTTGTGTGGGCCATGCGCCCGATCCTGCCACGGTGTGGTATCCGGCATCGATGTGGCAAAGATTGCGATACGGGCACAGCTGCCGGTCGGGGACATCGGGTGTACCGCGGGTCGGATAGAATGATGGTTACCGATTTCGGCGTCCGTCAGTAGGGAGTAACACTCGTGGCAGATATGCAAGTCGACCTGGTTGCAGTCGAGCGGGCAGTCTGGTCGGGCAGGGCTTCAATGGTGGTTGCGCGCACGGTCGAGGGTGATATTGGCATCTTGCCAGGTCATGCACCGCTGTTGGCTGAGCTTAAGCAGGGATTCGCCGCCCGTATCGAACATCCGGACGGCACCGTGTTGGGTGTCGCTGTGCACGGCGGGTTCCTGTCGGTCACTGCTGAGGGTGTGTCGATCCTCGCGGAGTCCGCGGAGTTAGCAGACGAAATCGATGTGCGTCGCGCCGAGGAAGCCTACGCGCGGGCGAAGTCGGTCGGCACGGATTCCGCTGACGCGGAAGCAGACCTTCGCTGGGCGCGGGCGCAACTCCTTGCGGTCGGCCAGGAAATTTAGCGACCGTGTCGATGAGCAACGAGGCGCGACGATGGGATTAGCAGAGATCGTCGGCCTTACGTTGCTTGGCGCTCTCGTGGCGCTCGCACTGATCGTCGCCACGCGCCGCGTAGTATTGGTGCGCGCTGGCGGCTTCGATGTCAGTTGGCGGGTGCACCCGACGCATGGCGACCGCGGCTGGATGCTAGGTCAGGCGCGCTTTCGTCGCGGCCAGTTGGCGTTGTATCGGTCGTTTTCCGCATGGCCAATGGCGGCGATGACGCTGGACCGTACCGCGCTTGTATTGGGCGCTGTTCGTCAGCCAATCGGTGCTGAACCGGACCTGCTGCCGTCGTCAGTTGCGATCGTCACGGGAACATGCGCCGGAGTTCCTTTGGAGCTCGCGATGACCGGTGACGCGCTGACGGCGCTGCGGTCGTGGGTGGAGTCACGACCGCCAAATTCCAGGTTCCCGAACCGTGAACAAATCGATGGATCTGTGGGCGAATCGCCACTACGGTAGTCGGCGCTGCCGTCATCACAACGACCTGCGCCTTCGGTGTAGCCGCCGCCGGGTGAGGTCGCCGTCGGTGAAGCACTAGGCCGTCAGCTAGGCTTCCGGCTTGGCACGACGTACCCCAGCAGGCCGACGTTGTTCGGCATAGCCGCGTTCTCCGCCTGGGACCCATTTGATATCGCCGCCCGGGTTAGCCACGCGCGCAAAGATGAACAGCAAATCGGACAGCCGGTTCAGATACATACAGGCTAACGTGCTGGTGGTGTCCGGGTCGCGGCGATACAGGGCCCACGCAGATCGCTCCGCTCTACGGACAACTGTGCGTGCCTGATGCAACAGCGCGGCGGCGGGGGTGCCGCCCGGAAGAATAAACGAGTCGAGATTCGCGAGATCGGCGTTGAACCGGTCGCAGTCTGCCTCGAGGCGATCGACATATTCCTGAGTGACCCGGAGGGGTTCCCAGGCTGGGTTTTCGATGATCGGAGTGCCCAGGTCTGCACCCACATCAAAGAGTTCATTTTGAATTCGTTCGATAACGACGGCGATCTCACGAGGAGGTGCGCCGATCGCGCACACGATACCGAGGCACGAATTTGCCTCGTCGCAGTCGGCGTAGGCGACCAAGCGGGCGTCAGTCTTGGGTACGGTGTTGCCGTCGACTAACTTGCTGGTTCCGGCATCGCCGGTGCGGGTATAGACGCGCGTCACATGGATGGCCATGTTGAGAGCCTATCGGGAATCCCGATACGCTCTCGGGTGTGGATGCGCACGGAGAACAGCTTTTAGTGACCGGCGGAGCCCGGCTCGACGGTGAAGTAATGGTGGCTGGCGCGAAAAATAGTGTGCTCAAATTGATGGCTGCCGCGCTGCTGGCTGAAGGCACCACCACAATCCGCAACTGCCCGCAGATCCTCGACGTGCCGATGATGGCCGACGTACTGCGCGGACTTGGGTGTGACGTAACGCTGGCAGGTGACACCGTGAGCATCACGACGCCCGCGGAGTTGTCGTATCGCGCGGACTTCCCGGCGGTGGGTCGCCTTCGTGCGTCCGTGTGTGTACTGGGGCCCCTCATGGGGCGTCTGCATCGGGCTGTCGTTGCGTTGCCCGGCGGCGATGCGATCGGTTCGCGGCCGTTGGATATGCACCAAAGTGGACTCAACGCGCTGGGTGCCTTCACGCGGATCGAGCACGGCGCGGTGGTGGGTGAAGCGGAACACCTGCACGGAGCGACCATCGAACTCGAATTCCCCAGCGTCGGTGCCACCGAAAACATCGTCATGGCGGCGGTTCTCGCTCGAGGCACGACTGTGATCGACAATGCCGCGCGGGAACCTGAAATCACCGACCTCGTATTGATGCTTGGTGAGATGGGAGCTCGGATTTCCGGTGCGGGCACGGCGACGATCGTCATTGAGGGTGTTGACAGCCTGAAGCCGACCGAACATCGCACCGTGGGTGACCGAGTGGTGGGCGGCACCTGGGCATTCGCTGCGGCGGTCACCCGTGGCCGTGTCCACGTGCGCGGGGTTGATCCGAATCATCTCTTGGTTCCACTGGAGCGACTGTCGGCTGCCGGAGCCACTGTGACCGCGCTGCCGGACGGCTTTACGGTCGAGATGGATGGCAGACCTCGTGCCGTCGACTTCGTCACACTTCCGTACCCATCGTTCCCAACTGACCTGCAACCGATGGCGCTGGCGTTAGCGGCCGTTGCCGAGGGTCACTCGATGATCACCGAAAACGTCTTCGACGCTCGTTTCAGGTTTGTCGAAGAATTGATTCGAATGGGCGCCAATGCGCGTGTGGACGGGCATCACGCCGCGATTCGCGGTCGGGAGCAGTTGTCGAGCGCGCCCGTCTGGGCGACCGATATCCGAGCTGGCGCGGGGCTGGTCTTAGCGGGCCTCGCGGCCGATGGAGTCACGGCAGTGCACGACGTCTTCCACATTGATCGTGGCTATCCGCATTTCGTGGAAGACCTCCGCTCACTGGGCGCCGAGGTGGAACGCACCCAAGTACAGCCCACCGAGGTGGATACCGACGCGCAGTGACGCGTCGGTTAAGCGTCTTCCACTACCCATCGACCGGTATTGATCGGCTTTCCTCCACAGAGGGTTTCCGCAATCTGTGCGCCAGGCTCGTAGCGCACCTGAACGCGGGCTCCGGTGCCTTGGACGATGGCCGTGACGAGGGTGCTGTCTGCTTGGCCTACGGAGTCGGCCGAATTTTCGGCGGTGATTTGGACAGTGTCTAGTGGCGCGGGACCAAGCTGCGCCCGCCAATAGCAGTCAGCGGCTTGTGCTGCGGGTGAAAGGTCAGCACGGCCGCGGAGGTTCGCCGGGTGCACCAGGCCGTCCATTGCGGCGCGCACTGCTTCGGCAGCTGAGTCGGGCGCGAGAAATCCGTAGATATATCCAGTCGGAAGCACGAGCATGGTCGCAGCGAAACGATGGCCACCGAGGTGGCTGATCTCGGTGATGTGTTCGCCGAACTCGTTGGACAGTGCGATCGCGACCGGCCGTCCGCGCACGGCGCAGCAGCGATCGCGCTTTGCGTTGGTACATACGCCTATGACGATGTCCTCGACGGTAGGTCGCGTCGCTGATTGCGCTCTCCGGAGAAGGTCACCGGCGGCGGCAAAGTCTTCGGAGTCCGCGTCGCTGGGCAGCGTGACCATCGCTGCGGACTGGCCTACGAGACCGAACGCGGGCAGGTGCACGGGGGTCTCTCGGCGATCACGTACCGGCCGAATCGCGAACGCACGGAGCCGAGGTTGATCTGTGACGAAACGCGCGGTGGCTGGCGACAGGCGGTCGCGCACTGCATCGTCGGCGGCGGCGCGTCCCCACGGGGCGCGATAGTCGAGCAGCAAGAATGAATCGAACGGGGTGCCAGAACCAATCGGGCTATCTCCGCTCGCCCGGTCAGCATCGGAACAGGGCAGTCCTGTGCTGGGGTCGAGGTCGGAATTGATGACGTATGGGGAAGAGGTCACGCGTTGATCTTGCCTGGTTTGCTTCGGTCGAACTGATCGAGCCCAGCAACTCAGTGAGGATGGGGACAGATTCATACTGCTGGAGAGCGTTGCGCAGGTACGCGAAGAGCGTCATACACGGATGTGCGGTCCGGAAGCTCCACGCGAGGCCGGTAGTGTCGAGATGTGCGCCTTGTGATTGCCCAATGTTCGGTGGATTACTCCGGTCGACTGACGGCGCATCTTCCAATGGCAACCCGGTTAATCCTGTTGAAGGCGGACGGGTCCGTGTCAATCCACGCTGATGATCGCGCCTACAAGCCGCTCAACTGGATGAGCCCGCCGTGCGCCATGCGAATCGACGGAGGCACCTGGACCGTCACCAACCGTAGCGGCGACACCCTGGTGATCACTATCGAAGAGATCTTGCACGAGTCTTCTCATGAGCTGGGGGTTGACCCGGGCCTGATCAAGGACGGCGTGGAGGCGCACTTACAGGCATTGCTCGCGGAGCAGGTCGGAGTACTCGGCAGTGGCTATACGTTGATTCGCCGCGAGTACCCGACACCTGTGGGCCCGGTGGACCTGCTCTGCCGCGACGAATCGGGCGCGGTGGTTGCGGTAGAGATCAAACGCCGCGGCGAGATCGATGGAGTCGAGCAGCTCACTCGTTACGTGGAATTGCTCGGCCGGGACCCGCTGCTGACGCCTGTGACGGGCATCTTCGCCGCGCAACAAATCAAACCTCAGGCCCGCACTCTGGCAGAGGATCGTGGGCTTCGGTGTGTGATTCTTGATTACGATTTCATGCGCGGTATGGACGACAGCGAAGGCCGGTTGTTCTAGGCGGACATGCGGCAGGCACAATGACGGTGACAGTGTGACAACGGAGGTTTAACGGTGGACATCACCATTGGTATTGCCGAGAACGGTAGACAGCTCACGCTGACCGTCGATCGGGATCAGGATGCAGTTGAGAAGCTGGTAATCGAGGCGCTTGCGGGGTCGGTCCTCAAAATCGATGACGACAAGGGGCGCAGATTCATCGTTCCAACGGCAAAGATCGCGTTTGTCGAGATCGGTGTCGTGGACAGCCGCAAGGTGGGGTTCACGAGGAGTAACTAGAGGCTGGCGGCGCCTGCCGATGCGATATCGGCGGCGCTCGGCGGTAAGTCTTGGTTTCGGGGGAAATGCGAAATCCCACGCCAGGCCAGCGACGACAACAGGGAAACAGCGCGTTCGCGGCTGATCGGATTGGATTGGTTGAGCCAATATCTGGCGCTCACTTGTGATAATCCCACTAGACCGGCGGCCAAGAGTCGCGCGCTCGCGTCGTCGGCTCCGGTGTCGGCTGTGATGGTGTTGCTGATCTCGGAGATGCACAGTTCGATGGCGTGATCGACGA
Organism: Nakamurella sp.; assembly: GCA_039924545.1. Classification (GTDB taxonomy): domain Bacteria; phylum Actinomycetota; class Actinomycetes; order Mycobacteriales; family Nakamurellaceae; genus Nakamurella. The sequence goes on along the minus strand of JBDTAR010000061.1, from coordinate 26,294 downwards.
TGGCGGCGACGACCGGCTCGTCGCGCAGATCGGATTCGAAGATCAGTCGAAATGCCTGACCCTCGTCCGCGACGAAGCCGAAATATGCGGCGACGGCCTTTTCGACTCGGATGGCGTTGTCGTCACTGGCTGCAATGGCCAGCTGAACGCGGCGGACCATTTCTGCTGCGGATTCGTCGAGCAGCGCCTGGTAGAGCGCGAGCTTGGACGAGAAGTGTTGGTACAGCACCGGCTTGCTTACGCCTGCGCTCTCCGCGATGTCGTCCATTGACGTGGCGTGGAATCCTTGTGACACGAACACCGAACGAGCGGATTCGAGCAGTTGCGCGCGGCGAGCCCCGCGACTCATCCGTCCGGCTGGGCGAGCGGATTCCGAAGGCATCGAAGCCACTCCTATCTGTCCGTCGCGGCAGCTGCGACACGAAGTTGTGCTTTGAGCTTACTGACCGGTAACCACTATTTCGGCGGATGTACGGGAACGTGTCCGTATCGTCCGGCGGTGACGGCTCCCACTGCTGCCAGTGACTCGCCGGACAGATAATTCGTTAGTGCATGTTGGTCGAAGTCCAGAGATCCGCCATCCGGTGCGTTCGACGGTGCGTTCATGACGTTTGCGCGGAAACTTGCGTCGGCGGGGTTGGGGCCGAACGGTCCGAGATCTACTCCGAAGGCCATTTTGCGGGCGGCTTGGGTGACTGGGTTCAGCCCACTAATCACGGTGCTGTGTCCGATTTTCGGAACCGGATCAAGAGGGAAACTCAGACTGAATACTTGGTCCGCGTCGATGCCTTTGTAGTCGTCGGCGGTGGTTATTCCGTAGCCAGCTCCGGGTGAGGCGAGGAGAACGATAGCGTCCACGCCGTCGCTCTTCGCGAGGCTTCGCGCTGCTTGAGACACCGTGGTTGACCCGTAAGAGTGGCCGATCAGCGTCAGGTTCGCGGCGCCGTTCACGAGTGGGCGCAGCGAGTGCACGAATGTGGTGAGCAGTACACCACCCATCAGGGCGCTCGTCGCATCGATCGCCCGCACGGAGTCGTGAATTGCGCCGTTGACGGACGCGCGTGGTGTGTTCATTGCGCCGTCGCTGGGCCAGCTCAGCGGTAGATCGTAGCCGAGCCACAGCACCGTGGCAGCGCTGCTGTTGATTCCCGCAGCCGATTCGGTGGCGGCATTGAGCTCGTTTGCCAGGTCGAAGCTGCCTGCAATATCTACTGGTGAGTTACCGACTCCCGGGACAAGAACCGATACGGATGACGCGCTGGACACGTTGCCGATGGCAATCGCGACGCCACCTTGGCCGATCGGACAATTTGGCTCGTAGCTCAACAGCTGGGCTGTGTAGCCCTTGTCTCGGGCTTGAGATAGCGCCTCGTTGATGTGTGCCGCGAATAAACCCTGCCGGCCTGTCGGGTTTCGGAGATCGCTTCGGAGTCTTGCGGTATTGGCCTCGTGGCGTGTGCGAGATGGATTGTGCTCGGGGTACGGGACTGCGGTACCGGGGTCGACGGCGAGCTGGGCGCACATGCGCGCTGCGTCGGCGTCTAGCGCGCGTGAGACGGCTGAGAATCGTGCGCACAGTCTTGCTACTAGCGCAATTCGCTCAGTCCCGACGTGACGCATTCCATCGATGTCGTAGAGCGATGGATCGTCCCTGATCCCGGACGAGTCGATGAAGCTGTCGGCCAATGAATACTCAGCCCGAACTTCGGCGTGTGCTTTCGAAACCGCAGCCGCGAGATCTGTGCACGACTGAGATAGCGCATGGCAGCTGATTTCGACGGTGTCGCTGATCGTCCAAATCGCGCGCACAGAGTCGTGGGGTTGTCTCGCGGACCAGCCTGCCTGGACAGCGGCGAGCGCAGTGCGCGCGGAGCCGATGCTGAAGCGCATGGCGAGCGTGACCGAATTGAGCAAGCGGGCAGCGTTCCGAGGAATGTCGGCGCACGCACTGGTGATCTCCGCTGCTATCGGCGCCGGATCTGGCGCATCGTAGAACCCTGCCCATACTGATGTGATGTGTGGCATTCGTGGGTCAATTTCCTCCGACGCAGACCTGTTCGACGGTGTCGAACGCGATGGCCGCAGAACTGAGTCGATCTGCGGTGGACAGCGTCATGGTGGCCAGTCTCTTCGCCGCTTCGAGACCTTGCTCGGCTCGCTGAATTGACAGACGGAGCGCCTCGCGGACCGGCGCCGACCCGTGGCAGGTGGCATGGCGCAGCGTCGCCGACACCGCCGCTACTTCCGGCAATGTCGCCGGTTGCGCGTGGCAATCTGCCGCATCGACTAATGCCGCACGGGCACGACGGATTTCATCGGTGTCGACTTCGAGATTACCCAGCATTTGCTTCTCCTTCGCGGGAATGAATGCGCTTCAGACGACGACGGTAGAACCGATGAGGACAGCGTCATACCTGGCGATTTGCTGTGTGGATAGAAATCGGATAGGTGGATAACTCCGCACTGGGTTTGCCGTCTACAGGCACCATGGAGGGGTGACACTGTTTCCAAAGACCTTCGGACCGCGGCCGCGCGACGACTGTGCGGCGCTCACTACCGCGCGCTTAGATGGTGGCGTGCTCCCGAATCCGCCGGGGTTCACCGAGCCGTCGCCGCCTGGTCGAATCATGCACGTTGGCGGACTGGACGTCTTTGTTCGGCACTCGCCTGGCCCTGCGGATGTGACTCCGACATGGTTCATCCACGGGTTGGAGGGGAGTTCCCGAAACTGGGACCGGCTAGCCGCTGTCCTTGCCGGGCATAGTGCTGGTTATGCGCCCGATCTACCCGGATCGGGGCGCTCTGCGCCACCGACACGGGGGACGTACTCGATTCCTACCGAGGTTCGTCTGGTGGCGTGGCTCATTGAGCACCAGAGCTCGCGACCGGTGCACCTCGTCGGGAACTCGCGCGGTGGGATTGTCGCGACATTACTGGCGGCCGCGTTCCCGGAAATGATTCGGACACTCACCCTGATCTCGCCGGCAGTGCCGGACTTTCGTATCTTCGGAGAGCGTGGAGCTGATCCGCGTTTGGCGTTCGTCATGGTGCCCGGGGTGCGGGACTCCGTGTCAAAACGTCTGGATGCCATCACGCCGGCTGATCGTGCACACGGGCTTGCATACAACTGTTTTGGCGAGCCCGAAGCGCTTACCGCTACGGATCTTGCGGCCGTGGCCAATGAGTATGTTGTTCGCCGAGAGATGCCGTGGGCAGCGGAGTCCACTGTGCAATCGTTGCGCTCGCTGATTCGCGCGCAGGCACGATTCGGGCCGTGGTCATTCAACGCTGCTGCCCATGCAGTTGCGGTGCCGACGCTCATCGTATGGGGTACTCGAGATCGAATGGTTGATTGTCGGTTAGCCGAGCGAACTGCGGGTGCATTTTCGGATTCGCGATTGTTGATGTTGGCTCGGACTGGACATGTCGCTCAAATAGAACGACCTGTTGAAGTAGCACGCGCAATGGTGGCACTCTGGAACGACGAAACGGCCCATGCTGCCCGTACGGGCGCGCCTTGCTCGTCACGGGCAAAGATTGTGGGAACCTAACACAGTGACCAGCATCGACCCGTTTGGCTCAGAATCGGGCCGCGATCCTCGCGCCGTGAGCGACGATGCTGCAACGCGTACTCGTTGGCGCCGTGAGTCGATGTTGCCACGTGAATCTGATGGGCGGTTTCCGCAGTCGTCGGTTCGGCAATCGTCGTCGGACTATTCTGCCCGGCGAAATTCGACCGCACTGAGAGACTCAGCCGGTCGGCAACAGGCTGACTCCGCTTCACGAAGCCTTTCCCGCTCGTCACTCTGGGAGGACGTAGATCGGGGCGAGGGCAGATTCAGTGGGCCGCAACCGCTTCGCGCACGATGGGATCCGGTTCCCCCGCCACGTTCGAGGATTGGTCGTCAGCGTGCTCGAACGCAGCGACGCCGCAGCTCGCTCGGGTGGTTCATGCATCACTACGGGTGGCGTGCCTACGCGCTCCCGGTACTGGCTGCGCTGACCGTCATGGCTGTGGTCGGATTGGTCAATACCACCTCTCCCGCGAGTGATGCGTCTCCGGGAAAATCCGGTGTCGTGACGGTTACGCTGGCGAATTCGGTGGTCACCACGGTAACGATAGCCGGGCCGGCAGGCACGACAACCGTGGTCGCCCCGCCGCAACAGACCGGAGCGGACGGCGGATCGGGGACTGGTTCGGATCAGGTCGCCGCGTTCTCCAATGCGCACGTTGCGGCCACCCTTCCGCCGAAGCCATCGATCAACCCCGCCGACGTGTTCGAAGGTGTCGTGATGGGGGCATTACCGCCAGGAGCGGCCTTCGCGCAGACAGGGGCCGGTACGTTCCACGTAATTCCTGGCGCCTCCGAGCCGTTCGGGACGGGCCCGGACCACCGTACGTTCACCGTCGAGTCGGAAGACGGCGTCGAATCTGCTGCGGCGGACCAACAGTTCGCCGACGCGGTCGTCTCAATTCTGTCCGGCCCGCACTCCTGGACCGCAACCGGGCAATTTACGCTGCAGCGCATTGACTCTGGGACCCCGGACTTCCGTGTCTCCCTCACCAGCCAGATGACGGCCCGCCAGGCGGACTACTGCGGGTGGGATGTCCAATTGGAGGCGAGTTGTTTCAACTCGACGCTGGGGCGAGTCTTGATCAATGACGCACGCTGGGCTCGCGGGGCTTACTCGTACGACGGCGACCTTACGTCCTATCGCGTCTATGCGATCAGCCACGAAGTCGGTCACGCGCTGGGACATAGTCACGAGCCATGCCCGGTACAAGGTGGCGTGGCGCCGGTCATGATGCAGCAATCATGGAGCACCTCCGATAACGACTTAGCGCGACTAAATAAGGGGGGCCCGGTGCCCGCAGACGGAAAGGTGTGCCGCGCGAACCCGTTTGTCGTTGCGAACTGACCCGTACGCGCGTTGTGCCACACTGACGCTATGACCACATCGACGTCGTCGGCATTGCCGCCCCTGGTCGAGCCGGGTGAACCGCTGACGCCATCTGAGACCGAGCGGTACTCGCGCCACCTGTTGATCCCCGAAGTGGGCTCGGTCGGACAACGACGTCTTCGTCGCGCTCGTGTACTGGTCCTGGGGGCTGGTGGATTAGGGTCGCCGGCATTGCTCTATCTGGCGGCCGCGGGCGTGGGGACGATCGGAATCGTCGACTTCGACACGGTCGAACGCTCGAACTTGCAACGGCAGATCGTACATACCGAGCAGTCGATCGGTATGCCCAAGACTGCCTCAGCCGCCGAGGCAATCGAACGCGTGAACCCTGGCGTCCGCGTGGTGTGCCACAACGTTCGAATGACCACCGATACCGTCGTGGACGTCTTCGCTGGCTACGACCTCGTTCTTGACGGCACAGACAATTTCGCCACTCGATATCTAGTCAACGATGCGTGCGCGATGCTGCACATGCCCTACGTGTGGGGCTCTATTTCCCGATTTGAAGGCCAAGTGAGTGTCTTTTGGGCCGATTATGGCCCCAACTATCGGGATGTGTATCCGACTCCGCCTCCCGCCGGGAGCGTGCCGTCCTGCGCCGAGGGCGGCGTTCTGGGCGTGTTGTGTGCGTCGATCGGCTCGATAATGGCAACCGAGGCGATCAAGTTGATTTGCGGTATTGGCCGGTCGCTCCTTGGTCGGTTGATCATCTATGACGCGCTCGAGATGAGCTACCGAACGGTCAATGTGAGTGTGGATCCGGCTGCCGCACCCATCTCCGGTTTCATCGATTATGACGAGTTCTGCGGTGTCGACCCGGCACCTGGCTCCATGACTGTCGACGGCACGGCGGATTCACTGAGCCCGGTCGGACTGAAGTCGCTCCTAGATGCGCACGAAGACCTCTTGCTCGTCGATGTGCGTGAGCCCGGCGAACACGAACTCGTCGCGATATCCGGCGATGTGCTGATCCCGCAGGGGCAGATCCTGACCGGAGCCGCGTTCGCTACCTTGCCTCGCGACCGCGATATCGTTCTCTACTGTCATTCTGGCGTGAGATCGGCGGCGTGCCTGAAAGCGCTGCGTTCTGCAGGCTTTGGACGCGTTCGCCATCTCAAGGGTGGAATCGCGGCATGGGCGGACGAGGTAGACCCGAGCCTTCCGCGATACTAGAGCGGTGCGAGATAACGGATTCAGGGCGAACGCCCTACGGGTTGAGGTGCGCTCGTGCCTGAAGTGAATCGCCCACCGGCGCACATCATTGCAGCATTTGGCGCCGACGGCGCCACGGGTGAACAACTTCCGGGTGTGTCCGGGCGCGTGTGGAGACATGACGATATCGTGCTGCGACCAGCGAGCAATTCGGTCACTGCAGCATGGGTTGCTAGCGTGTTTGAATCGTTGCGCATTTCTGACATGCGCGTTGCCAGACCTGTTCGTTCGCTGGACGGTAGGTGGGTCGTTGGCGGCTGGCGAGCCGAGCGGTTCTTGTCCGGTAGGCCGGCTGGACGATTCGACGATATCCTAGCGGCGGCGTTCGACATGGATCATGCGCTGCAGCATGTTGTTGTCCCGCGATTCGTTCTAGAGCGCGCCGACTGGTACGGATGGTTGGATCGACTCAGCTGGGATTCCGAAGCAGATCCTGGGGCACTTCTCGGCGACAGCGCATCGGCGCGGCTCTGGTTCGAGGTAGCTGCGCGACGGACCCTCGTCGACGCTCCACGCCAAGTCATCCACGGAGATTTGTTTGGCAATGTCCTTTTCGCAGGATCGGCGCCGCCGGCGGTCATTGATTTTTCGCCGCTGGCTCGACCGGCCGGTTTCGCGGCAGCCGTCGTTGTGGTCGATGCCCTCGCATGGGGTGGCGCGCCCGTGTCTTTGGCGGCGGACAGAGCGTATGTGCCGTATTGGGGGCAGTTATTGCGGCGGGCGTGCCTGTTCCGTCTGGCGATGGTTTTGACGCATCGCCGCGCCACGGCAGAAGCCGAGGAGCAACTCACGACTGCGATCGAACTTCTTCGACCGCATATGGGCTGAGGTCCTCGTCGTTAGCTATGGTGTTGTCAGGTATTGGAATATTAACCAGCACATCGAGCGCGGATGGTGGAATTCCTGCGTCGATGGCCGAACGTAAAAGCATAGACATTCGGTGCGTGGCCTGCGCGTTTAGCGCCCGGTCGAGCGCGCAGTGCGCGAGTGCGCCATCGCCCGTTCTGTATGCCGCACCCGCAAGTACGGCGCACAGATCTGCGCAGACATCGTCCGGACACTGCGCCGCAACTGTTGTGAGTAGCCCGACGATCGAGGAGTCGCTGTGCGCGATGGTGCGCGCCATGATGAGGTCACGGCACGCCACATGACGGGTGAGGGCAATAATTCGCGCTGCGGAAGAAATTATGACGCAACCGGTGTCGACGTACTCCGCCGCAACACTCTCTAGCGCGGTATCGACGATGGAGACAAGTGACGGTGTCAAGCCTCGTCCGGCCTCGTCGAATTCAGAAGCGAGCTCATGCTCAACTGCGTCGATGGCAGTATGGATCAGTGCGTCGTTGCGACTTGTAGTCGGACCGACCGACGCTGCTAACGCGGTGCGACTTGGCAGCGGGCTACGGCCGACGAGCGCCGCTGCGCTACGCAATGCCACGGCCTGCACATCGTTCGCATCTAGAAGCGGTATGCCTGGATCACGTTGTAATGCCGATTTCGACCTGGCGTCGCGTATCCGTTGGCCGCGCACTGACAACGTCGCGACGATCGGGATGCGCCTGGCCCGCAGCGCATCGGACAGTTCGTCGATGCAGGTAGGGCGGGGTCCCTCGTGGTAGCAGACGACGGCGACGTCACTGGCATAGCGCTCTGCGAAGTCGAGCATTGGCAGGAGAGCTTCGGTGTACTCGGGCGGAGGGATGTCGACTCGCACGACCGGCCCGACTCGTCCATTCGGATGTTGCATGCACAGCAGGATCAGGCTCTCGTCAGGGATGAACCCGAGATACTGCGGTATCGCCGCGACCATTCCCTGCGGTCCGGAGAGCCGAACGATGTGTGGCCCGGCAGCGGATGCGGGCGCTCGAGTGAAAGTTGTCATGGCCGAGACTGTGCGCTGGACGCTGCAGTGCTAAAAGGATGACGTCAGAGTTGTGGAAGAAAATCGGACAGGTGGACAACTGGCCACAAACTGGCCACAAACAGGGCCGCGGAACCGGCAAAGCTTAAATGTCGTCGGAGACTGATGCTAGGCCCGCGCGGAATCGGAACCGTCTTAGATTGATGCGGCCACCGATCACTTCAACCCCTTCGTCCCGGAGACGCTGGCATTGCTCATCAAATGAGTGAGCAGCCGTCGTGCCATTTGAGCGCACGATTCGGTGCCAGGGAGTGTCGTCATCGCTGAGTTCAGCGAGAACGCGGCCTACCAACCGCGGTGAGGGCGTACCGGCTCGTGCCGCAATGTCGCCATACGTGGAGACGCGGCCCGCCGGGACAGCAGCGACCATGTCCAATATTCGTTCAGCTAGCACCATGTCCACCTTCCTATTGTCAGCCTCCGGTGAACCCTGTCGTACCGCTGTGGTGATATGGGCGTATGGATGACGAATCATCAACAGCCGACAGGCTGGACGATGCGATCGGGCGCTATCGCCTGGTGCGCTCATCGCGCGTGCGCGCTCCGATTGCGCCGTCGCCAGAGCAGCAAGCGGTGATCCGGCACGAAGGTGGGCGACTGAAAGTCCTGGCTGGGCCGGGAACCGGGAAGACGACGACGTTAGTAGAAGCGATCGCCGATCGAATCGAGCACCGTCGTGTTGATCCTTCCGCGCTGCTGGTTCTCACATTCTCGCGGCGAGCGGCAGCCGATCTGTCGGCGCGGGTGGCTGAACGGCTCGAGACAACTACCACGGAACCAATTGTTCGGACGCTGCATTCATTCGCGTATGCGATTGCGCGAAATGCCGCAGCGGAAGCGGGCGAAATGCCGCCGCGCCTGCTCGAGGCAGGGCAGGCAGACATGATGGTGCGCGACATTCTCGCGGGCCATGCTGATGACGGTGGACGGTACTGGCCTCCGGCATTGCATGCGGCCTTGCGAGTGGCTTCGTTCGCGTCCGAATTGCGCGAGCTCATGCTTCGCGCGTCCGAGAGGCAGATCTCACCGAGTCGGATCGCTGAGCTGGGACGCAGACGCAATCGGCCAGAATGGGTTGCGGTCGCCCGCTTCATCGAGGAATACCGACAAATCGGAGACCTTCGTCAAGGAACGACGGGGCTCGGATCGAAGCTTGATCAGGCGGAACTGACCACGACTGCGTTGGAATGCCTCGCCGAGCCTGCCGCGCTCGCAGCACTGCGACGGCGTATTCGTCGAGTATTCGTCGATGAGTATCAAGACGTTGATCCTGCGCAGGCGGCCCTGATTGATCTGCTTGCCGCCGGCGCTGATGAATTAGTTGTGGTGGGGGACCCGGATCAGTCGATATATGGATTCCGAGGTGCGACGGCAGGTGCTATGTCCAGCATTGAGACGGATGCCGTCGTCAACCTGACGGTGTCGCGGCGTATGCCACCAGTACTTGTCGCGGCGACCCGGGGCATCGCGGCGCGAATTCCAGGACCAAACTCACACCGAGACCTCCTCGTCGATTCGACTGACGTGGCCGGATGTCTAGAGGTCCGCACACTCTCGACTGCTAATCAGGAGGCAGCGCTAGTCGCAGACCGTCTCCGTCGCCTTCACATCGAGTCGGGATTTGCGTATTCGTCGATGGCCGTGGTGATGCGTGCGCCGTCACGCAATGGTGAGGCGTTCCGGCGGGCCCTCATCACGGCTGGTGTGCCGGTCACCGTCGGAAACACGGCGCCGCTGGCCGAGGACCCCCTGGTGGCATCCTTCCTCATGCTCCTACGAATAGCCGTCGAACCTGAGAATTTGGATAGTGACGCTGCTTTGTCGCTGCTGCTGTCACCGCTCGGGCAGATGGACGTGCTTTCTGTACGCCGGCTACGGCGCGCGGTGCGGTCTGCTGCAACTGGCGACCCAGATGGTTCGGCTGCGCAGAGCGGTGTGATCATCGCGCGCATGCTCCTTGGTATGTGCGCGATACCTACCGACCTGGCCGATGATCTGTCGCGAGGGCTGCGCAGCGTCCGTGAACTCGTGGAGGTCGCCGTTTCGGGTCGGGCCGAAGCGGCCGCAGAGACGCTTTTGTGGCGGCTGTGGCAGGTGTCTGGCCTTGGTGAACAGTTGTCTGGCGACTGCGAACGTGGTGGGGACCGAGCGCGACGCGCCTCAAACCACCTAGACGCCATCATGGTGCTGTTCGATCGGGCGGCTGACCTCGCCGCGCAGCTCCCGGCCGCAGGAGTTGGCGGCCTTATCGAAATCGTCGCGGACGAGACGGTGTCAGCGCCCGCCGCTGCTCGTGTCAGCGGCGAGTCCATCACTATTGTTTCCGCGCACGCCTCGAAGGGCCTCGAATGGGACGTCGTCGCTGTCGTCGGGGTGCAGGACGATGAGTGGCCCGATCTTCGCCCACGGACGAGTTTGCTAAGTTTCGGTGAGCTATTCGACGCCGTCGAAGGAATTGGGGCCGCTATCCCGGCGCCGAGTCAACTTGCTGATGAGCGCAGGCTTTTTTACGTGGCCGCGACGCGCGCGCGGAAACATCTGATCGTGACAGCAATCGACAATAGTGAGACTGTTCCGTCGCGATTCCTCTACGAAATTGCGGGAGGTGCGGATGCGGTGGTCACGGGGTGGCCGCGGGACGCTGCTGGACGGCCGAGACGTGCGCTGAACTTGGCGTCACTCGTAGCGGAACTTCGCGCGGCAGCCGAGTCTGATGCAGCAAACCTCGTGGTCGAACCCGCCTCGGGTTCGCTCGAGGCAGCTTCAGCGACTGGCTCTGAATCTGATGCCCACCAACCCGCGGCGGCAGCCATATCTGCTGTGTCGAAAGCTGAACGAGCCGCAGATGTGCTCGCGATGTTGGCCGAAGCCGGTGTCCGGGGAGCCGATCCAACATCCTGGTACGGCCTTGCCGACGCCACATCGGATAAGCCGCTTGTGGCGAATGGCGCGGCCGTCACGTTGTCACCGTCGCAGGTTGAGTCACTGATGCAATGCCCGCTTCGAACGGCTCTGACCCGGAATGGTGGTCGGACTGACCCGGGTCAGTCTCAACTGGTGGGCGTCGCGGTCCATGCCCTTGCCGAAGGGATGGCTGCGGGCGCATCCCAACTGGACATGGATACCGCAATCGAGGAATTCCTCGCAGCTCAGGACCATCTGCCGGGATGGGAAGTCACGCGGCTACGACGTCGGATGCAGGCAATGCGTCACGCGTTGGAGACCTGGCTCGAATCTCAGTCTGGTTCGCGCACGTTCCTCGGTTCCGAGCTACTGATCGACGTGACAGTGCCAAGCGAATCGGACACACCCATCCGGATGCGGGGACGGATTGATTGGCTGTCCCGGGACCGGGAAGGGCGTGTGGTCGTCACCGATTTCAAGACCGGAGCGACGGTGCCTAGCGTCGCGGATGGTGAGTCCCACCCACAATTGGCGGTCTATCAGTTAGCGGTGGCGCTCGGGGCTCTCACAGAGCAAGTGGGCACACCCGCCGTAGATCTGGGTGGTGCAGAGCTTGTGTATGTCGCCGCTGGCAGCCCCAAGATCCGCGTTCAGTCGGCTCAGACTGTGGACACGGGAAGGCAGTGGGTCGAACAATTACACGAATTAGCCGCTGACGCCATTGGGCCGCGATTCTTGGCACGTCAGGGTGACTATTGCTCCAGATGCCCGGTCCGGAGCAGCTGTCCCATACAACCCGAAGGGCGGCAGGTGACCAGGTGACAAAGGCACAATGGGGAGCCGCGGTGAGCCCCGAAGAGCTTGCTGCTGCCCTCGGGAGGCCGGAACCTACCGAACAGCAGGCGGCGGTAATCTCTGCGCCAGCTGAGCCGACTTTGGTCATTGCCGGAGCGGGCTCCGGCAAGACCGAAACGATAGCCCAGCGAGTGGTGTACGTCGTGGCGAATCGGATAGCGCGACCGGGGGACGTGCTCGGGTTGACGTTCACGCGCAAGGCTGCGGGGGAGCTGTCCACCCGGATCCGTACGCGGCTTCGTGGTATCGCGGCCGCAGGAATTGGCGACCCGGAGGCACTACGGCATAGCGCTGAGAGTCAACCGGAGATCAGCACCTACCACGCGTTCGCCGGCAATATCATTGCCGAATTCGGTCCATTGGTCGGGATTGAGCCTGCGGCTCGGGTACTGACGCCTACTGCGACGTGGCAACTTGCTCGCAATGTCGTGCGGCGCTGGGATGGTGACCTCGAAACAGACCACTCGCCGGAGCGAGTCACCCAGGACATCCTCGACGTGTCGTCGGCGCTCGCCGACCATCTTGTAGACCTTGACTCGTTGGATAGTGAGCTCCAACGTGTCATCAACGTGATCAGCAACGCACCGCCGACGCCGCGCCAACGTGGACCGTTTCATAGCGGAGTGAAAGCCTCACTCGGCTCCCTGAGCGAACGCCGGACTGTGCTGCCGATGGTCCGCGCATTCGAACAGGCCAAGCGTGCAGCGAGAGTCATCGATTTCGCAGATCAAATGCAACTCGCCGCTCAGATAGTGTCGGCATCCAGTCATGCTGGCGCCGTGCTTCGCGCCAGGTTTCCATTGGTCTTTCTCGACGAGTATCAGGACACTGGACATAGTCAGCGCATCATTTTGAGAAACTTGTTTGGACACTCATCAGGCGTTGATGAAGCCGAAATCATTAGCGCCAGTAACAGCGCCCGGCCGTGGCGCGGCCATGCAGTGACGGCGGTCGGCGACCCGGTCCAGTCCATTTACAGTTGGCGTGGCGCGTCGGCCTCGAATCTTCAGCGGTTTGTCACCGATTTCCCCAAGAGTGATGGCACGCCCGCGCGGCAACGTGAGTTACTCATCAGCTTTCGGAACGACAGGGCGGTTCTTGATATCGCCAATACTGTGTCGCAATCAGTGCGTAGGGCGCCGGTACCTGTTGGCACTCTCAAACCGGCTGAGTCGGCCGAGGCAGGGGAGGTACGTGCCGCATTACTGTCCACTGTCGATGATGAAAACTGCTGGCTGGCAGGCGAACTTGAAACCATGTGGCTTTCTCGGCAGGAACCGCCAACCGTCGCGGTGCTGGTTCGCCGGCGGGCCAGCATGGCAGGAATCGCACAGGCACTCCGACAACGTGGATTGCCTGTCGAGGTCGTCGGTGTGGGCGGGCTAGTGGACGAGCCAGAAGTAGCCGACATCATCGCCATGTTGCGACTTGTCGTCGATCATCAGTCTGGGCCCGCTGCTGTACGAATTCTCACTGGGGCACGATGGCGTTTGGGAATCTCCGATGTCGCAGCGTTGTCTCGGCGCGCGCGTGATCTCGGAACAGGTCGGACTCACATGCGCGAGCCTCGCCATCCTGAATCCGAGGCATTTGCTGCGATGCGGGCAGCACTTGCCGACGCTATTGGCAGCGATGACGTAGACGACGCCGGTCTCGTCGACGCCATTGCGGACCCTGGGGAAAGCGCGTCATATTCGGACGAAGGGTGGCGTCGCATCAGTGTGCTACGCGGCGAGCTTCAACGCTTGCGCGCTCAGCTAGCCGCGCCGCTGACCGAGCTGGTCCGCGATATTGAGCGCACCCTCCGCTTGGACGTAGAAGTACTTCTTTCGCCGGACGGGCGCACCCACCTTGACGCATTCGGTGACGTTGTCGCGGACATAGCTGCGAGCGGGGCGGGCCCCGTCGAGCTTTTGGACTACCTTGTGGCTGCTTCGGAGCGCGAAGATGGTTTGACTCCGGGCGAGGTTGAGGTAGCTGAGGGTCGCATTCAGGTACTGACTGTTCATGCCGCCAAGGGCCTTGAGTGGGATGTCGTTGCGGTGCCACACTTGTCGGCCGGGGTATTTCCGTCGAGTATGAACAGCGTGTGGCTGGGCGAAGCTTCCGGCTTGCCGCCAGCGCTTCGCGGCGATCGAGACGATGTGCCAGACCTGCTATTGCTAGACGGTGCGGACCAAGGTGAACTCGGTGGTGTACTCAAGAAACATCGCGAGCAGTGGAAGGATCGGCACCTCACCGAGGAGCGGCGTCTGTTCTATGTCGCCATTACCCGGGCACGACACAGCGTATTGCTGTCGGCGCATCACTGGAGTGCGAGCCGGAAAGAGCCTGCGGGCCCGGGTGAGTTCTTCGCTGAACTGGTCGATTGCGTGTCCTCATCGAGCTCGTCGTCCGATACCGTAACCGTGTCGGCCCCGGGCGGCTCGAATGACCCGAGGCCGCTTGTAACGCCGGAGATCTGCGCGGGCTCTCCGGCACCGGGGTCGGTGAATCCGCTGCTCGATCACCCCATCACCGGGGTCTGGCCAGTAGATCCGCTCGGAACGCGGCGCCCGGCAATTCTGGCGGCGGCACAGCGTGTGCGTCAAGCGAGAATTGCCTACTCCCGCGCCGACGCAGACTTCGACCCAGTCGGAATTGATCTCGCTCGGGGTACGTTCCGTGCTCCGTGCGCATTGAGTGATGCCAGTGACTCCGTAGCGGCTGGCGGGACGGAAACGGCTGAGAACGATCCGGAGGGCTGGTTTCGCGATATGCGACTATTGCTTGCCGAGCGGGCCGCAGCATTTGTTCGACCGCCCACCGTCGACGTCGGCCTTCCATCCGTGCTACCCGTGTCGACCCTGGTTCAGCTGTCAGACGATCCACAAGCGTTGGCCCGTCGGCTGCTTCGGCCGCTCCCGCATGCGCCGTCACCGCAGGCCCGACGAGGAACAGCGTTTCATTCGTGGCTGGAGCATTTTTATGGCGGCGAACCACTTTTGGACGTGACTGACTTGCCAGGTGCGCACGACCGTGAGGCTGCAGACGATCAGAAGCTTGGTGAACTGATCGATGCGTTCCGTTCATCCCCGTGGGCAGCGCGCACGCCGATTGCGGTAGAGGTCCCATTTGTCACGCATGTTGCGGGTGTGGCGATTCGAGGCCGCATCGACGCTGTATTTTCGGAGCCGGATGGCGGTGTGTGCGTGGTTGATTGGAAGACCGGCGTACCGCCTGGGCCAGACCGAGCCAGGTCAGTGGCAATTCAGCTCATCGCCTATCGGCTTGCGTGGGCACGATTGCACAAGATGCCGCTCGAACACGTGCGTGCTGCCTTCTACTACGTGGCGCACGATCGAACTGTGACGCCGACGGACCTGATGGATGCTGGTGCGCTCGCGCGCATCATCGACGAATCTGTTGAAGAACCCAGTGCCGAAAGCATCGATGGCTTCCCGAGCGACGTACGCGTGCGTGCTGACGGCGCCGCGAAGGTAGTGCCGGAATGACGTGCAGCCGACCGGAATGGGTGCCCAGTCCACGAAATCGCCGAGACATGGCACGATCAGTACTGTGATTACTGTCGTGGAGTACCTCGTGATTGCCGCGGTTATTGGCGCGGTGTTGTTTGGTATCGCTGTGTTCGTATTTGGACGCGGTGAACAGATGGCTCCACTGTCGGCGCACACCTCCCCATCCGAGCTGCCCGCCAGCGAGATACGTGGGGATCACGTCCGCGGAGTTCGATTCGGCTTGGCGCTGCGGGGTTACCGCATGAGCGACGTAGATTGGACGCTTGAGCGTCTCGCCGACGAGATCGATGCACTCCACAGCCGACTCGCGGAAGTTACGGATACGTCGCCAGCGGCGTCGGACTCTGCGACAGGAGACCCGATCTCAGCAGGTAGCCCGGCGTCGGCTGGCATCCAGTCAGTGTCCGACGCGGCTGACGGCACGACAGGCGACAGCAGCCAACGGTCGCTATCGAGATGGTGACGACGATCGTCCGGTGCCCATGGGCCCGCACCCCCGAATACGAGGCGTATCACGACACGGAGTGGGGCGTACCGCTGCACGGCGACGATTCGTTATTCGAGCGTCTTGCACTTGAGGCGTTTCAATCGGGCCTGAGCTGGCGAACAATCTTGTATAAGCGGCCAGCTTTTCGAATGGCTTTCGCCGGATTTTCTATCTCTCGGGTCGCGGAATTCGACGATGACGATGTTGAGCGACTTTTGTTGGATGCATCAATCGTACGGAATCGACGGAAAATCGAAGCCACGATTCACAATGCCCGAGTCGCCGCAGCAATGTCTGAATCGCTCGATGATGTGATGTGGTCTTTCGCGCCTCGCCGCGCGAAACTGCGCCCACAGAATATGGATGACGTCCCTGCCGTGACGGAAGAGTCGTCTCGCATGGCGAAGGAACTTAAACGGCGTGGGTTCGTATTCGTCGGCCCGACGACCGCCTATGCGCTGATGCAGGCAACCGGAATGGTCGACGACCATGTCACGGATTGTTTCCGTGCCAGTGCAAAGCCCAGAAGCAGCTGAAATTCAGCCGTTCACCGACCTCGCCGGTGCGACTTTCCGATAGGCGTTGCGGGTGCGATAGGGCCGCTGGTGTGGCGCCGCGCCTTCCCTGACGGAACAGCAGTAGACGCGTACTTCGCGACGTGCGGCTCACCGGGCTTGATCACGGGCGCCGACCGCCCATTGGCGGCAGGCTCTTGTTCCGCTGCTGAATCAGTTCGTGCTGCTGAATCGGCATCTGGTTCCGCAGTGCCATCACTAGTGCGACGGTCAACAACTGCGCCGTTGACGGCTGACGTTTCGGCCACGGATGACTCAGGCTCCGCCAACGGAAGCGCATCGTCAGCTCCGATCACGACCACCCCTGAGTCAAGATCGATGCGACGACGGCCTTTGCGGCCGGTACCTTCGTCTTCCCTGAGCATCTGCTTCGCAAGTTTTTCTTCTTGCTCGTGCCGTATGCCCGGGTTGAACAACACCCCGAGTTCTCCCATTGGTCCCACGGATATAGCTTACGTCAGGCTAGGGCCGGAAAGTTGGCCGCCGCTTCTCGACGAATGCATCCAGGGCCTCGCGATGGTCAGGCGACGCGAAGCACGCCACTTGCGCTTCGTTTTCGAACTCGAGCGTCTCGTCCAGGGAGTGCGTCTCGCCGTACCGTAGCGAGGCTTTGATCCACCCCAAGGCAACCGTAGAGCTGTTTGCTAGGTCTACGGCGACTGCGTGCACTCGATCGGCCAGGGCTTCGTCGTTCACCACTTCGTCGACCATGCCGATGCGGAGCGCCTCGACCGCGCCCACCTTTTCGCCTGTCATCATCAGTCGCATTGCTCGTCCTCGACCGATAAGGCGTGGCAAAGTAAACGAGGCGCCGCTGTCGGCGGACAGCGCTACCCGCGCGAATGCCATGGAGAATGAGGCGGAAGATGCCGCGATCCGCGCGTCGCAGGCGAACGCCAAAGCTGCTCCAGCTCCCGCCGCCACACCGTTGATTACGGCGATAACCGGTTTATTCATCGTGGTGATGGTGCGAATCATCGGGTTGTAAAACTCCGTCACCGTTTCGGCGACCCGCGGATCCTGGGCGCGAACCCGAACGAGGTGCTCCTTCAAATCTTGCCCGGCGCAGAATGCGGAGCCGGCGCCGGTAATCACGACAACGCGCACGTCATCATCGCTCGCTGCGTCGTTGAGCACCGAGAGCATCGCGTGCTTCATACCGGAATCGAATGAGTTCAACGCCGCGGGGCGGTTCAGCGTAATCGTCCTGACAGCGTCAGTCGTATCCACCAAGATCGGATGATTGTCGGGATCAGCATTGGGGGCAGTAGTGGCCTGCCGGCCAGCGGCCGCGTAGTTCGTCATACCCGTATTCTTACCGCGCTGGGAGCGCCGATTACTCATAGACACGGCCAATAGGGGACAATGAAACGGTCCGCGCGCGGCGTGGATACGGGCTCGCGCTGTTCATTGGGCCCGGCGATGTCGGTGATAGTCGTGGAGGGAGTCGCAGATGGCGGCCATGAAGCCCCGAACGGGTGATGGTCCACTCGAGGTGACCAAGGAGGGGCGCAGCATCGTGATGCGAGTGCCGCTCGAAGGTGGCGGTCGACTCGTCGTGGAGATCACCGCAGACGAGGCGTCTGCGCTCGGCGACGCACTGAAGGCGTTCGTTAGCTAGTTTTTTCAGCCGCCCGGGTGGGATGTCTGTTAGGCGTCACACCCGGGCGGAGCGGTATTCAAACCCCGTCTTTGAGAGTTCTCGTCACGCCAGGGTTCGGTACAGCGCCACCGTCTGTTTGGCGACCGTCGACCAGGAGAACTGAGTTTCCGCGCGCACTCGACCAGCCTTCCCGAATCTGCGAGCCCGCTCGGCGTCTCCGGCCAATCGGTTTACCTCGACCGCGAGAGATTGTTCGAATCCGGTGGTGTCCGAATCGTCGTAGTGCACTAGCGCTCCGGTTTCGCCATCCATCACAACTTCCGGAATACCGCCGACATCGGATGCGACAACGGCAGTTTCGCAGGCCATTGCCTCGAGATTCACGATGCCTAGTGGCTCGTACACGCTCGGACAGCAGAAGACGTCGGCAGCTGACAACACCTGAATGATCTCGTCGCGGGACAGCATGTGATCCAGCCAGAACACGCCCGGGCGGCTTGACTGAAGCGCGGCCACTGCCGCGGCGGTCTCGGCCGCAATTTCCGGGGTGTCCGGCGCCCCGGCGCACAACACTAGCTGCACGCCCGGGTCGAAATCATGTGCAGCGGCGATCAGGTGCCGCACACCTTTTTGGCGGGTAATGCGCCCGACGAACGCGACGATCGGTGCAGAAAGATCTATGCCGGCGGCATCCAACACTGAACGTTCGGCGACCGGCTGGTATAGCACGGTGTCGATGCCATTGCGGATGACGTGAACCTTCGCCGGATCTAAATCCGGGTAGCAGGCCAGAATGTCGCATGCCATCCCGTCGGAGACACCAATAACAGCGTCAGCGCCGTGGTAAGCGACCTGCTCCGCCCAGGATGACAACCGATACCCACCACCGAGCTGCTCTGCCTTCCATGGGCGGCGTGGCTCCAGCGAGTGAGCAGTGACGACGTGCGGTATGCCGTACAGCAGCTTCGCCCAGTGGCCCGCCATATTGGCGTACCACGTGTGCGAGTGCACCAGATCTATGGCGGACTCGCTCGCACCAATCGCCGCCACCATGTCGAGGTCGACGCCGAGGGTGCCCAGCGCGGCGTTCGCGGCCGCGAGTTGCGGTTTGGGCTCGTGTCCGATCGCTCCTGGCTTGTCAGCGCCGAATGCGTGTACGTCGACCTCGATGAGTTTTCTGAGCTCACGGACCAGGTATTCGACGTGGACACCGGCGCCGCCGTAGACATCGGGCGGAAATTCTCGAGTCAAAATTGCGCTGTGCATGGGGCCGAGCGTAGTAGGCGCCGCAACAGGACACGCGACCACCGAGTTACGCGTCGAGACTTCGTGACCATTAGGGTCAGCGTATGGCTGGTAGAGCGAAGGTCCTCGGCATTGTGTTGGCAGGTGGCGAAGGAAAGCGGCTGTGGCCGCTGACGGCGGATCGCGCGAAGCCGGCCGTGCCCTTTGGTGGCAACTTTCGGTTAATCGACTTCGTGTTGTCGAACCTGGTGAATGCCGGGCTGTGGAAAATCTGCGTACTCACGCAATACAAGTCGCATTCGTTAGACAAGCACATTTCGACGACGTGGCGGATGAGCACCATGCTCGGGAACTACGTCACTCCCGTTCCTGCGCAGCAGCGTCTCGGGCCGCGCTGGTACACCGGCAGCGCCGACGCGATTTACCAGTCGCTCAACCTCGTTAACGACGAGCAGCCCGACTACCTTGTGGTTTTCGGCGCCGATCACGTCTATCGGATGGATCCGGCGCAAATGATTGCCGACCACATCGAATCGGGCGCGGAGGCGACCGTTGCTGGCATTCGGGTGCCGCGCTTGGAGGCGACGGCATTCGGGGTGATTCAGACTGCGCCCGACGGTCATCGCATCGCAGACTTCCTCGAGAAACCGAGTGACCCTCCGTCTGTCCCGGACAACCCAGATGTTGCGTATGCGTCAATGGGCAATTACGTGTTCACGACGGCCTCGCTGGTCGACGCGCTGCGAGTGGATGCTGCCGATTCGTCGTCCATTCACGATATGGGCGGCTCGATCATTCCGATGTTCGTCGCTAAGGGCACTGCGAACGTGTACGACTTTGCGCGCAACGAGGTTCCCGGTGCGACGGATCGCGACCGCGGCTACTGGCGTGATGTCGGCACGATTGACTCGTACTACGACGCGCACATGGATCTGATCTCGGTGCATCCGATCTTCAATCTGTACAACGCCGAGTGGCCAATCCACACCCAGCTTCCGTCACTTCCGCCGGCGAAGTTCGTGCAGAACGGTTCCGCGCGCGAGTCGATGATCGGTGCGGGCAGCATCCTGTCTGGCTGCAGTGTGGAGCGTTCCGTGGTCGCGACCAATGTGCGGATTCACTCCGGCGCTCAGATTTCCGGCTCGGTGGTTATGGCGGGAACAGATATCGGTCGCGGCGCGATAGTGCGCAATACGATTCTGGACAAGCACGTGATTGTCCCCGCGGGTGCGCAGATCGGCGTGGACCTGGAGGTGGATCGGGCACGATTCAACGTCACCGAATCAGGGATCACCGTGGTCGGTAAAGGCGTCACCGTCGAAGGGTAGGCGGTCGAGGCAGAGCGAGCCCAGCGTTGTGCAGCGAGACGTAGGACTTTGGTAGGAATGTCGTCATACATAACGGTCAGACGTCAACCATCGAAATACCAGGTATGACGGTTTTCGCGGCGTGCGCCGCTAAGTGTGCGCCGCTAATGCCTCCGCATGACCTGCGTTCTGGCTAGTGGCGCTTCACTGCCGCGATAAGTCCATCGCCGAGCGGAATGAGCACTGCGGTGAGGGACTCGTCATCTCGGATCGCGCGCCCCGCGTCGCGGATGGCGCGCGTCTCGGGATCGCGCAGGGTCGGGTCGGTCACCGTGTCGCCGTGCAATGCGTGGGCGAGCACCACAATGCCACCGACTCGCAGTAGCCGCACTGCCTCCGGTAGATACTGCGGGTACTCCTGGGGTGCACCGTCGATCATGACGAGGTCGTAGCCGCCGTCGGTCAGCCGCGGCATGACATCGAGCGCACGACCGTTGATCAGTCGAGCCCTGGTCGGTGTGATGCCCGCATCTGCGAACGCTTGCTTTGCGACACGCTGGTACTCAGATTCGATATCGATGGAGGTGAGGATCCCGCCGTCAGCCATTCCTTCGAACAAATGCAAGCCCGAAACACCAGCGCCGGTACCGATTTCGACGACGTTCTTGGCGGCGATGCTCGCGGCCAGGACGGCAAGCATCGCACCAGCTCCCACGCCAATGGCCTCGACACCGAGGTCGGCGGCGCGCTCGCGGGCGGCAGCGGTGTGCTCGCCTTCAGTAATGAAGAGTTCGGCGTATGGGTGCGAAGTGCTCACTCCAGTGAGGTTACCCGTTGGCGACAGAGGATTCGGGAAACCGCGCGGGTCGGCCACAATTCCACTCGGGAACACTTGTCGCCTGCCGATCGTTACTCTAGGCAGCGACCGGGGAGGAAGTACATGGATTACTCGGATCACTCTGAGCGTGACATGAGTTGGGACACGATCGTGCGCACCTATGGCGACCGCGTGTACCGGCTTGCGTATCGCCTGGCGGGCAATCAACACGACGCCGAGGACATCACCCAAGAGGTGTTCATTCGCGTATTCAAATCTCTGGACCGCTTCAAGCCTGGATCGTTCATGGGCTGGCTTCATCGCATCACCACGAATGTGTTCCTTGACATGGTGCGCCGCACGTCGAAGGTACGCATCAACCCGATCGGCGACGATACGGCGCAGATGCCGTCGCTGGATCCAACGCCGGAACAAACCCTGCAGGACGCCCACCTCGACCCGGATCTGCAAGCCGCACTCGATGATTTAGCGCCGGAGTTCCGCGCCGCCGTCGTCCTGTGTGATGTGGAGGGCCTGACCTACGAGGAGGTAGGCGAGGCGCTCGGTATCAAGGTGGGCACAGTCCGTTCCCGTATTCACCGTGGCCGCCGCAATTTACGGGCGGGTTTCGATGCTCGTCGCGCCGCTCGCATCGAAGCGGGTGAATGGGTATGACGCTTCCCTCGTCACTTCCAGCCGCGATGTTCGAAGCGCATCTCGGATTAGACGCCGTCGTCGCATTCTCGGATGGTGAGCTTGGCCTGACTGCTTTTGGCCGGGCCGCAGCGCACGTTTCTCGTTGCGCGCAGTGCGCGCGCGAGGTCGATGAGCAGGAGTTTGCGCGTCGGGCACTACGCTCGGCAGCGTGTCCTTCGATCCCGTCCGCGCTGATGGCCTCCCTGCTGTCGATC
Organism: Nakamurella sp.; assembly: GCA_039924545.1. Lineage (GTDB taxonomy): Bacteria > Actinomycetota > Actinomycetes > Mycobacteriales > Nakamurellaceae > Nakamurella. The sequence continues at coordinate 3,977 of JBDTAR010000061.1, read as the reverse complement.
CCCATAGCGCTGCCCGCCGCGTCGAAGCCGCCTCGCGGTCGGTGATTTCAGGCCCGACGGTCCCTGGCCCCGTGGCAGAGGCGTTCTCACGGCCGCTGGCGGAAGGCGCGTCGCTGCAACGCCCGCCGACTATGCCGGAGGTGCTCGCTCGCCGCGAACCGGAGAGCCCTTGGCGCGATCCGGTAGCGGACGTGCTGCTGGGCCAACCTGCGCAAGAGCCACCGCCGCGGGCAACTATCGAACACGCCGACGTCCCGCAGTTCACGTTGCGGCAAGCACTATTTCAACGTCGGCTCCGGTTAGGCACTCTCGTATCGCTGGCGCTCATCGCGTTAGTGATCGGGGCTGGCGGCGCCGCCGCTGGTGTGTTCCTCGGCTCCCGCACAGTGGTGAATTCCCCCGATCCGATCGTTACGTTGGCAAAGGCGCAGCCCGCGGTCGAAAGAGCTCCAGGCTCCGTTGCCGATATCGCGGCTCGGGTACTGCCAGCGGTGGTGTCCATCGAGGTTCGTGTCGGCTCCGGGGGCGAGACGGGCTCTGGGATTGTCGTAGACGCGAACGGCTACATACTGACCAACAATCACGTGATTTCGATGGCGAAGGATGCGACGGCCGGGCTCTCCGTTGTATTCAATGACGGGGCCGGTACCCGTCACCCGGGCCGGATCGTCGGGGCGGATCCGGCGACCGACTTGGCGGTCGTCAAAGTGGACGGCGTGCATGGTTTGACCGTCGCTGATTTGGGTGATTCTGAAGCACTGAAAGTCGGCGACAGTGTGATTGCCGTCGGATCTCCGCTCGGGCTGACTGGCACGGTTACCACGGGGATCGTCTCTGCCTTGCACCGACCGGTCCGCCTTGGCGCCGGGGGCGCTGCCGACGATGCCGTCATTGATGCGATCCAAACCGACGCTGCCGTGAACCCGGGCAATTCGGGTGGCCCGCTGGTGGATGCGAGCGGTGCCGTCGTCGGCATCAACACAGCGATCCGGACGCTGTCCAACGATCCGCTATCCGGCGGGTCAATCGGACTCGGGTTTGCGATACCGATCAACGCCGCCCGCGCTGTCGCCGACACGCTCATCGCACATGGCACGGTCGTACACCCCACTCTGGGCCTCAACGTGCGATCTGCCACGGACGGAAGCACGGACGGTTCACAAGTACAGAACGTGGTTGACGGTGGCCCCGCGGCGAAAGCCGGAATAAAAGAAGCAGACGTCATTGTCGCGATAGCTGACCGGCCTGTTCGTAGTGCCGACGAAATGGTCGTGGCCATACAGCGGTATACGGTGGGGGACACTGTGCCCGTCACCCTGCTGCGTGACGGTAAACGGATGACGGTGAACGTGACCCTCGGCGCTGCATAGCGTCTGGCGCCGGTAGTCTGGATGTCGGCCATCACATCCGCATGCGAGGAGGCAGCCGTTGTTCGGTCTGTCCTGGGATCAGATTATTTTGATCTTGCTCGCTGCCCTGTTTCTACTGGGTCCTGAACGTATCCCCACCGCAATCAAATGGCTGATGGATTCCCTGCGCAAAGCGCGGACGTTCGCTGCCGGCGCACAAAGCGAGATGCGGTCGCAACTTGGGCCAGAACTGGACGAATTGCGGCGGCAGATTGCGGAGCTGCAGTCGCTCAAGGAGGTCAAGGAACTCAAGGATCTTCGGGACCTCGATCCGCGCCGCTTGATCGGCAAGAATCTGCTGGGCGAGGAGTTTTCCGGCGGTATCAAGGGCTTTTTGGGGCTGACTGGTAATGGAATCGACTTCTCGGTGCCCAAAGGTGGATCTGCGGCTGCTCCCGCTCCGATAACCGATCCTGTTGTCGCCGCTGCGCCGTCGTCCGTAGGGTTACCTGATTCGATATCGACTGCGGCAGAACAGGTATCACTGCCAACGCCGACAGACTCCGTCGCCGACATAATTCCTGAACCGGCTGAGGTGTCGTCTGGAGAGGCGTCGAGCGCCACGCCCACTCAGTGGGACGACGCTACCTGATACATCGAGGGTTCGGCGGTTAAACCCTCTCCTGGAGTCCTGACGCTGGAGCACTAAGGCCGGACTATTCCGCCCCTGACGTATCAGCTAACGGACAGCGGAAGTCTCTTACCCACTAGGGATGCTGGCTTTACTGCGAGTTTCGCCGCAATGTCGAGTAGCACCTGCGCTGCCGGTGAATCCGGCGCGGTCAACACGAGCGGGGCCCCGCTGTCGCCCGATTTGCGGAGCGACACATCAAGTGGCACCTGCCCCAGCAATGGCACCGAGGTGCCAGTCTGCTCGCTCAACGTGGCAGCGAGCTGCTTCCCGCCCCCCGAGCCGAACAGATCGAGTACCGAACCATCGGGCAACGTCATTGGGGACATGTTCTCCACGACGCCCAGCACCTTCTGTCGCGTTTGAATCGCGATCGAGCCGGCTCGTTCGGCGACCTCATGGGCCGCAGTCTGCGGTGTGGTGACGATGACGAGTTCGGTAGACGGGACCAACTGTGCCGAAGAGATTGCGATATCGCCAGTGCCGGGGGGGAGGTCCAATAGCAGCACGTCAAGGTCGCCCCAGAACACTTCGCCGAGGAACTGTTCTAGTGCGCGATGCAACATTGGACCGCGCCACACGACTGCGGCATTGTTCTGCACGAACATCCCGACGGAAATTACCTTCACGTCGTAGGCGACGGGCGGCAAGATCATGTCGTCCAAGCGGGTCGGTCGTTGGGTAATACCCATCATGCGGGGAACCGAGAATCCATACACGTCAGCGTCGAGTAACCCGACAGACAATCCTTGAGCGGCCATGGCGACAGCGAGATTGACGGTCACCGTCGACTTTCCAACACCGCCCTTACCGGACGCGACAGCGATCACCTTGGTGGTGGAGTCCTTGTGGGCAAACGGAATGTCGAGCAGGCTGCCGCCCCGCAGCCTGGTCTTCAGCGCCGTGCGCTGGTCGTCACTCATGTGCCCGAGGGTGAGCTCCACGTCGGTGACGCCGTCGACGGCCTTGACAGCGGCGGTCACTTCAGTGCTGATGGTCTCCTTGAGCGGACAGCCCGAGGTTGTGAGCAAAATGGTGAGTTTCACCAGGCCGGACGGTTCGACCGCGACCCGATCAACCATGCCGAGTTCGGTGATAGGGCGCCGGATCTCCGGATCCTTCACCTTGGCCAGTGCGGCCCGGACGTCCTTCTCGGTGGCTGCCATGAACTATTCCTCGAATGCTTCGTCTCAATGTGATGCTTGCGGTGGGCCCCCGTCGCCCTCCACAGCCTACGGGGGCGCGGACGAGGCGTGCGGCAGGGCTTGCTGTGGGACTGCGCACCTTCTGCTGCGATCGCTACGTCGACGGCGGACGGAAACGTCGGGCTGTGACACCATGAGTAGAGACACCATGGCTAGAAACATCATGGAAGTTAGCTGATCGTCACGCTTGTGAGGAAGGTGCTTCGCAATGTCGTCACCGCTGGGGTTCCGCGCTCAGGGATCAAGCGCGTCCATGCCGACGCTGCCGACCGGTTTTGCGGTGGCCGCGTATCCTGCCTATGCGCAGGCCTCGGCCGCGGTGGAATACCTCGGTCAGCACGACTTTGCCGTGCAGGATGTCACGATTGTCGGATCGGATTTACAGCTCGTTGAACGAGTCACCGGCAAGCTGACCGCACGCAAGCTGGCCGCTGCGGGGGCCGCGTCTGGCGCGTGGATGGGCCTGTTCTTCGGTCTCGTGATGACGCTGTTCTCGGAGACGAAGTCACTACTGGCGCTCATTGTTGTCACCGTCGCTATCGGTGCCGTGTTTGGCACGGTCATGGGGCTGGTGGGGTATCGCATGACGAAGGGGCGGCGTGACTTCACCTCGGCGTCGCAGGTGGTCGCGCGGCGCTACGACGTGCTGTGCGAGCCGCGGACAGCCGAGCAGGCGCGGAACCTGCTAGCTCAGATGCAAATGGGCCAACCGGTCGTGTAACCGGCATCAAT
>JBDTAR010000060.1:0-7331 GCA_039924545.1 Nakamurella sp. | reverse complement strand
CCGGGGACATTCTCGCCGAGGTGAAAATGCTGGTGGCCGACGGTGTTTCCGAAGTGACGCTGCTCGGGCAGAACGTCAACGCATACGGGGTGCAGTTCGGTGACCGGCAGGCATTCTCCAAGCTGTTGCGTGCCTGCGGCGAGATCGAGGGCCTGGAAAGGGTTCGCTTCACCTCCCCGCACCCGAGCGAATTCACTAATGACGTGATCGAGGCGATGGCGGAAACGTCTAACGTGTGTCCCCAACTGCACATGCCGCTGCAATCCGGTTCGGACCGCGTATTGAAGGCAATGCGCCGCTCGTACCGTTCTGAGAAGTACTTAAGGATCCTGCGCGATGTGCGCGCCGCGATGCCGTTCGCCGCGATCTCGACCGACATCATCGTCGGTTTCCCGGGCGAAACTGAAGAGGACTTTCAGGCCACCATTGACGTCGTGCGGGAGTCGAAATTCGCGTCCGCCTATACGTTCAAGTATTCGATGCGCCCCGGCACACCGGCGGCAGACATGGACGACCAGATCCCGGCTGAGGTGGTCCAGGAACGCTACCTGCGCCTGATCGACGTGGCGGATGAATGCGCCCTCGAATCCAACCGAACGCAGGTCGGCACAGTCGTCGAGGTGCTGGTCGCCTCCGGCGGAGGTCGGAAGGATGGCGAGACCCACCGCCTATCCGGCCGGGCACTCGACGGACGACTGGTGCATTTCACCCCTACCGGCGCGGCAGTGAACGGGTCCATCCGAGCCGGTGACTACGTTAAGACCACGGTCACGTACGCCGCCCCGCACCACCTGATTGCCGATAGCGACGTGGTGATGCATCGGCGCACCCGCGCCGGCGACCGGCTGGAGCGGGGCTTCGCACTGCGCACGCCTGGCATCGGTATGGCGGCTCCGAGCTACGGCACACCGAAACCGGTAGTGCGGGGGTAGCTACTCTCGCGCCGTGTCGCCGTGTCGCCGTGTCGCCGTGTCGCCGTAAGCAGGCGTAACCGTTTGCGCCGCTGGTGGCACGACTCCCACGGGGACGGTGAGGGGGATCGCGATGTTCGCCCGTGGGAGGATGGCAGGTGTGCTGCGCTGGATAACTGCTGGAGAGTCACACGGACAAGCGTTGGTCGCCGTCATAGAGGGCGTACCAGCCGGAGTTGACGTGACGTCCGACGATATTGCCCGTCAACTTGCTCGACGTCGCCTCGGTTACGGCCGCGGCGCCCGGATGAAATTCGAAAAGGACGTGGTGACGCTGCTTGGCGGCGTGCGCCACGGCCGAACCATGGGCGGGCCCGTCGCTGTCGCCATTGATAACACTGAATGGCCCAAGTGGGACAAGATCATGTCGTCGGAGCCGGTAGACCCCGCTGAGATCGAGAACCTGGCCCGGAATGCACCGCTGTCCCGGCCACGGCCCGGCCATGCCGACCTGACCGGCATGTGGAAATACGATTTCGACGACGCTAGGCCGGTCCTGGAGCGCGCCTCGGCGCGGGAAACAGCTGCGCGAGTGGCGCTCGGCACCGTTGCCCGAAACTTCTTACGGCAGGTACTTGGCGCCGAGGTGCTTTCCCACGTCGTCTCACTCGGCACGGTAGACGTCGAAGACGGCCCGCTACCGACGCCGGCCGATTTGGTAGCTGTCGATGAATCGCCGGTGCGCGCATTTGGCGTCGCAGCAACCGCCGCCATGGTTGCCGAGGTTGATGAGGCGAAGCGGGACGGCGACACGCTCGGCGGAGTAGTGGAAGTACTGGTCTACGGCTTGCCGCCGGGGCTGGGCTCCTTCGTGCACGGCGACCGCAGGCTCGATGCCCGGCTGGCCGGGGCGCTCATGGGAATTCAAGCAATCAAGGGTGTGGAGGTCGGCGACGGCTTCCTCACCGCTCGGCGCCGCGGCTCGGTGGCTCATGACGAGATCGACGCGGTCAACGGTCATGTGACTCGCCGGTCGAACCGAGCCGGTGGTACGGAAGGCGGTATGACGAACGGCGAAGTGCTGCGCGTGCGTGCTGCAATGAAGCCGATCTCCACGGTGCCTCGGGCGCTGGCTACCGTCGACACGGCTACCGGTGAAGCGGCAGTGGCCATCAACCAACGCAGCGACGTCTGTGCTGTGCCCGCAGCGGGCGTGGTTGCGGAAGCCATGGTGGCCCTCGTGGTCGCCAATGCGGTGCTGGAAAAATTCGGCGGCGACTCGGTAGGCGAGACGACGCGCAACGCTCGGGCGTATCTGGCGGCGCTCGCAGAGCGCACTGTTTCGCCCAGTGATCCGACCGATTTTTCTGAGGTGCAGCATGGATGAGCAACAGGCAGCAAGCGTGAATGTCACCGGCGGCCCCGCCGTCATACTGATCGGCCCACCTGGAGCAGGGAAAACAACCGTGGCGCTCGCGCTCGGCGCCTTGACGGGGCTACCTGTCCGCGACACTGACGCCGATGTCGAGCTCGAGTCCGGTCGAATCGTGGGCGAGATATTCACCCAGTCCGGAGAAGCGGAGTTCCGACGACTGGAACACATCGCTGTGGCGAAAGCACTGGCCGAACACGAGGGAATCCTGTCGCTCGGTGGCGGCGCAGTGATGGAACCCGAGACTGGGCGACTCCTGGCAGGTCACCCCGTGGTGTTCCTATCGATCTCGATGAAGACCGGTTTGCAGCGCACCGGCTTGTCGGATCAGCGGCCGATGTTCGTCGGCGTCAACCCGCGCGGCACATTCAAGGCACTGCTCGATGCGCGCGTGCCGGTATATCGCGCGATCGCGACCTTGGAGATCGATACAGACCATCTCACTGTCAATGAGGTTGCCGCGCGGATCATTGCTGAGCTGGGACTTAAGGCGGGTATGTGACCGACACCGACGGCGCGGCAGAGCATGTCGCTACTGCCGCCGCAGATGTAGCGACCGCAGCGGTGCATGACGCAACCGCCACCGCGCCTTTTGCCACTGCCACCGTGCATGTCGCCACTGCTAACTCCTACGACATCGTCATTGGTCACAGCCTTAACGGGCAGATAATCGGAGCACTAGGCGGCACGGTGCACGTGGCACTGCTGCACCCGCCCACACTGCGCAATCGGGCCGGCGAGCTTGCGGGGGCGTTAGCTGACTCCGGCGTGCAGGTGCTCGACATCGAACTTCCCGATGCAGAATCCGCCAAGACAGTGGAGGTGCTGGCCGACTGCTGGGCTCGTTTCGCAGCGGCCGGACTAGACCGGACCTCGGTCGTCATCGGCATGGGGGGCGGGACCGCTACCGACTTGGCCGGCTTCGCGGCCGCCACCTACATGCGGGGGATCGGGCTGATCCAGGTGCCGACGACGGTGCTGGGGATGGTCGATGCGGCTGTGGGCGGCAAGACCGGCATCAATACCGCGGCCGGGAAAAATATGGTCGGCTCATTTTACGAGCCCCGTCTCGTGGCCGCCGATCTGGATGCTCTCGCGACTCTGCCGCCGGATGATGTCACTGCCGGGCTGGCCGAAATCGCCAAGTGCGGGTTCATCGCCGACCCCGATATCCTGCGCATTATCGAAGCGGACCCCGCCCAGGTCCACGAACCATCGTCATACCAGTTGGCTGAGGTGATTCGGCGCGGTGTCGTCGTCAAGGCGGATGTCGTCGCGGCGGATCTTCGCGAGTCGTCGCTGCGCGAAATCCTCAACTACGGACACACTCTCGCCCACGCGATCGAAAAGCGTGAGGGCTATCGGTGGCGGCATGGCAACGCGGTGGCGGTAGGCATGATGTTCGCAGCGGAGCTGGCGCGGGCCGCGGGCCGACTCGACGGTGTGACAGCGGATCGGCATCGCTCGGTGCTGCGACTGCTGGGCCTACCGACCACCTACGACGCCGACGCACTAGAGGAACTCATCGGCTATATGGCGCGCGACAAAAAGACCCGCGACGGACACCTTCGATTCGTCGTTCTCGATACGCTGGCGAGGCCGGGGCGTCTAGAGAGCCCGGGCCTAGATCTGCTGCAGCGCGCCTATGCTGCGATGAATGCGACCGGCTGACGGTTGCGTGCATGACGGCTAAGCCAGCAACGGGTACTCCAGCAGAACCGCGTAAGGCAACAGTTATGACGGTGTTCTCGGGTAAGGTCGCACCGGACGCGAAAGGCACGGAACTGCGATGACGATTGAGCCGACCAGGTCGCCTGGAATCCCCGTGTTGACGGAACGCATCGGCGCGATGCCGCGCACGGTGTGGGTACTAAATGGGGTCAACCTGGGTCGACTCGGTTCCCGGGAGCCTGACATCTACGGCGCGACCACCCACGCCACGCTCACCGAGCGCATCATTTCCTTGGGTGACGAATTGGGTATGGCGGTGGAGGTACGGCAAACGGATGCCGAATCCGTCATGGTTGGATGGCTGCACGAAGCAGCAGACGATTCCATTCCGGTGGTGCTCAATCCGGCCGCGTGGACGCACTACTCCATCGCGATCCGCGATGCAGCGGCGCAACGGACGGCTGACCTTGTTGAGGTGCACATCTCGAATGTCGCGACCCGGGAAGAATTCCGGCATCATTCCGTCATTTCGGCGGTCGCCACGGGGACAATCACAGGCCTTGGGCTCGAAGGATATGCCGCTGCGCTGCGCTTCATTGCTGGTCGGCCCGAATAGCAAAGTCTTTTGACGACATGGACTCTCACGATGCGGGAGCCTCGCCCAGATTTAGCGTTGACGGGCATAGACTCGTTCGCATGACCGTCATTCCACATTCCGCCATCGATTCGTTTGCTACGACCACGTCGCCGGGTGTGGATATCAAGCCACGTAGCCGTCAGGTAACAGACGGTGACGAGGCGACAGCCGCACGCGGCATGCTCCGCGCGGTCGGGCTGGGCGATGAAGACTTCGCGAAGCCACAGATTGGCATCGCCTCCAGCTGGAACGAAATCACTCCGTGCAACCTCTCCTTGGATCGGCTGGCCAAGGCCGCTAAGCAGGGAGTTTTTGCTGCTGGTGGCTACCCGCTGGAGTTCGGCACGATCTCCGTGTCCGACGGCATCTCCATGGGCCACGAAGGTATGCACTTCTCGCTGGTCTCCCGCGAGGTCATTGCCGACTCGGTCGAGGTAGTGATGAGCGCAGAGCGCCTGGACGGCTCGGTGCTGTTGGCCGGTTGCGATAAGTCGCTGCCGGGCATGCTGATGGCTGCTGCCAGGCTCGACCTTGCATCCGTATTCTTGTATGCCGGCTCGATCCTGCCGGGCACAGTCAAATTGCACGACGGCACCGAGAGGGAAGTCACCATCATCGACGCGTTCGAGGCAGTCGGTGCTTGCGCTCGCGGGCTCATGCCGCACTCGGATCTAGAGGCGATTGAACGAGCAATCTGCCCCGGTGAGGGTGCGTGCGGTGGCATGTTTACCGCGAACACCATGGCGAGTTGCGCCGAGGCGCTGGGTATGTCGCTTCCGGGTAGTGCCGCCCCTCCTGCCACTGACCGCCGACGCGACAACTATGCGCATCGCTCCGGCGAGGCCGTGGTCGGAATGCTCCGACAGGGTCTCACCGCCCGACAGATCCTGACGAAAGATGCGTTCGAGAATGCGATCGCCGTGCTCATGGCGTTCGGTGGATCCACCAACGCGGTGCTGCACCTTCTGGCGATTGCGCACGAGGCGGATGTGGACCTAGAGCTGGCCGACTTCAACCGTATCGGCGCCAAAACGCCACATTTGGCGGATGTGAAGCCGTTCGGTCAGCACGTGATGGTCGATGTTGATCGGATCGGCGGCGTGCCGGTGGTCATGAAGGCGTTGCTCGATGCGGGCCTGCTACACGGCGACGTGCCAACGGTGACGGGTAAGACGATGGCCGAGAACCTCGAGGCCCTCAATCCACCGGACGTGGATGGCAAGGTGCTGCACGCCATTTCAAGCCCGATCCACAAGACCGGTGGGATTACGATTTTGAAGGGGTCGCTGGCGCCGGAGGGCGCGGTGGTCAAGACCGCTGGCTTTGACGCCGAAACGTTCGAGGGCACAGCGCGAGTATTCGATCGTGAGCGTGCAGCGTTGGACGCTTTGGAGGACGGCAGCATCACCAAGGGTGATGTGGTGATCATCCGCTACGAAGGACCCAAGGGCGGCCCGGGGATGCGGGAGATGCTGGCAATCACCGGCGCGATCAAGGGTGCCGGACTCGGTAAAGATGTGCTGCTGCTTACTGACGGACGGTTCTCAGGAGGCACGACGGGGCTCTGCGTCGGGCACATTGCGCCAGAGGCTGCGCACGGCGGGCCGATCGCTTTCGTGCAGGACGGCGACCAGATCCGGATCGACATCAAAGCCCACGCACTCGACTTGCTGGTGGAGCCAGAAGAGATGGCACGCCGCAAGGACGGCTGGGAGCCGCTTGCCCCGAAGTACACCCGGGGCGTGCTTGCCAAATACGCCAAGCTCGTCCAGTCCGCATCCGTGGGTGCTGTCTGCGGATGATTTAGTTGTGGTTCAACTAACGGGTTGAGCTGCGGCGATAAAGCGAGTGTTGACGAATGCCGGATGGTCTATGGATCATCCGGCATTCTTTTTCTCGTTAGCGAGACTGGATAGGTTGAATTGCGCCGCCTACAATACTTTCAATCGCGGGATGAACAGCAGTCAAGACGTATTGCGACGGATAGATCGCGTTTTCTGATACTCGTGACACAAGCCCTACTTCGCGATACGATTACGGTATGACAACATTCGTTGGACGATTCTCTGAGCTGCGAAAACTCTCGCAAGCGCTGGAAGATGTGCGTGGCGGCAATGGCAGCACGGGGCGATGCGTGTTTGTTACCGGTACGCGCGCGGTCGGTAAGACTCGCCTCATTGGCGAGTTCACCCAGCGGGCCCGAGCAGTATCGCTGTGGTACGCCTCCGATGATCGTGCTGTCGATGGGATGCACGGCGCGACCGTATCGTCGAGGACTCCAGAGGATGCTGCGGTCGCCTCATTTGTCGACCAGGCGAGTTCGTCTGAGCTGCCGCAGGCCGGCCGATTCCGTGACATCCTCGCGCCCGATTGGGATACCGCGTTGCGTCTGCTCGCCGATGCTCTCGGTGACGGCGAGCCCAGCATTGTGGTGCTGGACAACGCGTCGGCACTGATCAAATCAGATCGGAGCTTCGCGCCCGCATTTCGGCGTGCCTGGCAGCGATCGCTGCGCGAAAAGCCCATCCTCCTTATCGTCGTCGGTCGCGACCTCGCTCCGCTCATGGATGCAACGGACGAAGATGCCGTCCTGGTGCCGGTGCAACCTTTTAACCCAGCAGAGCTGGGGACAGTGCTGGCCTTAGACCCACTGGGCGCATTGGACGCGCATATTGCCACC
>JBDTAR010000059.1:0-9809 GCA_039924545.1 Nakamurella sp. | reverse complement strand
GCGCGAGCGGTGGCATAGGATAGCGATGCTCGCCTCGGAACGACGGTGGGCAGGGCGATTCAGGTGGATGATGGGTGGGTCGCGCATGTTGCTTCAGGCGGCCAGGCTGTCGGTAATCGACTACTCGCGAGCTATGGTGCGCGATGGGCTGACCGTCGGAACGTCGGGCAACGTATCGGCGCGCGAGGGCCAACACATCGCCATCACTCCCACCGGCGTGGCATACGACGAACTGACCCCTGACATGATCACCGTCATAGATATGGACGGGAATCGCGTCGACGGATCCCTGAAGCCCTCGTCCGAGGTGCCGATGCACCTGCTTGTCTACCGAGAGACGGACGCGCGTGCTGTGGTTCACACCCATCCGCTGTACGCGACGGCGCTCGGCCTCATCGCAGACGAGACCCCGTTGGTGCACTACACTCTCGCGATGTGTGGCGGACCCGTTCGCGTCGCGCCGTATGCCACCTACGGCACGCCGGAGCTCGCCGAGAAGGTCCGGGCGGCTATGGCCGGGCGCAGCGCCGTCCTTCTGCGCAATCACGGCGCGACCAGCTGGGGCGCGTCGCTGAACGACGCGTATACGAAGTCGGTCTACCTGGAGTGGACCTGCAGACTCTGGTTCGTCGCTCGCTCTGTCGGTGACCCACATCTATTGAATGCCATGGAGTTTCGTGACGCGGCGGATAAGATAGCAGACTACGGGCGGCAGGATGACTGCTGAACGACGACGCCTGCGGGCCGTAAGTTCCCACCTGTCGCGAGGAGCCCGTACGCGACGTGGTTCGGCGTACGGTCACGGATGAGCGGGGAAGCGATGCGGACGATTGATTGGGTTGACGGCGCGATAGAACTGGTGGATCAGACGTTGTTGCCGGGCGAGCTTCACATGCGCCGCGTCACCACGGTCGACGAGCTGATCGCCGACATCAAACGACTGGCGGTACGTGGCGCGCCGGCGCTGGGAGTCGCTGGCGCACTCGGCGTGGCGCTGCTCGCGAAGGAGTCGGACGTCGCGGCAATCGGCGTGGCTGCCGACCGATTGAGGGCTGCGCGCCCTACCGCCGTGAACCTGGCATGGGGGGTGGATCGGGCGCTGGCTCGACTGGCGGATGGGGCGGACGCCGTTCTCGCGGAGGCGCTGGCGATCCGTGATGACGACATCGCAGCCTGCATCTCCATGGGTCGATACGGTGCCGAGCTGCTGCGCGGCCTCGTGGCGTCGGCGCGCGCGCGGCTGATGACAATCTGCAACACGGGCGGCTTGGCGACCGTTGAGCGCGGGACGGCGCTCGGAGTGATCCAGACGATTTTCGAACAGGGCTGGCTGGCGGAGGCGCTGCCGTTGGAAACCCGGCCGCTGCTACAAGGCGCCCGCCTGACTACCTGGGAATTGAAACGGATGGGAGCACCATATCGGCTGCTCGTCGATTCGGCCGGGCCCTTCCTGCTCAGTCGGGGCGCTGCGGACGCCGTGCTGATCGGGGCCGACCGCATCGCTGCCAACGGAGACACGGCAAACAAGATCGGCTCGTTCTCGCTGGCTCTCGGCGCCAAGCACTCCGGCGTTCCGTTCGTCGTGGTGGCCCCGGAATCTACCGTGGACATGGCGACTGCTGACGGCGCAGAGATCGAGATCGAAGACCGTGGCAGCGACGAGGTTGTCGCACTGCGCGGGGTCGCGACGGCGGTGGCCGACTCGCCAGCGGTTAACCCCGCGTTCGACGTCACGCCACACGGCCTGATCACAGCGATCGTCACCGACCGGAGGGTGGTGCGCCTCGACCAGGGCGAGACCCTCGAGTCGGTGGCTCCCGGTGCTCGCCGATGACAGCACGGTGTTGACCGTGCATGTCGCCACGAGTGCGCGATAAACTACTATCTAGCTTTTTACCACGCAATGAGGAAATCAGTGTCATGAGATCTAGCGGACGCCTTTTGTCGGCAACCACGATTGCTGTCACGGCGTTGGTGCTCGCCGCATGTGGCTCCGCGCCTGCAGCGAGTCCGTCAACCGGTAGCGTCACGGGCGCCGCCACCGGGACGGCGGTGGCGGCGTCGAAGTTCCTTCCGTGTGTGATGTCCGACAGCGGGGGCTTCAACGACCATTCGTTCAACGAGCAAACATTGAACGGTGTGAAGGCCGCCGCAAGCAAACTGGGGACGAGCTTCAAGACCGCGGAGGCCAAGACACCCACGGATTACACGCCAAATCTCACCAACCTGATTCAGCAGGGCTGCAGCATCATCGTCGCGCCGAGCTTCAACCTGGTGGCCAACGTGAAGACTGCGGCACTAGCGCATCCCAACGTGAACTTCGCAATGGTCGACGACAATTCCATCGATCTCCCCAACGTCAAGGACATTGTCTACGCGACGGACCAAGCAGCGTTCTTGGCCGGGTATTCGGCGGCGGCGTACACGAAAACTGGTGTTGTGGCGCTCTACGGGGGCCAGCAGATCCCGCCTGTCACCATCTTCATGGATGGGTTCGTTGACGGGATTGCCTACTACAACAAGAAGAACAATAAGGATGTCAAGGCTCTGGGGTGGGACGAAAAGGCCCAGAATGGCAGCTTCATCGGGAACTTCACGGATCAGAACGCCGCCAAGACGACCACGGAGAACGAGCTCGACCAGAATGCGGACGTCATCGCCGCGCTTGCCAGCGGCCTGTACCAGGGCACCGGCGCGGCAATTCGCTCATCAGGCAAAAAGGCCGTGCTGATCGGCACCGACTCGGACCTCTTCGAGACGGATACCGCTGGCTACAAGGACTTGGTGTTCACGTCGATCCTGAAGAACGTCCAGCCGACCGTGACGGCGGTCATCGAGCAGGCCGCATCTGAGGCGAAATTCGACAATGCCCCATACATCGGCACACTGAAGAACGGCGGCGTCGGGCTGGCGCCATTCCACGACTACGCTGAAAACGTGACCAGCACTCTCGCGGATCAGCTGAAAATCGTCACGGCCGGCATCATCGACGGTTCCATCACCGTGGAATCCCCGTCATCGCTGACCAAGAAGTGACGTGCGGCGCACCGAATCAGCGCCAATGCCGCTAGTGCGCTAGCTGGGCCCGAATCCGCGCCGACGTGCCGGCCACCTGCGCCCGCGCCTGGGCCACGTCAATCGTCAATAGCCTGCGGTTGCGCATTAACGGGCGACCCGCCACCACGACATCCCGCACGTCTTGGCCGTTCGCGGCGTAAATAAGAAACGACGTCGGTGACGTCAACGGTGTCGCTCGCGTGGTATCGGCCGAGACGACAATGATGTCCGCGGCCTCACCGACTACGAGGCGACCGGATGCCCCGCAACCGATCGCGCTGGCGCCGTGCAGGGTGGCCATGTCCAACACATCTGCCGCGCTGATCACGTCCGGGTTCTCGTGCAGCCCGCGATGAATGATCGCGCCTGTCTTGATCTCCTCGAACATGTCCAGCGAGTTGTTGGAGGCGACAGAGTCAGTGCCGAGCGCGACCGTGACGCCGGCCGCGAGGAGTTCGGCGACCGGCGCGATCCCGGCGCCCAGTTTGAGGTTGCTGACGGGGCTGTGTGTCACGCTTGCCCCAGCTGCAGCAAGGATGCCGCAGTCCTGTTCCGTGGCGTGAACACCGTGCGCGACGTGGACCCGGTTGTCGAACAGGCCGCATCGGCGCGCCAGCCCGATCGGCGTGACACCGTGCGCAGCCCGGCATTCGTCGACTTCCCGTGCGGTCTCCGATAGATGGATGTGCACCGGCAGATTGAGTCGCGCCGCGCGCCGAGCCACATCCTGCAACAGCTCCGGCGGACAGCTATATGGCGCATGCGGCCCGAATGCGATGTGCACCAGCGGGTCCGAGGAGAATTCCGTCGCGAGCCGCTCGGTCGCATCCAGCGCGTCGCGCCCATTTCCTGAATTCGCAGCTGGATATCCGACAGCGTCGTAGTCGAACACGGCAGGTGAGGCCAGCACGCGCATGCCCGCGTCGGCGACGTCGGCGAGCAGTGTGGCATCCCACATGAACATGTCAGCGAAGCTGGTGGTCCCGGTTTGGATCATCTCCGCTAGGGCCAGGCGCAGTCCTGCGCGGACGTCGTCATACGTCATCAATTCTTCGAACTCGCGGATCGCCTCCAGCCAGCCCTGCAGGCTGCCATCGTCGGAGTAGCCGCGCATCGGCGTCATGCCGGAATGGGTGTGCCCATTGGTCAGCCCGGGCAAGACCACGCAGCCCGCGGCATCGATATCCCCTCCGAGGCCACGTATTTCGCCGACATAGGTGATGCGGCCGGTGAGCGGATCGTACGCTACCTCGCCGTCGTCGATGATCCGCCGTTGGTCGTTCTGCGTGACGACGACTCCGCCGACGATACGGACTTCGGATGATGCCATGGCTCTTCATCTCCCACTGCTGAGCCGCGCGTCCCGATCTCGACGCTGGCGACGAATCTATCGCCCTGCGTCCGGTGCGTAGCAACGACTTGCCCGACCTCATTTGTCCGCGTCGGATTCCTGCTAGGTGGCTGCCTTGGTTGCGGCCGCGTGGGTCGCTTCTTGCTCGGCCATATCACCACGTCGGATGGTTAGACACGCCGCCGTCAACGGTCAAGTTGGTGCCCGTCACCCACGCGGCCATTGACGATGCCAGAAATACGCAGGCGTTGCCGATGTCGGTGCTGCGGCCGAGTCGCCCCAGTGGCGCCGATGCCCGATACCGCGCTACCCCCTCCGGCCATGCCTCCTCCAAACCCTCGCGATCGATAAGACCAGGCGAGACTGAGTTGACGCGAATACCGTACTTCCCGTATTCCAGACTCGCCGTACGCGCATGCATGATCAGCGCCGCCTTCGAGGAGCAGTAGTGCGCATGCCCGTCCGCCGGGTGAAGACCCTCGATCGAGGCTATATGGGTCACGGAACCGCCGGTTTCTCGCATGGCCTCCGCTGCCGCCTGGGTCATTATGAACGTACCCATGACGTTGACGTCGACGACCTCATGCCACGCTGCCGCCGTCATACCCTCGAGCGGTTCGACCGGCTGCACGCCCGCATTGTTCACGAGCGCATCCACACGTCCATAGGCCCGCACCGCCTCCGCTATAACAGACCGGGCGGACGCTTCGTCCGTGATATCCGCTTGGGCGACGATCGCGTGGCCACCAGCATCCACAATCTGTCGCCAAACAGCTTCAGCAGCCTTCGCACTGGATCGATAGTGCAGAACCACTGACGCACCGGCGCGTGCGAACTGCATAGCGATACCGGAGCCAACTCCACCGCCCGCGCCGGTCACGACCGCGACCTGCCCAGAGAGATCACAAAATCCGCGATCGCCCAGACGCCCAACTCCGCTGGCATCGCCATCGGCTCGCCGCCCACTGTCCTGCGCAGTTGTCACGACCTCGCCTTCTCGACCTTGCCAAATAACGTACGTCTGACGACAGATGAACGTCAATATTCGTGTTGTCGCCACTGACCGCGCCGAGCCTGAGACACAGCAATGGTTTGAGCAGCGGCGACTGCTCAGGCGCAGGGCCTGAAAAGGGTATCGCCTGGTGCTGCTTTCGCTAACGGTACTGGCGTGCCCAACGCTATTGTCGGCGCCGATCTGTGCAAAAGATGCGCTTTGCCATTTTGCCGGGCCGACGACCGGGTTGGAGCTGGAGAGTAGCCCTTGGCTGCGGCGAGCCTCGGTGTCCGCCCGGTTACGGGCCTCTTGAGTGAGATCCTCGCCTCAAGCGTGCTGGGCCGCTTGGCGGGCGCCCCATTAGCATTGGGCAATGCCGTACATCTGCACCGGGAACACGACGTTCGGCTGCGGATGCATTGCAATCATCGCCGTCGTGCCAATCCGGGCCCGTCCGGCCGGGACGCGCGACTTCTGGCCGCAAGACCGCAGCCTGCTGACGCAGATCGCAGGCGCCGCCCGATATGTGCCCGAGCTGGTCACGCCGTTGCCGATGCACAACCACCTCAGCCGGGCGGTGACGTCGGCGTGATCGATGATGGACCCGACCTTCGCACGGCGTTGCAGATCGCAAAGATCCTCGGATTGGAGCCGCTCCCCGACGAAGGCGGCCTGTACCGGCAGACGTTCGCGGACGGAGTGTCGACGGCAATCTACTTCTTACTGGTCGGTGACGATTTCTCGGCGCTACACAAGCTCACCGGTCCGGAGACGTACCACTTCTACTCGGGTTCGCCGCTGCGGCTGTTGCTCATTGACGATGCGACGGGCGAGGTTCGCGAACCGGTACTCGGTCTCGACCTGTCCGGTGGCGAACGTCCGCAGTTGACTGTCCCCGGCGGAGTGTGGCAGGGATCGTCATCGGCGGGTGCGTGGACGCTGATCGGCACAACCATGGCCCCACCGTTTTCGTCGGACGATTTCGCCCTTGGTGATCGAGCCGAGCTCACTCGCCGATTCCCCGCGGGCGCCGCCCGAATCGCGGAACTCTCGCGCACCTAGCCTGCCGGAATCCGCGCGGGTATCAGCCTGTGTCAGGGAATGAGGCTCGCTCACTCAACACTCAGTGCGCGCAATGCCGCCCGCAGCGCCCGGTCGGTAGCTTCAACGACAATCTCGCGGAACGGTTGATAATCGCCCATTTCGGTATCCTGCTTCACCATCGGGTTGCCGTCGATGGCAAGTATGCCGCCCGCTGCGACGCCATGTTGTGCGGCGATGACCAGTAACGCAGCCAATTCCATCTCGATGGCCACGACGCCGGCGCGTTGCCACATCGGCTGGTCATTTGCCAGAACGTCCAACGGATAGAAGCATGCGCTTGTCAGTACGACCCCGGTGTGCACGGTGGCGCCCTGCGCGGCTGCCTCGCGGACCAGGCTCATCGTTAGCGCCGGGTCGGTGATCGCCGGATAGGCCAATGGCACCAGCGTGGCCGTGACACCGTCGTCGCGGACGGCTCCCGTGGCCACTACAAGCGACCCATCGAGTACTTCGGACTGGATGCCGCCGGCTGTGCCAGCCCGTACGATCCGCCGCACGCCGCCGCGGCAGAGCTCCTCGAAGACGACGGCCGCGCCTGGCGCACCCACTCCGTGCGAAGCGACGGAGATCGGCGTGCCATGGAACGTCCCGCTGTAAGTCACGTATTCACGGTTCTCACCGACCTTGCGAGCCCCGTCCAGCAGGGCTGCCGCCTTGGCGGCGCGCGCCGGGTCTCCGACGACCATGACGGACGGCGCGAGATCGCTCACCGTCACACGCATCAGGGGGAGAACATCGTCATCTGCGAGGCGGATCCGGTTCGGCATATCAGTTCCTTCGTTCCAGTGGCGCGAGCGAATGCGAGGCGTCAATCGGTGCACTTCGGCAGGTGCGACTGTGTAGCGCCAGCATCCGTTCGGTGAAACCGGTCGTCCTGCCCGCAGTTCGGCCATACCCTCGGGCCGTCGGCCCCATGGTCCCAGGCCGCACCGCCGCAGCGACCGCAAACACGCCAGATCATGTCAAATGAATCGAGCAGACGGGACCAACTGGCAGAGCGAACTGTGCCATCCAGACGCAGAACCACATTCCAAGGCCCACACCAGCGAGGTGAACCTGCCGGTGGCGGAGCAGCGCCGTGAACTGGTTGACATATCGCTGCACCGGCGAGTCCGGCGCGCTGGCTGAGCCGGGCAGAAACACGCCCGCCGAGCAAATCGACGCGTAGGAACAGACCCGCCACGATCGATCCTCCAGGCGTATCTGCGCTTAGCACGCAATCGCCGATTCGAAGAACTGTAGACCTGTGCAACGCTGGCTCGGCCGACGTGACGACCTGGCCGAGACCGTCCTCGCGGTCCCGTTACCGATCTCCGACCGCACTGAAGCCGCGGCTGCGCTGTTTGATCGGCCCGACCGTCGTATCGATCGACTCGGCCACGTGCAGCCAGCCGGCAAGCTCCGTGTCCGCGACCGTGCCGGCAGCGCCCGTCAGATGTGGGTCCGGCGCGCCGATGTGCACCTGCCTAGCAGCCCGCGGAGCACCGCGCACAGTTATCACCTCACCATGGAGGTGCCTTTCCGCCAGGACGAAATCAGGGTTCAACAACCATGATTATCCTTGCACGACAGGCGCTTTCCCTATCTCACACACCGATTTCCTATCTCACACACCGATCAGCACCTAACTATCCGTGGATTCGGGTCAGAGGTCACCGACTTCGATCCGGTCGTGTGGGTAGTCGTCCTCGTCGTCGCCGGCCAGCGGCACGGCCTGGTCGAGCCGGTCTGCCTCGCTGATCAGGTCGTCGCCTCCGCCGATGCCAGGTTCGGTGTCGTCATCGACCGGCTCGTACGGGCCGATTGGCCTGAGCTGGTCGACCAGGTCCGCTTCGGGGATCTCGCCGGAAACGACGAGCCGCGGATCGCGCTGTTTCCCGGTCATTGTTGATTCTCCTTTTCCGATCGCAGTTGGCTGTTTTCGTCTTGTAGGCCCAGAACCATGCCGATGCCGGCGAGGTTCAGCCCGGCGGCGAGGAGCGCACTGATGCGGCGTAGCTGGTGAAGATCGTTGGCGCTGTAGCGGCGGGTACCGCCGCCGGTGCGGTCGGGTTCGAGGAGCCCGTGCGCCTCGTAGGCGCGCAGATTCTGGGTGCCCATACCGACCAGTTCCGCGGCCACCGAAATCCCATACACACCCCGATCACCGTCCGGTGTGGCTGTTCCGGTGGGCCCTTGGGTCACGGCGTGTCCTTTCCGAAAAGTTTCTTGGATTTCTTCTTGCATCGTCATGTCACGGATGCTACAAAGAATCTATAGCGCATGCCATAGATCGTGATAGTGGTTTGTGGCCTAAAAGGAGAGCATCAGAAACAATGTGATGGAGGTGGACATGATGCTGGTGCGCAGCACCAACCCATTTCGTGAACTCGACCGACTGACCCAACAGGTCTTCGGGGGCAGCGGCACGATGGCCCGCCCGTCGGTGATGCCGATGGACGCCTGGCGTGACGGGGACACGTTCCACGTCGAATTCGACCTACCTGGCGTGGACCCGGCCTCGATCGATCTGGACGTGGAACGCAATGTGGTCACCGTCAAGGCCCAGCGCCCCGACCTCAACGATGAGACGGAGATGCTCGCGGCCGAACGGCCCCGGGGCATCTTCTCCCGCCAGTTGGTCCTTGGCGACAACCTGGATACCGGACGGATCGCGGCCAGCTACGACACGGGGGTACTCACCCTGCTGATCCCGGTTGCCGAGGCCGCTAAACCCCGCAAAATATCGATCACTCGCAACAGCGAAGAGCGGCAATCCATCAACGCCTAGCCCATCCGGAAGCGGCAGTATCGGAGGTGACAGTGAGATGACCACAACCACAATCCCCGACCCGGCACCCACCCGCACAGACTCGCGTGGCCGCCCGAACGATTCCCGCCTGCTGCTGGTCAACGATGAGCAGTGGGTGCGCGACGAGTTCGACGCGATCATCGCCGCCGAATGGCCCACCCCGCCCGCCGGCCGACCGGCTCGCCGAGCCGGGGTGAAACGCCCACACCCGAACCGCGCCCGGTGGCAGGCAGCCGACCACAACCGGCAGGCGCCGACCCGACTGGTGTATCCCGGTATCGGACGGTGGGGAAGCCCGCGTTCACCACCACCCACAACCACACCCACATCCGCAAACAGTGTGAAAGGTAGGTGATAGCCACATCACGACGAATCCCGTAAAAGGTCTGCTGCCGCGCCCGCCCACACCCCTTCCCATCCGGCGTGCCTGACGCAATTGCGCTGCGCCAGCGCCCATAGCGCAGTTCACATCAATTAGGTGGCGCCGGCTCGGCAGCACACCCCGCCCATGT
>JBDTAR010000058.1:0-14029 GCA_039924545.1 Nakamurella sp. | reverse complement strand
TCGCCTGGGCCGTAGGAGGCGGACTCTGAGCCGGTGAGGTACGCCGCCGAATACGCCATGGCAGCAACGTGGTCGTCGGGATGCGCGCAGATCGCCATCGCCGAGTCGTAGGGCACGTTCAACCACTTGTGGGCATCCATGCACCATGAGTCGGCGAGTTCCACCCCATCGACGAGTTGCGCTAACTTCGGCGAGGCACCCGCCCACAGCCCGAATGCCCCGTCGACATGCACCCAGGCTCGATGTTGTCGGCCGAGCCCGCAACCGGCGCGCAAATCATCGAACGCGCCGGTATTCACATTGCCCGACTGCAGGCACACGATGGTGGGGGTGTCATTTTTTCCTGCCGCGAGTACCCGTGCGAGATCCGCCATATCCATCGCGCCATCCGGAAGCGCGTCGACCGCAACAATGCAGTCCGTCCCTAACCCCAGGAATCGAAGGGACGCATCGATTGTCGCGTGCCGCTCCGCCCCGGCTACTACGCGAATCCGCGGCGCCCCGCCTAGCCCCCGCGACGGCACATCCCAGCCGGCAGTCGCTAGTACGTGGTGCCTGGCCGCGGCCAGACCGACGGTGTTCGAGGCCTGCGCGCCGGTGACAAATCCGACGGTGGCGTTGGTCGGCAGGCCGAGTAGCTCCTTTACCCAGCGCCCGGCGGTGTGTTCTACCGCGGTCGCAGCCGGTGCTAAAACCGCGTTGAACGTGCACTGATCCCAGCCGACCGCCAGCATGTCCGCAGCGGAGGCGGCAGGGAGCGCTCCGCCGGTGACGAACCCGAAAAATCGGGGCCCGGCGCTGGATGTCAAGCCTGGTTCGGCCAGCGCCGCCAGTTCCCGTATGACGTCTCTCGCGTCACTTGGTCCATCTGGTAAATCGCCGTCGAAACGTTCCAGTGCTTCGTCGAGCCCAATCTGGGCCGCGACCCGCCTACCCGGCAGGGCCATACGGAAATCAGCCGCGGTGCGGGCTGCGTCCTGGAACAGTTCGGCGAATCCGCTTTCCGTCATGGCGTGAAGATTACCCGCGGCGGCTGAGGCACGCGCCTTTCGCAAGGGGCCCTCATCCCGCACCTTCGGAGGTTGGGCCGGGACTCGCGCGCAAGTACGCATGGCAGGATGAGGCGGTGCCGACGTCGACGGGTAGCGAGCCGGGTTTCGGCGGATATTCGGCGGCACATACCTTCGGAGTGCGTTGCTCCCGGTGCGGCCGTACGCAGCCACCCGATCGCGAGCCGTCAGTGACACGATGGCCTTACTGCATGTATTGCGCAGCGCCACTGGCGATGACGCGATGGGTGGCTACCCCACCAGCTGGGCTAGGCCCGCGACCGCATATCCGCCGCGACCAAGCGAGCTACCTGGGTCCGCCTCGCTATGGTGCAACGCATCCCGGGTGGGGATTCCCGCCGGTTGCTCGGCTCCGCGAAGGGCGCGATAACAGCGATTCTGGTGGTAGCCCTGGTGCTGGCCATGGGGGTGATACTCGCTCCGCGGCCTCCCATGAAGCCGCGCGGCAGCGTGCCGCTGCTGCACTTGGTCGTCGCTTATCGGTCGCAATCTCGTTGACGCTGCTCACCGCAGTGGCATGCCTGACGGCGGCCGTGGCCGAGGGATGGCGGTTCGCGCTCCTGCTGCGCGGCCGGGAGGAGATATTGTCTGCTCGAGCGGTACACGTCAGCGATACCGCAGTGGTCGCAACCTCCGTTGCCGCGCTGGTGCTTGCGGCGTTCGCCGTACTGGCCAGTGTGTCAGCGCTGTCAGCGCTGTACCGCGTGTCCGCAGCCCACTCCAGCTTCCGGCCAGCGCGGAGCACTGGAGCGATTGCCGCGCGTTTCATCGTTCCTGGCTGGAACCTGTTTGGGGCGGGCCAGGTCGTCGTCGAGGTGATGCGCCTGGTGTATCGGCCTGTCGGTGGAATCGGCCGCCGCGCGCCGCGGTGGGTGCGGCGGCTGGTACGGACCTGCTGGGCGGTGTGGGTTCTGGGCGGCTTCCTCGCCGGATTTATCGTCATATTTTCGTTCGTGCCTGCGTTCCCGTGGCGTCTGGGCCGCAGTGAGCAGTTCGGCGCCAATCTGGTTGAGGCGCACGTGGCGCTCAACGGTGTGGCTGCGGTCACCGCCATCTTGTTCGCGGTGACAGTGGCGGCGCTGCGCACTGAATGGTTCGGCAGCGGCTCGGGTCGACGATCGAAATGGATTGTTGCCGCGCCGGCCTCGACCGCCCGTAATCAGCATGCGAGCATCTCGACAACCAGCGGGGCAACCTACTACGACATGAATGACGCGGCCGAGGCGACCGACGACGAGGTCAGTCGCGTATCGCAGGTCAACGTTCCGTCAGAGCTGTCAGTTCCGTCAGAGCTGTCAGTGCCGTCAGTGCCGTCAGCCGATTCGCGCGCTCACGCCGGACAACACCGGCGTAGACAGTAACGCGTCAACGACATCTGCCACCTGAGCGACTGCGAAGTCTTGCGTTCCACCGGGACCAGTTGCTACGACGCTCACTCCGATACCGTGCGGGCCCAGCTCTCTGGTCAGATCCGCGCCGAGTCGGCTGAGCGCAGCGCGGGTAGCTGAGGCCGGCATCGCGCCGCCTTGTGTCCCGTCGCGACCGTTGGTCACCAGCACGATCCGTCCAGCCTTGCGCCGCGCTAGGAACGAGCGGGCCGCGATATGAGTCGCGCACGCCGCCGCGAGTACTTCCGTGGTGAGCGCGAGCGACCATTCGTCCGCCCAAGTGCTGGCGTCCGCGTCTAAGCCGATGTGTGAACTGCGCTGCGCAGGCAGCATCACGAGGGCGTCCAGTCCGCCTAGCGCCACTTCGGCGCGGGCGACGGTATGCACCATTTCCTCGGTGTCGGCACGGTCGCCTACCAGGGAAATCGGCTCGAAGGCGCGGAATGCCTCCGCGGATGCACTCATCACGGGCAATTCCGCAGGGATCGTGACGCCATGGATGGCTAGCCGATGTCCGGAGCTGATGAGCCGCTCCGCCACCATGCCGCTGAGCGGCTCGGTTCCGCCGATCACGAGCACCTTCAGACCGGGTGCGTACGGCAGCAGCTCGTCGTGACGAGTGGTCCGAATGCTGGAATGCCGTCCGGTCGCGAGCGACGAGCTGGTGCTACCAGATGGCGACGCTACATCGCTCTCGAAGCGTGGCCCGAATGCCACTTCGTTGCCGGCCGCGTGCGTGCCCGATTCTGCTGGGTAGTAGGAATCTGTGATCACCGGCTGCACAGAATGATCAGCAGAGTAATCAGCTGAGTAGTCAGGGGCGGACTCGGCCGAGTGATCAGTGGGGTACGGCTCGGCGTAATCGGTGCCGTCGCTCGTCATAAAGTCCGGGGCATTGCCTGCCGTCAGATCCGTTGCCTGCGTTGCCTGGTACGTCGGCACGTACGGCGGCGAGTCTGCGGCCGGGTGATTGGCCGGAGGAGGAGGCGCAGTCAGCCCAGTGGGAACAGCCGCAATGTCGTCATCCCACGTGGGTAGCGGCATCGGCGCAAGCGGCTTGAGACGCGGCAGCGGCGCGAGAGTCGGCAACGGTGGCAGTCCAGAATCGCTGTCCGGCGCAGGGGCGTGCTCGGGACTGTGGGCGGCGCGCGCAGCATTGCGCGGCCAACCAACGGGATCTGAAAAGGTCACATCTTCCCCGTGCTCGATTGCTACCGAATTTCGGGAACAAAATTAGGATTAAAAACTGTGCAATGAGCCTGATTGTTGCACGTCGCCCTTCGCGGTCGCGCACCTAATGCTCCTGCGTGGTCCATGGTAGGGGTAACCGGCGACGGAGGTAAGGGGCAGCCGATGTCGCAAAAGTCATCGTTGCTGTGCCGGACACGGACACCCGCAAACGGCGCCGTAATGAGGTGCGGTATCGAGGCGGATCAGGGCTGTGTGCTGTGAGCTGGTGATCAATGCAGGCCGAAGTCCGCTACCGTGGCACCGTGGCAAAAAAGACGACGCGCCGCGGCGCGACCACCGTTGTCGAGACTTCTGCGGCCGACGGTCAGGCGATGAACCCCAGACAACCCTGCCCATGTGGCTCGGGCCGTCGGTACAAGGCTTGCCATGGTTTGGCGGACGCCGCCGACATGATCGTGGCCCGGCCGTTCGCCGGGTTGTCCAGCGAAACCGAGTTGATCGCACTGCGCGAATTCGTGCCGTCCGCGACGGCCACGCTGCAGCTGTGTGACGCCACGGCTAAAACCCCGTCGATCACCCTTGGTAGCGTGCTGCCGGGCGCAGCTGCCTCGCTCACCCGTGCCGACGGTTCGATCCTGGTCGGCACGCAAGTACAAACGCATTCCGGCGACTTGTCCCGCGATATCGCGTCGGCGATCGAGTGGGCGTTGGCCGCCCCGCCCTCATCGGTGCTCTCTGCGTACCCGCGGGCGACTGCTGGCGCGCGGCTGCAAGACCTGCTGGTTGACGACGCTTTTGTGGTCACAGTGCACGATGATTTCGCGTGGTGGCTGGACGAAGAGCCTGCTGCCGGCAGCCAGTTGGCCGCCACGTTGGAGCAGGCAAATGCAGCCATCATGCCCAGCGCGCGGTTGGCAGACCTGCCGGGTGCCTACTGGGTGGACACTGGTGACAAGGCTCACCTGCGCTGGGTTCGCGGCGAGGAAGAGCAGGTGCTGATGGCTGCGCTGGCGCGGCTGGCTGCGGCCTCCGCGCTCGACCTAGGCGAGGGCACCCGCTACGTCGGGTCGTTCCGCGCGCACGGCTGCGTGGTGCCGGTGTGGGACCTCGACCGTGAGGCACATTCCTCCGAGTGGGTCGGCCCGGCGACGGAGTTCGGCGTGCGGCTGGATGCGGCGTTGGCAGTGACGGAACCCCTGACGCAGGCCGAGAGGCGCGCTCGCGACGGAATTCTCGGCCGACAGTTCACGCTGCGGTAAGCGCGAGTCCCGGTGGTGAGTGGTAGCTATGTCTGGCTTGCGCACTGAAATGAACCGGTATCTATGACGGGGTCCTCGCCGCTTCGTGTCCTGATATCGCCGGACAAATTCCGTGGCACGCTCACCGGGCGCGAGGCCAGCGATGCGATGGAGCGTGGCGTCCGACAAGCGGCGGAGCGGGGCGAATTCGACGCTCTTTGCACGCTGATCCCGTTGGCTGATGGCGGCGAGGGGACACTCGACGCATTCGGTGGTGCCAATCGAGAATCAGTCGTGACAGGCCCGCTGGGGCAGCCTGTTTCGGCCCCGTGGCGGCTGGACGGCAACCGGGCAGTGATCGAAATGTCGTTGGCGTCCGGGCTCGCTTTAGCCGGCGGTGCGACCAGTAATGATCCGTTGGCAGCGACCACTCGTGGGACTGGTGAGCTCATCCTCGCGGCGGTCGATACGGGCGCCCGCGACATTCTCATTGGCGTCGGCGGCTCGGCGACCACAGACGGTGGGGCCGGCGCATTGCAGGTACTCGCCCCTGACGGTGGACCTAGTCTGCTATCTGTCGATGTGTGCATGACGGTGTGTGCCGACGTGCGCACCGGATTCCTCGATGCCGCAACGGTTTTCGGTCCGCAGAAGGGTGCTACTTCCGCGCAAGTGCAGGAATTGTCGGATCGGCTGAAGGCCCTCCACGAAGATTACCTACGCCGATTCGGAATTGATCTCGCGAGTGTCGAAAGTGCTGGTGCTGCAGGCGGTCTCGCGGGTGGATTGGCTGCGATCGGCGCGCAATTGGTTCCCGGATTCGACATGATTGCAGAGCTGTTCGGATTCGATACCGCCCTGGGCGCAGCCGATCTCGTCATCACCGGCGAGGGCTTTTTCGATGCCACCTCACTCGACGGCAAAGTGGTGGGTGGCGTGATAGAGCGGGCCCGTCTGGCGGCCGTACCCACACTGGTGGTGTGCGGCGGCGCCGACTCGGATGTCGCTATTCCGGACGGCGTCTCCGTCATATCGTTGACTGACGACTTCGGCGTTGACGCAGCGCTGCAGTCCGCGGCCGCATGCGTCACACGTGCGGTCGATGGCTATCTGGCGAACGGGATTGCTCGTGTCTGATGGCAAACCGTCCCTGTCGGCGCTCTACTCGACGCCAAAAGAGGGCCGTCGTCGCGTGCTCGTAGTCGGTATTGATGGCGTGCGCTGGGACAGTCTGGCTGACGTGGCGACTCCGAGTCTGGATCGAGTTGCGCAGGCCGGCTTCCGGATGCCGGTTCACGTGAACTCGGCAGGACCCACGATCTCCGGGCCGTGCTGGTCGACTATCGCCACTGGAACACTGCCGCCCGAACACGGCGTCATAGATAACGACGAGCCTTCGCACGCGATGCCGGACGACTTCCTCACGATTGCTCGGCGCGCCGGCCTCTCCACGTATGCGGCAGTCGCCTGGCCTGAATTGGTCGAGGCTGCCGGATGCGGACCGATCTTTTCACCGGGCGGGCGCGTGCTGATGCCTGAAAATCCGGGAAACGATCAAGCGTTGTGGGATGAGGCGGACGGCGTGGTTGCGTCAGGCGCCGCGCGCGCGTTGGCTGGCGATGACATCGACGCGGCCTTCGTATATTTGGGTCTTGCGGATGAAGTCGCGCACACGGTCGGGGTGGGTCCCGAATATTTCGCCGCCATCGAAACATGCGACCGTCGGCTTGGCCTGCTGCTAAACGCGGTCGGGGTCAGCGCGGCCGGTGTCGCCGCATCCGGAATTGGTGGCTCGTGGGCCGTCATCGTGGCGACAGACCATGGACACGTCGATCAAGGCGGCCACGGTGGCGATTCGGCGGCGGAGCGAACGGCGTGGGTTGCCGCCTGCGGACCAGGAATCGGGCATGTCACGCCCGCGCACTTGGAGCAGGCGGATATCTTCGCCCAGGTACTCAAGACACTCGGACTTGCGGCCGACCCGGCGAGGTTCGCACGGTCGTTCGGCGCTCGCGACGACGTTGCCCGTGGGCAGCCTTCACTGGTTTACTGAATGTTTGTCGGTGAAGCCCGAGCCTTCCTGCGTGTCGACGGTACGAGGCCCTCCGCCGCGCGAATAGTCGCAGTGTCTAGGTGCACCGTCAGAATGACATAGGGAGGTAGTGGGTATGACGCTGTTCTCGGTGCGGCCCGCTGGCTCCGATCTCGAATCGCTGAGCGCCGTGAACGATGTGCGTCGGCTGCGCGGAATCTTGCACTCTGCCGGTGACGCGTTCGTCGGGATGGATGGAGCCGGCGCCGTAACTGAATGGAACCGCGCCGCTGAGAGCCTCTTCGGTTGGCTCCGCACCGAAGCACTTGGCCGTAGTGTCGCCGAGCTGATTGTGCCCGAGCGACTTCGCCTAGCGCACAACGATGGCGTCCACCGCTACTTGATGACCGGCCAGGGGCCGGTGCTCGGCAAACCGGTGGAAACGCGAGCGGCGCGAAAAGACGGCACCGAAGTCCATATCGAACTCACCCGCTGGGCGCTGGAAGGTAGCGAAGAACCAGAGTTCTATGCCTTCATCCGCGACGTGACCTCGAGAGTGGAGGCTGAATTCGCCGCCACGCACGACGTTCTCACTGGACTTGCAAATATGTCCCTGTTGGTGCGATACGCGGAGCGACGATTTGCAGAGAGCGCCGCCGGTGATTATCGACCGACGCTGATCCTGTTGGACATCGACAGATTCAAACGAGTCAACGATGAGTTCGGTCGGACAGTGGGCGACGACGTGCTGCGGCAGCTTGCTCGGCACATCACAGATATTGCGCAGCAGCACGCACCCGGCCAAGCAATGGTCGCGCGGCTGTCCGGTGATCAGTTCGCGATCCTGCTGGACGACCTACCTGCGGCTGACGACTTAACCCTGCTGGTCGATTTGCTGATGGCAGCGGCTTGCCAGGTGGTGCGGACATCGACACACGATCTACTCGTGACGAGCAGTGTCGGCGTTTCTGGTGCGGAAGGCGCTCTCGAATACGACGTTGAAACGATTATGCGCAGCGCGCAGAATGCGCTCGAGCTTGCGCAGCGGGTCGAAGGCAACAGCCGCGTGCTGTTCGACGAACGACTGCGCTGGCAGAGCTCGCAGCGTAAAGCCCGTGAGCACGAACTGGCTATTGGAATCGAGAAAAACCAACTCGAGGTGCACTATCAGCCGTACTTCGCACTCGACACCGGGATCATGTCCGGCGCCGAGGCGCTGGTGCGCTGGCGTCACCCGGCACACGGACTACTGGCGCCGGCAGAGTTCATCGACATCGCCGAACAAACAGGGCTAATCGTCCCACTCGGCAGGTGGGTGTTACGCGCAGTGTGCCGCCAGCTCGCGCAGTGGCAGCACGATCCGGCCCTAGGGCAGCTTCGTGTCGCCGTCAATTTCTCGGCCCATCAGTTCGCGGAATCAGATCCGGTCGCCGGCGTGACTGAAGCGCTGGCACTCGCCGGCATGCCGCATGGCGGACAGCGGCTAACCATCGAAGTGACCGAGAGCGTCCTGATCGATCGGCCCGACGCAGTAGCCGCAGCATTAGCGGGACTGCGTGGGCTCGGCGCCTCGGTGGCGATTGACGATTTCGGCACGGGCTATTCTTCGCTCGCCTATCTCAAGGAGCTACCGCTGGACGTCATCAAAATCGACAAGTCTTTCATAGATGGACTTCCGGACAGCAGACCGGACCGGGCGATCGTCATCTCGACGATTGCGCTGGCGCACGAGCTCGGCTTTACGGTGATCGCGGAGGGAGTCGAAACGGCGGCACAGCGCGATGCTCTGCTCGGGTACGGCGCCGACGCTGTGCAGGGCTTCCTGCTCGCCAGACCGCAGCCGGCCGCCGACATTGAACGGCTCTTCCGGCGTGTAGACCCGACGGTGTAGCTGTAGCTGTAGCTGTAGCTGGAGCCGTACCTGCGGCGAGAAGCGTCATACCTGTTGTAGAAGAAGAAGTGTCGTATCCGTTAGGGCAGCCAGGACACGTGCCCATGCAGGAGTGGATAGCCGACTATCGCCACTGTGTCGATCAGTCCATGTGCGATGACAAGCGGCCACAGGCGGCGCCAGCGCAGAAAGACAAACGCGAACACCACACCCATGACGATATTCCCGATGAAGCCGCCGTACCCCTGATAAAGGTGGTACGAGCCGCGCAGAACGGCGGAAATCCCGATCGCGAGCCACGGCGATAGTTCCAGTTGACGTAGCCGCAGCAGCAGGTAGCCGACGACGAGAGCTTCTTCCAGGAAGCCGTTTTGGAATGCGATAAGCACGGAAACCGGTGCGCGCCACCAGACATCGTTCATTGTAGAGACGGCCACCGTGAGTGACATGCCCAGCGAATGTGCAGCCAAGTACAGCCCCAAGCCGGGGATTCCGATGAGCGCGGCCAGGCCGAAAGCCGAGGCGACGTCCCTTCCGGTGCGCTGGAAGTCGAGTCCCAGATGCTGCTTCAGGCTCGCGCCTGCCCGCCACAGCAGGTATAGACCGAGACCGCCCCAGGCCAGGCCCTGCGCGATTGATAACAGTTGCCGGATGAGGTCGATCGTGCCGACCTGCGATTGCGGGGCGGCGACGGACACCTGCAATTGGCCGAGCGATATTTGCTGCTCGTGGGCTTTGATCTCGGTCTCGATGATCGACACCAGCGACCGGAGCCCGCTCATGCCCAACGTGATAGCGAAGACGATGACGAGCTCGATTGTTACGGACCGGCGAGTCTCCGCCCGCGGCCAGGAAGGCAGCAGCGGAGCGGACCGTTGTGTGACCAGCTGCGTGCGTACCTGCGGGACAACCGACTGCGCCGCCGCCAACGGCTTGCCAGGACCAGCGCTGAGTGCGGGCAGCAGCAGCTCGCCCCAGCGCAATGTGAACAGTCTGCTCAGTAACCCACTCATGGTGTAGCAGAGCCTACGGCGGGATTGTCGGAATTTCGTGAGAGCCGCTGAACAGGTGGTGGGACCACTGCTACTAGCGCCCAATGGCTTGTTCGAGTTCGTCGACCCGCGCCGGATCGACCACGCCTGCGGCGTCCTGTTCGACCGAAGCGCTGCCCGCTGCCAGCCCGCGCCGGATCGCGTCGGGCCAGGACCGACCAGCGGTGCGAGCAGTTGCCACCCCGGCGAGGAACGAATCTCCAGCGCCGATGGGGTTCCGGACGGTCACGGTGGGGGACGCAAGCCACGCCCGGTAGTCCGGGCCAGCGACGGCGGCGCCCGCCGCGCCTGCCGTGACGACTGCCCACGTTGCGCCGAGTAGGAGCAGCTCCACCGCAGCCGCCGCGGCGCGCTCTGGTACATCGTCGCCGTCGTCGTGCACTGGCTCCGCGGACGGGGCAGCGCCGGTAGCACCGGCGGGAAGCGTCATACTCGAAATCGCGGCCTCTGCCTCGGAAACGTTGGGGCATACCAAGTCCGCGCCAGCCCGGAGAGAGTGCGCCAGAGCTTCTCGCGATGCGTCAACGATGACGTCGCACCCGTGCGTGTGCCCGTGCCCGACGATCTGCGCGTAGCCATCCGCGGGGGCCCCCGGCGGCAGTGAACCCGAGCAGATAATGAGGCCGTCGCTTGCTGCGGCGCCCGCAGGACCGCGCATCGTCGCCATTAGTCGGGTCCAGTCGGCGTCGGTGACAGGCGCGCCCGGCTCGTTGAGAAGCGTCACCCGCCCGTCTGCTTCGATCATGGCAGTGCAGGTACGCACCCGACCGGCGACGGGCACCGAGATGAGATCGAAACCTTCTGCAGCATAAAGTGTTTGCAGGTGTTTACCGCCGATCTCGGGTACGAATGCGAGCACCGAGGGGTCTCCCCCGAGTAGCCTCGCGGCCCGCGTCACGTTGCCGCCCTTGCCGCCCGCGACGCTCACGCCTGGCCCGGTGCGAATCACGTCGCCGGGTTTCAGGCACTCCAGCCGCACCGTGTGGTCGACGGCAGGGTTAGGCGTGACGATGAGCATGCCGCTCATTGTCGCCTCCTTCCGAGCCGCAGACGAATCTGCGGGGGTGGGGACGCGAGCGCGGATAGGGTGAGGGGCGTGACGAACACATCCGAGCGCTGGACCTATCTCGGGCCGGCCGGTACCTTCACCGAGCAGGCCGCGCTGGACCTCGCCAATCGCAGCTCGAATCGGTCGCCGGAACTTGTTCCTGCGCAGTCGGTGTCGGCCGCGCTGGCGGAGGTGCGTGCCGGACGCGCGGACGCCGCGATAGTTCCGTTGGAGAACTCTGTGGAGGGAGCGGTTCCGCTCACGCAGGACGAGCTCACCCACGGCGACGCACTTCTCATCAACGCCGAGGCGTTCGTACCGATCACGTTTCAGCTACTGGGAAAGCCCGGTATGACGCTGTCCGCGGTGAAAACCGTGGGCTCGCACCCGCATGGTTTGGCTCAGGTGCGCGACTGGGTGGGGCGCGCGCTGCCGCAGGCGACGACTGTCGTGACAGGCTCGACGGCCGCCGCAGCTGCCGCCGTCGCGGAGGGCTCGATCGATGCTGCGGCTGCAGCGTCCGTGGCCGGTACGCGCTACGGGTTGACCGTATTGGCGGACGATATCGGACTCGTGCACGACGCCTTAACCCGGTTCGTCCTGATGCGCCGCCCTGCGTCGGCGCCCGCACCGACCGGCAATGACCGCACCTCCATGGTGCTCTGGGTCGTCAACGAACCAGGCACGCTGTTGGGGTTGCTCTCCGAGTTCTCATCGCGTGGAATCAATCTCACCCGTCTCGAGTCTCGACCGACTCGCACCACGATGGGCGAATACGTGTTCCTGGTCGATGCGGATGGACACATCACCGACCCTGCGATCGCCGACGTGCTTGCTGCGCTCACCCGGAGAGGGGCGCTGCTGCGCTATCTCGGCTCGTACCCCCGCGCGCACGGCCACTCGGTGTTGCCAGCCGACTTCTCCTCGAATGGCAACTATCGCCGCGCAGCGGCGGTCGTCGAGGATCTTGAGCGCGGGGTGCTGCCCGATGCCTCGAGTGCGGCTCCGCTGCTCCCGTCGGAAACCGCTCAGCCAACTCAGACAGGTGCCGCGTCATGAAGTTGATCTTGGTGCGCCACGGCCAAACGGCGTCCAATGTCGCGGGCCTCTTGGACACCGCCCCGCCCGGCCCTGGGCTGACCGAGCTGGGCATCCGACAGGCGAAGGCCGTCCCGACCGTGCTCGCGGCCGACCCTATCGGCGCGATCTTCGCGTCGGATCAAACACGTGCGCTCGAGACTGTGGCGCCGCTCGCGACCGCGCGCGGTATCGACGTGGCGGTATTACCGGGGCTGCGCGAGGTCTCCGCAGGCCAACTGGAAATGGCAGGTGACGCCGATTCGATCCACCGCTACATCGGTACGCTTTTCGCGTGGCTAGGCGGTGACCTCTCTGAACGAATCCCCGGCGGCCCCAACGGGTTCGAATTCCTGGAGCGATATGACGAAGCCGTCAGTGCCATAGTCGATAGCCTCATTGGTGCGGCTGGGCCCGACGGCTGCGCGGTCGCGGTCAGCCATGGCGCTGCCATCCGGGCATGGGCCACGTGCCGCGCGGCGAATGCCGATACTGCCGCGGTGGCTCCGGTGGCTCCGGTGGCTCCGGTGGCTCCGATGGTTCCGGTGGCTGCGTCGAGCGGTGCGGCTGCGGTGCGGGGCCGACACCTGGACAACACCGGGGCCGTCGTTCTGAATCGCGATGTGAGCGGGATCTGGACCATTGTCGATTGGCAAAGCGAGGCCCTCGGCGGTGCGGCCCTGGATCAGCCGGCTGCCTCCGGTCCGACGAGCTGAGCACATCCGCACGGTGCGTTGGCCGACCGCGCCGAGAACCGGGGCGGCGTCAGCTCGTCATACGTCGGTGTCACCCGCGGCCTACTTCACGTAAGGCCTACTGCACGTACGGCCTATTGCACGTAAGGCCTACTGCACGTAAGGCCTACTGCACGTAAGGCCTACTGCACGTTCGGCCTATTTCACGTTCCAGGTAAAGATGCTGTCGATCTTCACGATCATGCTGACGCGTTCCTTGTCACGAACCGGGTAGTCCTTGCCTGTGTAGTGCTGCTAGACGTTGTCGATTGCCCCCATGTCGGCGTCAGTCTGCATATTGGTCACGCGACCTTGAATCGAAACATGTTGGTACCACGACTCTCCCATGATGGTCAGCGCCACTCGCGGGTCGGCCTCAACGTGCCGGATGCGCGCGCGTCCCGCCTCGATGTTCAGCAGAATCGTGTCGTCCTCCTGGAATAGGTACCAGGTGGCTGCGCTGACGGGCTGGCCGTGTTTGCCGAGAGTGGCAACGACACATGGCAGCGGCTTGCGGAGGAATTCGCGGAGGGCATCGGTGAGTTCGTGTGTGCTCATAACCCGATCCTGCCACTCAGGACTGTCAGCCCCAGCCCCATTCATCGAGGTGGTCGTCGTCGATGCCGAAATGGTGCGCGATTTCGTGGATGACGGTGATCGCGACCTGGTCGCGGGCACCGTCTAGCGTGGCAGCGTGCGCCAGGATCGGATCGCGGTAGATCGTGATGGTGTCCGGTACGTGGCCCGAGTAGTAGGTGGTGCGTTCCGTGAGCGCGACGCCCTGGTAGAGCCCGTATAGATTCTCGGTCGGATGATGTGGTTCGACCAGGATTACGACGTTGTCCATGGCGTGCAGGAGCTTTGACGGGATTGTGTCGAGTGCTTCGCCAACGAGGTCCTCGAACTCGGACTCCGGCATCTCGATAGGCACACAGCCATCATGCCTGTTGCGCGGGGACTCGTGGCGGTGCGGTAACTGACCGCGCTGCGGCTCAGGTCCGCTGCTCTCGCACTGCGTAACCGCGCGCATGATGCCCCCGCCACAGCGGCGCCGCGCAGAAGATACCCTAAACACGTGATTGACCTGCGCCTGACCCGTGATGATCCCGATGCCGTTCGCGCCTCTCAACGTGCCCGCGGCGCCGACCCGGCAGCCGTAGATCGGCTGCTTGCTGCGGACACTGCCCGCCGCGCCGCAGTCTCGGCAGGTGACGGCTTGCGCGCCGAACAAAAGCAGTTGGGGCGCATGGTCGGCAAAGCGTCGCCGGAGGATCGGCCAGCGCTGCTAGCGCAGGGCAAGAAGCTAGC
>JBDTAR010000057.1:0-14549 GCA_039924545.1 Nakamurella sp. | reverse complement strand
CGAAGGACGTCGACGCGGCGATGGCTCGTGCGGCGGCAGTCGGCGTGATCGCCGCCGTCACGGTTGGCGGCGATATGGAGTCGAACCGATGGAGTGTAGTGGCGGCCGCTGCCCGTGGAGCATCTGGACACAACGACCTGTTCGCAGCTGTCGCCGTCCACCCGACAGAGGCGCTCACCCTCACCGACGACGCCCGTCTGGAGCTTGAGCAGCTCGCAGCCGAGCCACGGGTCGTGGCGATCGGTGAGACCGGGCTTGACTTCTACTGGGACTCGGCGCCGCCTGACGTACAGGCCGAAGCCTTTGCCTGGCATATCGATTTGGCGAAGCGACTGGGCAAGCCGCTGATGATTCACGACCGGCTCGCCCACGATCGCATCTTCGAGGTACTGGACGCCGAAGGCGCCCCTGAAACCGTCATATTTCACTGCTTTTCTGGCGACGGCGAGATGGCCAAACGCTGTGCCGATCACGGCTGGATGATGTCGTTCGCGGGTCCGGTGAGCTTCACCAACGCGCGTGATCTTGCGGATGCTGCAGCCGTGGCGCCGCTAGACCTGATCATGGTCGAAACTGATGCCCCGTTCCTTACGCCGCATCCGCATCGGGGCAGACGAAATGAGCCGTTCGCCTTGCCCTACACAGTCCGTGCACTGTCACGAATCAGACAAATGGATGTCATTGAGCTCTGTAAAGCTGTGAGGATCAACACCGAACGTACGTACGGGATATCCGTCATGAATCAATAAATCGGACAGTTTTCGTCCGATTTCAATGAATGCTGCCCAAAGTTTGACTAATTCTTGGGTTGTCGTGGCGACCGAAACTTCGTTACTGTTCTGTGATGTTGGCCGGGGGGAAGCCCCGGACCGGCTCGGACAGGGCACAGCACTTCCCGTGAGGCACCTACGAACCGTGTAGGCACTTCTATCTCCACGTGGCGGCTCCTTAGCCGCCGCTACGGCGCCACGCACCTGAGGCGCTGGGAGACTTTCGCCCTGATCCACCACCGCGCCTTCATGCGCAGTGTGCCAGTCCGACTCCTGCCCGGGTTCTACGAAGTTTGGACAATTTTGAGCTCGAGCCATGCGAATTCCGAACCTGATCGCGACGCCGATGTCGCCGCGAAGCGCAACACCTTCGACACAGTGACTATCGACTGGTCCGTCGAAGAACGTGACCTGGCTGAAGAAATCGACTCCATTAAAGAGTCCGGCCGATGTGCATCATCGCTAGTAGCTGCCCGCACCGCTGTTACCCGCGGCACTCGGAACGCCGTCGACTATGTGCGCCGTAGCCCCCGCAAGCCGTTCATGATTGCAGCAGCCATTGTCGTGGCGCTCGTGGCCGGACTCGCTGGGACGGCGACCGCCATGGCCAAGACCGTCACCATCACGGTGGACGGCGTCAGCAAAAATGTCACCACACTTTCTGGCACCGTCGACGGCGCCCTTGCCTCGGCAGGTATCAAGATCGGTGCGCACGACAGTCTTGCTCCGTCCGGACGCAGCAACATTTCCGACGGCTCGGAGATTTCGCTGGACCGCGGCCGAACGTTCACCGCGACCGTCGACGGCACGAAGCGCACCGTCTGGACGACGGCCGCGACCGTCTCCGACGCACTTGCCGAAATCGGCGAGCAGCCATCGGATCTCGAATTGTCCGTGCCGGCATCTGCCGTGATCCCGCTCGACGGCATGGCCGTCTCTGCGGCGACGTTGCACACGGTATCGCTGACGGTTCAGCCGGCAGTGTCCGCCACACATGCTGCCGTGCGCGCCGCAAACCCTGCGACGGGATCGGTAGAGCCTCCCACCGCGAGAATGGCCTCGGCTGCCAAGGCGACCACATTCGCCGCGGACCAGGCCACCGCCCCGGCCCAGCCCGTCGAATACACGACTTCAGCCCAAACCGTCGGCGAATTCCTCGCTGAGCAGGGCCTCAACCTCGCAGCAAACCAGACGGTGCAGCCGGAGCTGGGTACGCCGCTGGCCGATGCGACTGCGATCCGCGTCGCTACGCTTCCCACCGTGTCGCTGGTCGTCGGTACCGCAAAGCCCGCCACCGTGCACTCGGATGCGACCACTGTCGCCAGCCTGTTGGCGGCGCAAGGTGTGGCGCTGGGTTCGTATGACGAAGTGACACCGGCCGCCGGGAGCCCCGTCACCGATGGCATGAAGGTCGCCGTCACCAAGGTCGACTACCGAACGACCACCAAGTCGGTGGTTATCCCGCAGCCTGCCGATAAGCAGAAAAGCGACGCGACACTTGCCGTCGGCTCGAAGAAGACCGTTACCACGGGTCACCCCGGCGAGGTCACTGTCTCGTTCCACACGAAGATTGAGAACGGTGTCGCAGGCGCACCCGTCGAGGTTTCCCGCAAGACGGTCACCGAGGCCGTGGCGACCGTTGTCGGTGTCGGCACCAAGAGCGCGCCTGTAACCGCTGCTACCGGGCCCAGCTCGTCGAGCAGTCCGACCCCCATTGGCGCCAACGGCGTGAACTGGGCCGGTGTCGCGCAGTGCGAATCCGGCCAGCGCTGGAACACCAACACCGGCAACGGCTACTACGGCGGTCTGCAGTTCGACATTCGCACCTGGCTCGGCAACGGCGGCGGCAAGTACGCGCCCCGCGCAGACCTCGCGACGAAGGAACAGCAGATTGCCGTCGCTAACTACGTCTACGCGCACCGTGGTCTGCAACCGTGGGGCTGCCGCGCATACGGCTGAGTCAGCGAGTTAACTCTCAACGGTGTGATTACTGCTTGAACCATGTATGACGAAGGTGCCGGGCTCGGCACCTTCGTCATATGTGTTTGTGCGTTCGGCTCTGGGGCACACTGCGGGGTAGGCCAGGGGTGGATAGGTGTGGGGTCCGTGATGGCGCTGTGGCTCTGCGCGGCGCTGGCGCGTGTGAGGATGGAATGGTGACAGGCGCGCTCGACAACCTCCTCGGTGCCGGTGAAATCCGCCGGCTAGCCGAAGAAATCGGGCTACGCCCCACGAAGACTCTCGGCCAAAACTTCGTGCACGACGCGAACACTGTGCGGCGCATCGTCGACGTGTCCGGTGTAGGCGTGGGGGACCACGTGCTTGAGGTCGGTCCGGGGCTCGGCTCGCTCACCCTGGCACTGGTGCAGGCAGCCGGGGCCGTTACCGCCGTCGAGATTGACTCCAGGATGGCCGATTTGCTGCCGACCACGGCTCGCGCGCATCTCGGTGACGCTGCCGACCGGCTGACGGTGGTGTGTGCCGACGCACTGCGGGTGAAACATGACGACATCCCGATGGCGCAGATCGCCGGGCAGCAGACTGCGCCCACGGCGCTGGTGGCCAACCTGCCGTACAACGTTTCGGTGCCGGTGTTGTTGCATCTATTGGCGACGCTGCCCAGTCTGAATTCGATTCTGGTCATGGTTCAAGCGGAAGTGGCAGACCGGCTCGTGGCACCGCCCGGCTCCCGCACCTACGGGTCGCCCAGTGTGAAGCTCGCCTGGTATGGCCCCGCACGGCGCGCTGGATCGGTGAGTAGGGCGATCTTCTGGCCGGTGCCCGGGGTGGACTCGGCTCTGGTCGCCTGGACTCGCGGTCTGTCGCCCCGAACAGACGTCGCGGCGCGCGATGTATTCGCAGTTGTTGACGCGGCCTTCGCGCAGCGCCGTAAGACACTGCGGTCCGCGCTGTCGCGGTGGGCTGGGTCGGCTCCTGCTGCGGAGACTGTGTGTCGCGCTGCAGGAGTCGATCCCACAGCCCGGGGGGAATCGCTCGATGTGGCCGCATTCGCATCGCTAGCGGCTGCTGGGGCCGCTTTACCGGTGGTGGCCGAGAGCGGTCAAGGCAATAGTCGACGCCATCCGACGCCGGATCGACGAGATGTGCGGCGGGATGCTCCTGACGAAACCTCAGACATGCAACGGTCAGACATACAACAGTCAGACATACAACGGACAGACATACAACGGATAGACATAGAAATGGGGAACGAACAGTGACGGTGCTGGTGTCGGCCGAAACAGTGACGGTGCGCACCGCCGACCGGACGCTTCTGGATGCCGTCTCGCTCGGGGTACAGACCGGCGACCGAATCGGCATTCTCGGCCTTAACGGCGCGGGCAAGTCGACCCTGCTTCAGGTTTTGGCGGGGCTGCGCGACCCAGACGGCGGTCGTGTGGCGATTGCCCGTGGCGCCCGCATCGCGATGGTCGAGCAGGTAGCCGAATACGCGCCCGGTACGACGGTGCGCGCGGCCGTGCTCGGCGGGGAAAGCGCACACCCTGACAGCGGCGGCACCGCCGACCACGTCTGGGCCTCCGATGCCTCAGTTCGTGCGATCTTCGACGGCCTTGGTATGACGAACATCGGCCTGGAATCCGTCATAGACGATTTATCCGGCGGTGAACGGCGGCGGGTGTCGCTGGCGGCAGCGCTTATTACCGACGCCGACCTGCTGATACTCGACGAGCCCACCAACCACCTGGACATGGAAGCGATCGCCTACCTCGCCGACCACGTTAACCGTCGGCGCGGCGCCGTTCTGGCCGTGACCCACGATCGATGGTTCCTCGACTCGGTCGCGAAGTTGACCTGGGAGGTCGTCGACGGATCGGTCGAAATCCGCGAGGGCGGCTACTCCGACTGGGTGTTCGCTCGCGCCGAACGGTCGCGGATGGCAGCCACCATGGAGGAACGTCGCCGCAACCTCGCCCGCAAGGAACTGGCCTGGTTGCGCCGAGGAGCGCCCGCCCGTACCTCGAAGCCGCGCTACCGCATTGAGGCCGCTGAAGCGCTCATTGCCGACGTACCGCCGCCGCGAGACACCTCGGAGTTGGTGGCGCTCGCCAAACACCGACTCGGGCGTGACGTGATGGAACTGTCCGATGTGTCGTTTGCGCTACCGGATGGCCGCGAGCTGTTGCGTCACATCACTCATATCGTCGGGCCAGGCGACCGCATCGCGATCGTCGGACCGAACGGCGCGGGCAAATCTACTCTGCTCAATGTGCTGGTTGGCGAGCTCAAGCCGGATTCCGGGAAGGTGAAGCTGGGCAAGACTGTCCGGATCGGCTTCGTTCATCAGGATCCGGAGGTCGTAGACCCCGATCTGCGCGTGCTTGACGCGATTACCGCGGTGGCTGGTGCCATCGAGATCGAGGGCAAGTCGGTAACTGCGTCGCAGCTAGCCGAACGGTTCGGATTCTCCCCGTCACAGCAACGGCAGCAGATCGCCCGGCTGTCCGGCGGTGAGCGGCGCCGCTTGCAGCTGCTCCGCGTGCTGGCTGCCGAACCTAACGTGCTGGTGCTCGACGAGCCAACCAACGACCTGGACACCGATACGTTGGCCGCGCTGGAGGACCTGCTGGACTCCTGGGCTGGCACGCTGATCGTGGTGAGCCACGATCGCTTCCTGGTCGAACGCGTCGCCGATATTGTCCTGGCAGTCCAGGGCGACGGCACGGTGGTGCATCGCCCTGGCGGCGTTGACCAGTACCTGGAGGACCGACGCCTAGCGGTGAAACAGATGGCGGCGCAAGCGAAATCATCTGGTATGACGCTGTCCTCGGGCTCAGCTTCCTCTGGTGCTTCTTCCTCTAACGCTGTTGTGTCTCCGGCTGCTCCGCCGCATGCGGGGTCAGCTAAGGCTGGTTCGCCTCACGCTGGTTCGTCTCACGCTGCCTCCTCTCCCACCAAGGGGGCCGCGAAGCTCGGTTCCGGGGAGTTGCGCCAGCTTCGAAAAGACCTGCAGCGCCTGGATAAGCGCATGGAGTCGCTGCGCCGCAAAAAGACCGCCGTGCACGGGAAGTTGACGACGCTGGGCGCCGACTATGAGTCTGCTGCTGCACTCAACGCTGAACTGAAGGACCTGGCCGCGGACTTGGCCACCACCGAATTGGAGTGGCTCCGAGCCGCCGAGAAGCTCGAACGCTAGGCCCTCGCGCTCCTGTTTTTTGCCGCTTGACGCCCGCCCCCTGCCACTGCCCCTTGCCCCCGCCACTTCACATTTGGTTTCGGCACTTCACATGCGCTGCAGCGTGTGTGAAGTCGCCACAGTATGTGTGAAGTGCGGCGCGGGGCAGGGGCGATTCAGTCGGCGGCCGCTCAGTAGGTGACGGCTACCAGCTCGTCGATCGCGGCGCGGGTCGGCGAAGACGTGGATGCTCCGCGCACCGTGGTTGCTAGCGCGCCGGCTGCGCAGGCCCGTTGGAGCGCTTCGGCCGGCGGCAAACCCTGCACCCACGCGACGGCCAGTGCCCCGGTGAACGCGTCACCCGCGCCAGTGGTGTCGATCGCATCCACCGACGGGGCCGCGACGCTCACGCTGTGTCCGTCTGGCCCTTGGTAGTGCGCACCGAGAGGGCCCAGGGTTGTTACCAGATGCGCAACCCGTGCCAGCGTCCCCTGCCCCAATGCTGCGGCCTCGCCCTCGTTGACGACGAGAACCGTGATGGCGTCGAGTAACTCGTCCGGTAGGTCGCGCACGGGCGAAGGATTTAGCAGCACGGAGACGCCCGCTGAAGCCGCCAGCTGCGCCGCTTCGACGACGCCATCGAGGGGGATTTCTAGCTGCAACACGACGATGCGCGCGCCGGTGATTGCCGCACGATCTGCGTCGCGCAGCTTAGTGAGCGTGGCGTTCGCGCCGGGCACCACCACGATCGAATTCTCGGCGGCGGCGTCCACCGTGATTTGCGCGATCCCGCTCGGGCCGGGCGCAATCCGCACCAGGTCCGTCGCCACGCCGCCGTCATTAAGAGCCGCGAGTAGGCCCGCTGCGAAAGAGTCTGAACCGACGGCGCCTACCATGGACACTGCGACTGTC
The DNA here is from genome assembly GCA_039924545.1 of Nakamurella sp. Lineage (GTDB taxonomy): Bacteria > Actinomycetota > Actinomycetes > Mycobacteriales > Nakamurellaceae > Nakamurella. Next base: position 7,733 of record JBDTAR010000057.1, on the reverse strand, counting down.
GGTACGCCGGCCCGCGCTGCCGCGATAGCCTGGTTCGCGCCTTTCCCGCCAGGGATGGTGGCAAACGCGTTGCCCGACACTGTTTCTCCTGGAGCGGGTAGTCGATCGGCGGTGGCCACCAAATCCATGTTGATGCTGCCGACCACGGTGACTGTGGGCCGTGTTGTCGATTGCGCCGTCGGCTGTGCCGCTGGGCGCGCTATCGGCTGTGGCGTCTCTGCATCAGGCATGGCGCTCCGTTCTTGAGACGGGACGGTAGTCTCCCGCTATGAGCAGGTTTATGGATGCGTTGGTGGATGCCGCAGTGTCAGCTAAGGGTATGACGACGGGAGTCCCGCACGCCGCGACCCGCACGCTGTGGTCTGATATTCACGCGACAGCGCGCCGCGCCGCCACCGTGCTGGCGAAAGCTGGGGTCAGGCCGGGAGCCGCGGTCGCAATTCTGGCAGCTCAGCCCGCCGACGTAGCCCCGGCTGCGCAGTCGGTATGGCTGGCGGGCGGATCTGTGACGATGCTGCATCAACCTACCGCGCGGACAGACCTCACTCGGTATGCAGCAGACACGCTCGCCGTACTGAAGATGATCGATGCTCGCGTCGTGATCGTCGGCGATCCGTTCACCGAGGTCGCGCAGATGCTGTCCGGAACTGGATATGCAGCCGTCACTGTTGATGAGCTGCGCGTAGGCGCTATAACCGCCGAACTGGCGGAAGTCGATGAGGATGCCACCGCACTGCTGCAGCTCACCTCCGGATCGACCGCCACCCCGAAGGCCGTGCGCATCACCCACCGCAACCTGTGGGCCAATATCTCGGGAATGGCCACGGTTTCGGATTTGGATCCCGCCAACGACGTGATGGTGTCCTGGTTGCCGCTCTTTCACGACATGGGCATGGTCGGCTTTTTGACGGTGCCCATGTGTCTCGGTATTGAGTTGGTCAAAGCCACCCCGGCGGACTTCCTCGCCTCGCCGATCATGTGGATGGAGATGATCGATAGATTTCGCGGAACCGTCACGGCCGCACCGAACTTCGCGTACGCGCTGGCCGCCCGCGTGCTGCCGCGCGCCACCGCTCTCGACCTGTCAACGCTCCGGTATGCGCTCAATGGTGCGGAGCCGATCGACGTCGCTGCAGTGCGCGGATTCCTAGCCGCTGGAGCACCATTCGGCTTACGGGATACTGCGGTCGTTCCCGCCTACGGCATGGCCGAAGCGACACTCGGCGTCGCATTCCATCCGTGGGGGACCCCGCTGGCGATCGACACCGTTGACGCCGTCCAACTGGAGGAGCATCGCCGAGCAGTCTCAATCGCACCGATGGACACAGACGGTACAGGCGACGCAGGAGGTACAGGTGGCGCAGCCACACGCAGCTTCCCGCTGCTCGGACCACCACTGCCTGGCATCGAAGTGGTAGCACGCCGCGAAGACGGAACCGATTGCGCTGAGCGGGAAGTCGGCACTCTAATGATCCGTGGCGAATCGATCACGGAGTTGTACTTGACTTCTGATGGACCACAGAACACGCGAGGAGAAGGCGGTTGGCTGGACACCGGCGACCTGGGTTACTTGGTCGATGGCGCGGTCGTAGTGTGTGGCCGTGCGAAGGACGTCATCATCATGGGCGGGCGCAACATTTACCCGACAGATATCGAGCGGGCTGCGCAATCCGTACCCGGCGTGCGGGCCGGTAATGCCGCCGCTGTGCGACTTGATGCGAGCCTGCGGCGGGAATCGTTCGGTGTGATCGTGGAATCCAAGTTGGCCCGTGATCCGGTCGAAAACGCTCGTGTGGCAAAGGAAGTCAGGGCGGCCGTCACGGCTCAAATAGGGGTGCGGCCAGCGTCGGTGATGGTGGTTCCGGCTGGAACACTCCCGAAGACTCCGTCCGGCAAGATTCGGCGGGCGGCAGCAGCAGACCTGCTGCAGAGCTAGTGCGCGGTATGGAACGTGTTCTGGGTCTCGGTAAGTCCGTCAGCGATGAGCATCTCGACTGCGTCGGCTGCCTCTTCCAGACACACGCCGAGTTCGGCTCGGTCAGCCGACGGAAAATCGCGTAATACGAAATCGGCCGGATCCATCCGGCCCGGTGGGCGCCCGATTCCCACGCGTACCCGCACGTAGTCCTTGCTTCCGATCGCCGAGGTGATCGACTTGAGACCGTTGTGGCCGCCGTCGCCGCCGCCGCGCTTCACTCGCAGCGTTCCGAACGGAATATCCAACTCATCGTGGACCACGATGAGTGATTCTGCGTCCAGCCCGAAGAAGCGAAGGAGCCCAGAAGTGGGGCCTCCGGAGATGTTCATATAGCAATGCAGTGTGGCGACGATGAGCCTTGGCCCGCCGATCGCCAATCGGCCCTCGGCGATGTCGGCACCAGCCTTGTGTGACCGGAACTTCTCGCCCAAACGTCCGGCCATAACACCGGCCACCATGCGGCCGGTGTTATGGCGGTTGCCCGCGTACGTCGGGCCGGGATTCCCCAGCCCGACGATGAGCGTAGCGTTCGTTGTCATTCTCGAAACCGTTTGCCGAGATCAGCTCTCGTCAGCGGCCGCAGGTGCGGCGGGTGCAACGACGACAGTCTCGGCCACGACGGGCTCTTCTTCGGCGGCAGGCAACTGCACTGCCAGTATCAGCGTATCCGGGTCCGTGACCAATGTGGCGCCTACAGGCAGCTTGACGGCTGGCGCGTGGATCACGGCGCCAGCCTCGAGGCCGGTGATGTCGACTTCGATGCGCTCCGGGATTGCAAGCGCGTCAACTTCGATGGACAGCTGCATGGTCTCGTGCAACACCTGCGTACCTGGAGCGGCCTCGCCGATGAGCTGAACGGGCACGGTCACAATGACCTTCTCGCCGCGCTTTACGATGAGCAGGTCTACGTGCTGCACATAGTCCCGCACCGGGTGGCGCACGATGGCGCGCGGCAGGGCAAGGTTCTCTTCACCGTCGATCTCGATAGTGAGGACTCGGTTCGCGTCGCCCTTGACTGCGCGGGAGATTTCCTTGGCGACCAGGGTGAAGTGCTGAACCTCGGTGTGGTGGCCGTAGAGCACCGCAGGGACCAAGCCTTGTGCGCGGATGCGACGAGCCGGGCCCTTACCGAACTCGGTGCGCGTGGATCCAACAAGGCGAATAGTTTCAGCCATTGGTGTTGCCTTCCATAGGTGGTCTCCAAGCGCCGGGTATGACGCTGTTCGCGGCTTTCGCCGTGTCGTCCCGACACGCGAACGCGCAAGCAGGCTTGATAGACCTACCGCGTCGATCACGGCGGCCTCGCCGACCCGACATATGCCGGTGGCGCGCCGCCCTCGCCGAGGCAACCGCTCTATGTTACCGCATGCCGTGCCGCGGCTTCATCCGCGGGAGAGTTCCTCGCCGAGGGCCGCGAGGAACGCGTCAACATGCTCCGGTTGTGTGTCGAATGCGCACATCCAGCGCACCACACCTGCGGATTCGTCCCAGTCGTAGAAACGGAACCGGGCGCGCAGTCGCTCGGCCACATCCTTGTCCAACTGAGCGAAGACCGCATTGGACTGCACCTGCTGAGTAACCGAGACTCCATCAAGCTCCGCGCACCCCGCTGCCAATCGCTGCGCCATCTCGTTGGAGTGACGAGCGGATCGCAGCCACAGGTCGCCCTCGAACAAGGCGATGAGCTGCGCGGACGCGAAGCGAAGTTTGCTGGCGAGCTGCCCGTCGAGTTTGCGAAGGAAGTCCATCCCGGGCGCCACATCCGGGTTCAGTACGACGACCGCGTCGCCGTAGAGCAGGCCGTTCTTCGTCCCGCCGAGAGACAAGATATCTACGCCCACATCCGTGGTCAGCGTCCGCAGCGACACACCGAAGAATGCCGCAGCGTTACTGATCCGCGACCCGTCGAGATGCACCGTCATACCTAATGAGTGGGCGTGGGCGCAGAGAGCTGAAAGTTCGGCAGGGGAGTACGCGGTGCCGGGCTCTGCCGAGTTGCTGATCGACACGGTAAGTGGCTGCGCGCGATGTTCGTCGCCGTAACCCCAGGCTTGCTGGTCGATCAGCGCCGGGGTGAGCTTGCCGTCGGTCGTGGGCACCGTCATCAGCTTCAGGCCGGCCATGCGCTCGGGCGCGCCGTTCTCATCGACATTGATGTGCGCACTTTCGGCGCACACCACTCCGCCCCAGCGCGGCGAGACCGCTTGCAACGCCACCACATTCGCGCCGGTCCCATTGAAGACCGGCCAAATGCGCGCGGCGTCGCCGAACTGCGCGCGGATGACGTGCTGCAGATGCTCCGTGTAGACATCACCGCCGTAGGCGATCTGATGTCCGCCGTTGGCTGCCGCGATGGCCGCTAAAACCTCCGGGTGGATTCCTGCGTAATTGTCCGATGCGAACGAGATCACTGACGGATCGTGTAGCTGCGTTGGATATGTCACGTCATCGATTCTGCCGTGTGGATATGACGGTTTTCCCAGCGGGGCCAGTGCGGCCCCGCCGGGCGTCAGTTCTCGAACAGGCTGGTGACGGAACCGTCCTCGAAGACCTCGTGGATGGCTTTTGCCAGCAGCGGTGCGATCGAGAGCACGGTCAGCTTCGCAAAGCGGTGGTTTTCCGGGATGGCCAACGTGTTCGTCAACACCACCTCGGTGACGCCGCAGGTGGAGAGCCGATCCGCAGCAGGATCGGACAGCACACCGTGCGTGGCAGCCACGATAACCTTAGCCGCACCCGCGGCCAACACCTCGCGGGCTGCCGAGGCGATGGTGCCGCCGGTGTCGATCATGTCGTCGATGATGATGCAGGTGCGTCCGTCAACCTCGCCGACGACCCGGTTAGCCACGACCTCGTTGGGCTTCATCGGGTCGCGGGTCTTGTGGATGAATGCCAGCGGCGTGCCGCCCAGACGATCGGCCCACCGTTCGGCGGTACGCACCCGGCCGGAGTCAGGTGACACGACGGTGAGCGGGTCGGTGCCGTACTGCTCAACGACGTAACGGCTGAGCAGCGGCGCGGCCATCAAGTGATCCACCGGGCCATCGAAGAAGCCCTGAATCTGGTCAGTGTGCAGGTCGACGCACATCAGCCGGCTTGCGCCAGCGGTCTTGAGCAGGTCTGCGACGAGTCGCGCCGATATCGGTTCGCGGCCGCGATGCTTCTTGTCCTGCCGGGCATACGGGTAGAACGGCAACACGACGGTGATCCGCTTGGCCGATGCACGTTTGAGGGCGTCAATCATAATCAGCGTTTCCATCACCCAGGTATTGATGCCCTCGCCGCAGGACTGGATCACGAATGCGTCGGAGCCGCGTACCGATTCCTTGTAGCGAACGAAGATTTCGCCGTTCGCGAACTCGTAGGCATCTTGCGGCGTGACCGTGATGCCCAGGTGCTCGGCGACCTCGTCGGCCAACTCAGGCAAACCCCGTCCAGAAAACAGCATCAAACTCTTACGGTTGTTAGCGCTGAGTGAACTCACGGCGCGGGGTGTCCCTTCTCATAGGTTTCGGAGTCGTCAGGGTTCAAGTTTTCCGGTGCCGCATTTTCGGATGACGTCGTTCGTGCTCCGCGCGCGGCAACCGCGGCATTCTCAGAGGCAGTTCCGCTTCTATGGCGCAGCACCCAATCGGTAGAGTTGTGCTGGTGCCCACGGGCAACGGCGAGGTCCCCGGCAGACACATCGTCGGTGATCACGGAGCCGGCCGCCACGTAGGTGCCGTCGGCGACAGTAACCGGAGCCACTAGGGTCGAATTGCTGCCGACGAATGCTTGCTTGCCTATCGTGGTCGCCGATTTGTGGACCCCGTCATAGTTGGCGGTGATCACTCCGGCACCGATATTGGCGCCGTCGCCGATGGTTGCATCGCCGAGATACGACAAATGGTGTGCCTTCGCGCCTGCGCCTATTCGGGTCTTCTTCACTTCGACGAACGCGCCGACGACCGCCCCGGCGCCGAGGTCCGAACCGGGTCGCAGATGGGTGAATGGGCCGACCAGTGCGTGTGGCCCAATGTGTGCACCCTGGCAGTGCGAGCGCACCACGGAGGCGCCGTCTTCCACGCGGCAATCGATGAGCGTGGTGTCGGGTCCGATTACGCACCCCGACCCGATCACGGTGCCTGCTTCGAGATGTGTGCCCGGCCGAATTTCCGTGTCTGTGCCGATCACCACGTCGGCATGCAGGTAGGTCGTCGCAGGGTCGAGGATCGTGACGCCGCCCAGCTGCGCGCGCCGGACGAGGCGGGCGCGTAGTCGGGTCGCCATCTCGGCAAGTTGTACCCGGTCGTTGACGCCTTCAGTTTCGGCAGCCTCTGCAGCGACTAGCGCGCCGACTTGTCGACCAGCAGCGACGGCCAGATGGACGACGTCGGTCAAATAAAGTTCGCCCTGCGAATTGTCGGCGGTCAGTTTGCCGACCATCTCGGAGAGCAGCGCGCCGTCGAATGCGTAGACGCCGGTATTGATTTCGTGGATTTGCCGAGTTGCGGCGTCCGCGTCCCGGTGTTCCACGATCGCAGTGACCGAGCCCGATGCGCTGCGCACAATTCGCCCGTAACCGGTGGCGTCGTCGACGGTTGCCGTCAGCAGCGTGACCGCATTGCCAGACTGCGAGTGTTCCGCTGCGAGCGCCGCCAGAGTTTCACCGCGCAGTAGTGGTACATCGCCGTAGCTGACGATCACGGTTCCAGTCATCGGTCCGGTCACCGCCAGCGCGCACTGCACGGCATGTCCGGTGCCCTTTTGGTCCGATTGGATCGCGGTGGAGATGAGCAGATCTGTGAGGTCGGCGGCGTCGGCTAAGTATTTTTCGACGAGTTCCCGGCCGTGCCCGATGACGGCCACGAGCCGCTCGGGCGATACCTCGGCAGCCGACCGAAGTGCGTGCCACAAAAGGGGGCGCCCCGCGATGGGGTGCATTACTTTAGGAAGCGTCGACCGCATTCGGGTACCTTGCCCAGCGGCCAGCACGATCACTGCCGCTACCGGAGCCGCCAGCTGGCTGCGCTCCTGCGGAGTGTCGGGTGCGGTCGAATCGGAGGAATGTTGCTGCCTACCCGTCACGATCCCCTGGTTTTCGTTGTCTGGTTTTCGCCGTCTGATTCTTATTACCACGACACATGCCGAAAAATCCGTCGCCTGCATCGAAAAACGATGCACCACCGCGGGGTCTGCCCCGCTCCGCCGCCAGGGCTCGAACCTGGACAATCAGAACCAAAATCTGAGGTGCTGCCATTACACTACGGCGGATTGGCCGGGTGGTGCGCGCCGCTCGATCACCATCATCTCATGCCGCCGGGTGGTTCGTCGCGGGCATGTGCGTTTCTCGCGGCAGACCGCCCCAGATGAATATTGAGGGAGGCCGGTCCTGCGGGCATCTTTCGAGAGCGTGCTACGCAAGACCTGGAGCCTCCGATAGCCCCTTCGGCTAGTGGTGTGGCGGGAAGCAGGCCAAGGCCAACGCCGATTGGAAGATCGCAGAGAAGCGGAAACCTGGTTGCTCCGGCTACAAAAGATCCAGCTCCGGCTACAAAAGATCCAACCGTCATGCCAGCCATATACGCCACGCGCAGCACCCCAGTAACGCCGGACTTGTCTGGCCCGCTTACGCGGTGCGCCGTACGCCCGAGTGGTAGATGTGCCCGGTTGGTGTGGTGATGGTGATGCTGCCGTCGGGGTTGCAGCGGCCTCGCCAGCCGGGTGCGGTGCGTGTGTAGTTGCAGTCTTCGGAGAGGGATTGGCCGTTGGCGAT
>JBDTAR010000056.1:0-5340 GCA_039924545.1 Nakamurella sp. | reverse complement strand
ACGACATGTATGACGTCTTCCTGGCGTCACTCGTCCAGATCTGTGCGGTCTGGGTGGCGCGGTACCTGCTCCGGCCACATCTCGTCGACCACAGCAATGACTGCCTCCGCGAACCCGGCCAGCGCCGGGATGAAGGGGACCCGTCCACCAATAGCTCGCCCGCTTCACCGCCGCGTATTTGAACTCCAGTGCGAACACTTTTCACTGACATTGCCTTCAGAATGAAATAGACTAGTATTCCCTAAAATGGTTTAACCTAAACATGATTACTGTTAGTTGCACAGTCATGTTGCGAAATAGGCAGCATACGACCGGGCGTGCGTTTTACTGTGTTTACCGTGTAATGACCGTAATTGCCTATTTGTGACTGGGCTTGGCGTGTACCTGAAAAGACTAAAATTTTCTTTCACGGGCTATTGTGAATGTAGTTTTGCAGTTGTAATTTTCTGTCTATGCCAACTATTCATCGCTCCGCCGCTACCCGCCGCGGATTCAGTGCACTCCTCGTCCTTGTCACAGCGTCTGCTACCGCATTCGCGCTGACCACACCCGCAAGTGCTGCGCCGCCCGGACAAGGCGACATTTCGTTCACAAACTCAGTGCCGAAATGGGCCTCTTCCGCCCTCGACGCGGGCCCGACGGCCGCTGGCGAAACCGTCGAAGGAGAGGTGTACCTGTCGCTAAAGGACGCGTCCGGCGCCAAGGCCTTGTCGCTTGCCGCCTCGAATCCGGCCGATCCTCAGTACGGCAAGTACCTCTCCCCCGGCAAATGGATAAATCAGTTCGCCCCGACTAAGGGAGACTTCGCGGCGGTTGAAAAGTATCTGCGCAAGAGCGGACTCACCATTTACGCGACGCCGCAGAGCCGCCAATACATCGTCTTCCGTGGGCCAGCGTCAGCCGTCGGCCCGGCGTTCAATACAACGCTGCACAACTACACGTATGGGGGTGCAGTTCATTACGCACCGTCCAGCACGCCGATGCTGCCGAGCTCAATCGGCGGAGCGGTGCTTGGACTGAGCGTGGACGGAGGCCGTGCGATGACCCGCCCCGCCAATGTGACTCCCATTGGCGCGGAGCCAACAAGTAGTCCGAAGACGGGCACTCTGACTCCGCAGGCGCTTACTGCGCTACCGAAATACACGTGCTCTAGCTATTACGGTGAGAACTCGGGGCCGACGCCGAAGGCATACGGGAGTAAGAGCTTCCCGACCTTTCTATGCGGGTACCTGCCGGACCAGTTGCGGTCTGGCTACAACTTGAACAAGATGATCATCGACGGAAACGACGGGCGCGGCCAGACCGTCGCGATTATCGATGCCTACGCATCGCCTACGATCCGGCAGGACACCAACGACTACATGCTCGCTGTTGGCTCGCCGTTGCTAACCACGTTCAAGGAGATCAAACCGAAGGCGTTCGTCGACACCGTTGCGTGTGCGGGGGCAGCCGGTTGGCAGGGCGAGGAGACGCTAGACGTGCAGTCTGCGCACTCAATTGCACCGGGTGCAAACATCCTCTACGTGGGCGGCTTCAACTGCGGCGGCGGCCTCGACATTGCACTGTCAACGGTCTTGGACGGTGGGCTGGCCAACATCGTGTCGAACAGCTATGGCGATGCCGGGGAAAACGTGTCACTGTCGTATCTGCTCGGTCAGCAGAACCTCGAGATTCAGGCTGCCGGTGAAGGCATCGGGCTTTACTACTCCAGTGGAGACTCGGGAGACGAGTCGGTCAACCTCGGCTACGTATCGCCTGACTTCCCAGCAAGCTCGCCGTGGGTGACCGCCGTTGGTGGCACCAGTGAGGCTTTCGGCGCCAGCGGATCGCAAGTTTTCGCGACCGGTTGGGGCTCGATGCTCGATCAGATCGTATTGAACAAGAATGGCAATTTGGCATTCGCTTACAAGCCACTGCCGGGCAACCTGAATGGCGGCGGCGCTGGCGGCGGCACGAGCACCATGTTTGCCCAGCCCGCTTACCAGAAGGGAGTCGTCCCAACGGCCTTAGCCAACGCTGCGTCTGATGGGACTCCTATTGCTGGTGGGCCCGGGCGTGTGGTGCCGGACGTGGCCGCACTCGCAGACCCATACACCGGGTTCCAGATTGCATTCCGTCCCATCACGAGTTGTACTCCGGACGGCACATGTCAGACTGAACCGCTACAGTACGTCACCTATGGCGGAACGAGCTTGGCCTCGCCCATCACGGCCGCCCAAATGGCGCTGATTCAGCAGGCGAGTGGACGTACCACCGGCTTTGCTAACCCCGCCCTTTACGCGGGATACCAGGCGCAGCCGAGCCTGTTCAACGACGTGACGACGCCCCAGCCGCCGACAGCGCTCACCTACACCAGTGCTCGTTCGGGCAATGACTATCTAGTCTCGCTGGATCAAGATTCATCGTTGAAGACGGCTCCGGGCTACGACAACGTGACCGGGTTGGGCGAACTCAACGTTCCAGCGATTGCGTCCGCTCTCTCGAAGGGTCGCAACTAATTAAGGTGGCAGTGGATCGAGCATTGCGGTGAAAACTCGACAAAAGCTCAATCGCAGCCTCAGCCTCAGCCGCAACTAGCAACGCTACGTGCCGGGATCATCTTCGCAATGATCCCGGCACGTAACGGTTGTCGCTGCTGATTGGCGGTTGGTCGAGTCGGAGCTGCGGCGCCACGCCACCAACAGGTATGACGTGTCTCTAAAGTCACTCGTCCAGATCTGTGCGGTCTGCGTGGCGCGGCACCTGCTCCGGCCACATCTGGTCGACCACAGCACTGACTGCCTCCGCGAACCCGGCCAGCGCCGGGTCTGTGCCGTGGTCTAGGCGGACCTGCACGGTGAGTCCATCGAGCCCCGCGATGCGCCGCAGCACTACCCAACACCCAGCTCCGGGCCAATCCATATGTCGGCTCGCGGCGACCGAGGCGCGTACCCGTCGATGCACCACATCGGTCAATCGAGTGGCGTGCTCCGGGCGAAAGGTCCTTGGCTCTCGATCACGCAATAACACTGTGGAGTCGGCCCACGTCGCTACTTCATCGGCGATGGTGAGATGTAGGGCACCTTCGGCCAGCCGGGCTTTGGACACCACATGCCAGTCGATGCGCTCCGCATCGTCACCTGACACAATCCACAAACCGAACCGGCTGGCCGCGAGAGAAAGTCCGGAATCAGCGGGCACGGCGGCGGTGACTTCTTCGCCCGGCGCGAGTGCCGCGCGGAGTGCCGGCGGCATGCTGGCACGCTTGAGTCTCAATCTCACGCGATCTCCGCTCCTCGGATACGGTCGGCTAACGCCCTGCGGTAAGCGCCGATGGTGCCGAGGTCCCCGGCGAGCAACGCAGCGCGTTCCTTGTCGCCGACAGCTTCGGCTCGTTTCAGCGCGCCGACAAGATCCCGTTCCTGTGCCGCGGCATGACGCTCCGCCATTCTGGCGAGAATGGCGCCGGCGTACCGCGACTCCGGCTCGTCTGATCGATAGTTCAGCGACTCTACCGCCAGCTCGGTCACCAGCGAATGCAGTGCGCCCGATGGTAGATGCGCCTGGATCTCTTTGACCCATCCTGCGTCCGATGATGCTGCGGGCCCACCCGGACCGCCAGCCGCGATGATAGCGGCGTGCACTGCCCCGTAGTCAGGGTCAGTAAACGAGCTCGTGTCTACTTGCGCGTATCCATTGGCGACGACAGCGGGAAATTGCACGGCGATTTTGAGGGTCTCGCGCTCGACGGTCGTTGAATCCACCACTCCGGGCCGCACTGGCCGACTACGCCTACCATCGGGTGGGCGTCCACCGCGCTGATCGTCTGGCGCACCTCCTCGGGTGCCCTGCTGATTGTCTGGTCCGCCGGATCGCGCACCTGTTGCCCCGGACCATTCCGCCGGTGCTGAATCGTTACGGTGCGTACCGCTCATTGCCGGGTCGCCGCCCGCGCGAACTGGGGCTCCCGCACGTCCGCTAGGGCGGGCATCCGTGCGGCGGCGTTCTGCGCGAACTCGAGCTTCCACGTCCCTGGCGGGCACACCGACCCGTTCAGCCAATTCGCGGATGTAGCCCTCCCGGGTAGTTGGATCCTTGATCCGTCCGACTAGTGGGGCCGTCGCGGCCAAGGCGCCACCGCGGCCCTCCACGGTCTCGAGGTCGTAGCCGGAAAGGGTATGACCGATGGCGAACCGGAACAGCGGTGAGCGGGAACGCACGAGTTCCCGCAAGGCCGCATCGCCGCGACGCTGACGCATGTCGCACGGATCCATGCCGCCTTCGGCGACGGCAACAAACGTGAAGGCCGCGAATTTCTGGTCCGAATCGAAGGCCTTTAGCGCCGCCTTCTGTCCCGCAGCGTCACCATCGAATACGTAGACGACTTCGCCGCGCATCAAGTCTGAATCCATCAAATACCGACGCAATACGCCAATGTGGTCCTCGCCGAATGCGGTGCCGCAAGCCGCGACCGCCGTCGTAACTCCGGCCAGATGCATGGCCATCACATCGGTATAGCCCTCGACCACCACCACCTGGCGATCACGCACAATGTCTCGTTTGGCCAGGTCCAGCCCGTACATCACCTGCGATTTTCGATAGAGGCGGCCGTCCCCCGATGTGTTGACGTATTTAGCTTCGATCTTGTCGTCGTCGAAGATGCGTCTGGCACCAAACCCGACGACGTCACCGGAGGCGTCTCGAATCGCCCAGGTGAGACGACGGTGGAATTGATCGATCGGACCGCGTTGGCCGCGCTTGACCACTCCGGCTTCGATCATGTCGTCGACCGAGAACCCTTGAGCCAATAGGTGTTTCATGAGCGTGTCCCAACCACCCGGGGCAAATCCGCAGCCAAAGTGGCGCTCGGCCTCCGCGTCGAAGCCGCGATCGGTGAGGTAGGTACGCGCTGGCGTCGCCTCGTCGTCAGCCAGGTGCGCCGAAAAGAACTCTGCCGTCGCCCGCGTGATCGAGGTGAGTTTCGAACGGCTGGTACGTTCCCCGCCACTGATCCCGCGCGCGGCGTTCATGGTGATTGTGATGCCGGCCCGTTCCGCGAGCTGCTGTACCGCCTCGACGAAGCTGAGCTGGTCAATCTTCATTAAAAAGTCGAAAACGTCACCGCCTTCGCCGCAGCCGAAACAATGATAAAAGCCGCGCGCCAGCGACACAGTGAACGAGGGGGATTTTTCGTCGTGGAACGGGCAGAGCCCTTTCAGGTTCCCACCGCCTGCTCGCTTGAGCGCCACATAGTCACCGATCACCGCTTCAATCCGATTGGCGTCGCGGACGCGTTCGCGATCCGCGTCGCTGATGCGTCCCACCGTCCTATCCACCACAGCGCCGAGTCTATGGCGTAGC
>JBDTAR010000055.1:0-17772 GCA_039924545.1 Nakamurella sp. | reverse complement strand
AATGCGGAGTTGATCCGCCGTCACATTGGCCGCCACGCCAGCCGGGTCGATCCGGCGATCGCCGAGCAGGTCGCCGCCAGCGCCGAGTACATGGTGCGGTCGGCCGCCGGCCTGCCCGTCGACGAAGCATCCCTTGGCTTCGTCACCGGCTGGGCCGATCTGCCGGCCGCCACGCGGCGGGCGGGCATGGTCGAGGTCGGTAACCGTGCCCGACTTTCCGCGGGATCGATCATCGACCTTTTGCACGTGCAGGGCATCGACACGAATGTTGCGCAGCGCCTCCAGGAGATCCGGGAACGGATCGGCGCCCCGGCCAAGCGCCCGGTTAAACGCCCGGCCGAGGCGGCCACCGAAAACCACGTCGGCCCGGCCCCGGCTACGGCCGGGCCCGAGCGGCTTCCCGCCGAGCCCATGGAGGAGTCCGCCTTCGAGCCGGCAAGCGTGGCGAAGGCCGATTCGGCCGACCCGCAGGTGATCGCGGCCGTAAACGCGGACGCCTGGGCGTATTTCCGGGCGCGGGCCGAGGCGGACACCGTGGCGAGCGAATATTTGGCCGGCCGGAGCATCACCGCTGGCGGCCTACTGCCGGTGGGCTACGCGCCGCCGGATGTGCGTCTCGGGGCGCACCTGCGTTCCTTGGGTCATTCGGATCAGGTGCAGATCGAGGCCGGGCTCGCCCGGCCTCTCGCCGGCGGCCGGGTGGTCGACGTGTTCCGGGATCGGGTGGTGGCCGCCTTCGTCGATGATCGCGGCCAGGTAGCGGGATTCACGGCCCGCGCCCTGGGCGACAAGGGGCCGAAATATTTGAACACCAAGGCCACAGCGCTGTTCGACAAGTCCACCCTGCTGTACGGGCTGACCCCGGACGCGCGGGCCCGCCTGGCCGCCGGGGCCACACCGGTTCTGGTCGAGGGAATGATGGATGTGCTCGCTATTACCCAATACGCGCCCGAGTTGCTGGTGCCGATCGCTACTTGCGGCACCGCGTTCACCAAGGCGCACGCCGCCGACCTTTTCGAAGCCATGCCACAAGCGCGGATCATCGTCGCCTACGACAGCGACCAGGCCGGTATCGCGGCCGCCGTCAAGGCAGGCCGGATGCTCTCCGAGGAGGGCTGGCAGGTGCGCTGCCCCGCCCCACAAAACGGGTTGGATCCGGCCGATGTGGCCGCCCAGCGCGGCGCGAAAGTCATCGACTGGGCATCATGGGACGCGGCCCGCCCGGCCATCTATCTGGCCGCCGAGCATCAACTCGCCGCCATCGGCCGCGCCGACGGCGCCGACGATCGCCGGACGGCCGGCGCGAAAGTCATCGACTACCTTCAGCGCGAGTGGGGCACCGACAACGAGCTGAAAAACGCTGTCGACTACGTGGGGATGAACGCCGGCCTGTACCGGCCGGCGGCGGCCGACGTGGCGCACCCTGCCGCCGCCCGGCAGCCAGCGGCAGAATCCGCCCCGGCCCGTTGGCACGAGGCGGTCTCCTACAGTCAGCGCAGACTCCGCGAGACCGAGGCCTCGGGCCGCGCTGGCGGCCTCGCGCGCTAGCCGCAGCCGTAACCGGGGTTGCCATAGTCTTGGTGGCGCTGGTCGGCGCGCCAGGCTGCAGCGCGGCGTTGGTCTGAGAATCAGCTGGCCGCCGTCGATGTCGGCTGCGGCTCGGCTATCGGGGCCACGGTTTCGGTGAACGGCCCGTCCGGATCGCTGCGTGCGGCTGGCGACGCGGCGCCGCTTCCTTGTCGGCCTTGCCCTTCGGCCGGTCCCTCGTCAGCCCGGTCGTCGCGGCCGATACCGACATCGCCGGGTCCGGTGTCGTTGACCGCTGTGGCACGTTGGTCGATGCCGCGCAAGAACCCAAGGTGCCTTGTCCGCGTTAGTTGGGCTTGCACTACGCATCGTGAATACGCGCTCCCGGAATGGCCCGACGCCACTCATTTGGGCGCTGCGCTGTTCGATCCGGTCACGACCTTGCGCTAGGCAGACGAGCGATGCGCTCAACGATTCGGCACTTCGGATCGGGGTCTGGGCGCGCTCTGGATCGTGATTGGCTTGGGTGTGTCAGGTGGTTTTCGTTGTGCGGCTAGGTGTTTCGGGGCTCATTGGCGGGTTCCGGAAAGGCCGCCGCAAGCCCTACCCAGCCAGGATTGAAGCAGTGCGGGCTCTCGCGAACTGATTCGCGGTCGCGGGCACCACATGAAGCCAGTTCAAATTCTTGGTCAGAGTCGGGGAAATCGCACTTTGTGCGGCTGAATCAACGTTCCAAGACTGAGACCGGGTGCTCGTCCTTGGAGTGGGCCGATTCTTCCATCTTTTCAGTGGCCCGGCCGGGCGCGGTCACAGTCTTGGCTCCACCTCTTGCACGCGCTAAGATCCAATGCTCGGCGCGACAGATAGGCATCGGGGGCCATGTTGTGGTACTCGTAGATGCTCGAATATTCGGCACTGTTGGTCTGGTCCGTGTCGGTAGGAGACTCGCATTCCGTGCAGCGAAACTATTTCACCGCAGGCACTCTCGCCTCTAACAGCGTTCTCAGCTACCTGCGACCGGCGCCGGAAAGCCGTGCCTGAACACAATCCCACGGGCAATATCGCGATCACGACGATCCATCAAAGTGAACCGGCGGCATGCGGCCGCTGCGGCTCGCACTCACACTCTGCTGGCGGCTTCAGTTACGTCGTGGACGAACTGTCGCGTGATCCAGACGGCGTCGGTGATTGCAGTACCGACGATCACGGCGGTTGCACCGGCCTGAATGGCTGCAGCAGCTTGACCTGGGCGGTGATACCGGCCCTCGGCGGTGATGACGGCGTCCGGAAACGCGTGGCGCAGGGCACCGATCAATGAGACGTCGGGTTCGGGTCCCACGGGTGAGTCGTCCGTATAGCCTGACAGCGTCGTTGACAAGATGTCGGCGCCAGCTTGGATAGCGGATTCGCCGTCGATCAGGGTTGCGATGTCGGCCATCACAAATGCTCCCGCTTGGTGCACAGCGTCAATAGAATCCGCGATCATGGAGCCATCGGGACGGTCGCGCCCTGTTGCGTCGATGGCAACGATGGTGGCGCCGGCTTCTGCAACCGCTACCGCGGATGCCACTGTGGGGGTGATGACGACACCAGAGCGCCCCTCTTTGGTCAAACCGATCACCGGGACCGTCACTGCATCCACTACGGCCGAAATATCAGCCAGACCGCCGTATCCTCCGCACCGGATGGCGGTCGCACCGCCGAGCTGTGCCGCCAGCGCCAGGTGCACGATTGTTGCAGTGTCGCGCAGTGGGTGCCCCGTGGGGGCCTGACATGACACGATGAGCTTGCCTTCGACTGCGGCGGTAAAGCTCTCGAGCGTCCACATGCTTGTCATAAATTGGCCTCATTCCCTTGGAGATCCCGCAAATTTCGGTACTAGGCGTCGACGCGCATCGCGGAAGAAACACTGCCGCTACCGAAACCAACGCGCGAGCCGGTGTGACGGCGCCGCTCGTCGGCCCGCCAGCGGCAGTGGAGCAGGCACTCATTTCTCGTTGCCGTCGCGCGTGATCGGGAAGCGGAAGCTGTAGCGGTCAGACCGATAGAGGGTTTGTGCTAGCTCGATCGGGCTGCCACGACGCGAGCAGCCAAGGCGTTCGACGCATAGAGCGGGCGCGCCGACGTCAACTTGCAGCAATTTGCTGTCCGCCGCGGTCAACGACACCGACCGGATCTCCTGCTCGGCGCGGTAGAGGTCCAATCCGGCCTCAGTGAGTTGCTCGTACAGCGAGCGGCCGAGATCCAGTTGCGCGAGGCTGAAAAGTGATTGCGGGATTCGGGTCTCTTCGAGTGCCATCGGCCGACCATCCGCGAGCCGTAGTCGCTTCAGACGCATGCATTGGGTACCGGGTTCAATTTTCAGCCGCTCGGCGACTTCCGGGCTCGACGGCTCGGTCCACGCCCCGAGCACGCTGGAGGAGGGATCGAACCCTCGGCTGACCATGTCTTCTGTGAAGGACGTCAGTCGAGGTGCTTTCGACACATCCATCGACGCGACGAAGGTGCCGGAGCCGTGCACTTGGTAGACCCGGCTTTGTTCAGTCAGCTTCGCAATCGCCGCTCGCACCGTCATGCGACTAACGCCGTATTCCTCCGCTAGCTCCCTTTCGGGCGGGAGCGCATCATGTGGTCCGAGCGTCTCTCCGATTCTCTTGATCAGTTGCTCGGAGATGACTTCGTATTTATAAACCATATTTCTTCAGGCTGCGCGCCGCTCCCTCCGACAGAATTGCATACACAGACCGGGCGCACCTCGTTACCCGCCACGCACACAGTAACAGGTACATACCACTCGGCCAATCGCTAGCGTAGATATATTGCAGTTGGCGCACCACGCACCGATTGGGCGCCCGCATTCTGACCGCTTCTCGTTGGTAAGAAACGGCTTCTCCCCACTGCGGCGCCGCCGCTGATCTGAATGATCGTGCTCGAAGAAGGCGGAAGAGGACTAGACCACAGCGATTTGATGCGCTAATCTCACATCCAGTTGGAGGGCATCCGCACTCGAAGATCAACAGTGGTCGGTCGCTTTGCAATCGAAAACGTCACGCGAACTGACGCGTGACTGCTCGACAGTGCGTCCGACGGATCCTCGAGCGAACCTCGGGACCGCCAAGCGTCGCGCAAAGAGATGAACCATCGGCAGCTATTAGTTGGAGGTAGGCGGTACATGATGACCAGAAACCACATCCGAACCATGGCGGCAGTGATTGTGAGTGTTGGCGCGCTCGTGGTGTCCGCGTGCTCGTCGAGCACCGGCGCGTCTTCTGCAAACACGTCGGGCGGTGCGACGGGATCGCAGCAGTCCCAAGCGAGCTCGACTGATACGCCAGTGACATTGACGGTGTGGGGCTGGCTCCCCGACCAGGCGAGCGCATTTAACGGACTATTCGCGAAGTTCACGGCTACGCACCCGAATATCAAGGTGCAATACCAAGGATATCCCGTGCAGAATTATCAGACCCAGCTGAATGCCGGGCTGTCCGGTTCCAACGGCCCGGATATTGCAACGTTGCAGGCCTACGGCGGTTTGCAGCCGAACATCGACAGCGGCTCCCTCGTCGCGATCACCGACAAGACAGTCCCGGGTATTTCAGCGTTCCCGACGCCGATCCTCGATGCCGCCCGGTCGACGAAAAGCGGCGGCATCTATGGGGTCCCTTACGCGGTGCAGGACCTCGGCGTCTTCTACAACGAGGACATTTTCGCGAAGTACAACCTGAAAGCACCGACGACGTGGGACGAGTTCATACAGGCCTGCGAGACCCTCAAAAAGGCTGGCGTCATCCCGATGTCATGGGAGTCAAAGGACGCCAACGCGCAGCCGCGGAAACACGAGACGATGGGCGCCGCTGTCTACGGCGGGCCATCATTCACATCGGATTTCCTCGCCGGTAAAACGAAGATGACGGACAAGCCGTTTGTCGATTCGTTTCAGGTGATGAAAGACATCATGCCCTACCTTCCGCCGGATTTCGCCGCGCTGGATGACCCAGGGGAGCAAACACTGTTCACGTCTGGCAAGGCTGCGATGGTCACCGGCGGGGTCTGGCAGATCGATACATGGCGCCAGGCTGGCGTCAAGAACCTTGGGTTCTTCCCGATGCCTCCGGGCCCCGGCGCAGCCTCCGACCATCCGCTCGTGACGTTCTACGTCGACGGATCGTTCGGCATCAACTCGAAGTCCCCGCACCAATCCGCAGCGCTCGAGTTGCTCAACTGGATGACGACCAAAGATTTCGGCAACGCCATTGCCACAGACGTATCGATGATTCCGGTAGTCCCTGGCACTAAGCCGACAGATCCGCTGGTCCAGGAAATCAATGCGATTCAACAGAAAGAATCGAATACCTTCCTCTGCTACGCGTACCTCAACGGCGGCAGTCCCACCTGCAGCGACCTAGTGTCACACGCAGTTCAGGATGTTATGACGGGGGGCATGTCGCCCGCAGACGCAGCTGCGAGTGTGCAGAAGGGCCTCGATCAGTGGTTCGCACCGAAGAAATAGATAGGTCGCAAATGCTTCAGTCGACTGCGACCATGCATGGCGTGACCACCCGATGGTCACGCCATGCATGGGCGGCCATCTTCATACTGCCTGCGGCCCTCATCTACGGCGCGTTCATCTTTTACCCGCTGGTAGCGACCGTGGTTTGGGGGTTTTTAGAATGGAATGGCACTTCTGCGGTGTCGTTCGCCGGATTTGGGAATTTTCGAACTTTGTTCACGCTCTACCCGTTCAATACGCAGCTATTCTCGGCAGTTCTGCATAATATTGTTTTCTTCTTGCTGAGTATTATAGTTCAGTTGCTTTTTGGTCTAATCTTGGCAGTGTTATTGCGTGCCAGGGCGAAGTCGCGTGTCTTTCTGCAAGCGATTTACACACTTCCGTTCATGATGAGTCCAATCATCGTGGGCTATCTCTGGAACCTGATTCTGAACCCGATATTCGGCCCGGTTTACGAGGCACTGCACGCGACAGGCCTCGGGAACCTCTACGCACCTTGGTTGGGACAGAGCTCAACGGCGCTCGTAACTCTGTCTCTGATTAGTTCTTGGCAAAGTATCGGGCTACCAATGCTGCTATTTTATGCCGCGCTATCGACAATTCCGTCCGAGATATACGAAGCCGCGAAGATGGACGGCTGCACCGGATTACAGACATTCCGGTGGATCATCCTGCCACTCGTCGCGCCGACTGCCGCTGTACTAACGCTGTTGACCTTTGTCGCAAGTTTTAACCTCTTCGACCTGCCCTACGCGGTGGGCGGTGTCAACGGCGCTCCGAACGGGGCACTGGATGTTGCCGGGCTGTTGTTCTACCGCTTGGCTTTCACTGGTACCGGAAACGGTCTCGGGGTAGGTAGCGCGATGGCGACAATGATTGGGCTGATACTGCTGGCATTCACCACCGCACTGCTGTGGTATCGCAGATTGGCAGAACGTTGGGTATAATGAGCGAAGAATCGACAATTGCCGCACCCAGAAAGAATTCTCGGGCGCATAAGCGGCGTGCTGAGCGGCAGCCTTACCGGAAACCGGGGCAGTCCATCGGCCGCGTCGTGGTCTGGGGCTACGCGTGCATAGCGCTGGCGCCGCTCATCCTCGTCCTTGTGAATTCGTTCCGGCCCACCGCCGATTTCGTGTCTAATCCTGTCGGATTTCCCACGCATCTCTATCTGGACAACTACAAAGTAGCTTTGTCCCAAGGCAATTTTTTCGCAATTATCAGCAACTCTCTGTTGTACGCGGGCGTCGGAGCAATTGTTGCAACGTTTATCAGCGTGCTCGCGGCATACGCATTGGCGAGATGGAATGTGCGCGGCGGCTCCGTCATTGTGATCATCTTCTTGTCGGGCCTTATGATTCCGATTCAATACTCAGCCTTGCCGCTCTTTCAGGAGTTCTCGAAGTTCGGCCTGGTCGACAGCAGGATCGGGATAATTCTCTTCTACGCGGCCTCTGGGGTTCCATTCTCTACGTATGTGCTTCTGCCCTTCTGCCGACAGCTGCCAAAAGACCTGGAGGATGCCGCGATGCTCGATGGTGCGTCCCTTGGTTCCGCGTTCTTCCGCGTAATGCTCCCGCTCCTTCGCCCCGGAATCGTCGCCGTCGCGATGTTCAACTTCATGCCGCTATGGAATCAATTCTTCTACCCTCTAATCCTGTTGCGATCGCCGGATAAGTTCCCAATCTCAGTCGGCCTGACGTCTTTCTTCGGAGAACACAGTGTCGACTTCGGCCCGCTCTTCGCCGCACTGGTCGTGTCGGCGGTGCCTCTGGTGGCCATCTTCATGATCGGAGTTCGGAAAATCGTTGACGGACTGGCCACAGGGGGTGTGAAGTGAGTGCGTTAGGCCGGTCAGAGTTCGCGGTGGGCGCTGCGCGATGCGATATCACTCCGCCCCTCGGAACCGTGTTCCTTGGCGTAAATCCGAGGCACCAGAGCTTCACTGGGGTCGAAACGCCATTAGAGCTGCGCGTTGCCGTCTTCAAGTCCGGGCCGAACACTGTTGTTTGCATAAGCGCGGACCTCATCGGGCTCGGTTGCACCTCGCCGGAAACAGGGCAGTCGTTAGGTCACCGAATCCGAAATGCTGTATCGCACCGCCTCGACGTTCCGGTCGCATCTGTGCTCGTGTCTGCAACACATGCGCACTCGACTCCGGAAACGTCGGGAATCACCACAATCACTGATTCTGCGACGCTCACGTGGGCGTCCACGGTGCCCGGATTGGCCGCCGATACAGCGGCAGCGGCCTTCAGTGACTGCTCGCCGGCACACCTCGTAAACAGAAAATCCATGGTGCCGGGAATCGCTCGCATTCGCCGCATGCGCGTAGGCAACCTTCCATCATTCGCCCCTGATGAGTCACTCTCCATGGTGATCGCCCATCGCGGCGGCAGGAAAAAGCCGATCGTGTTGATGAACTTTGCTTGTCACCCTGTGCTACTGCAAGCGCGCCCGGTCGTGTCGTCCGACTTTCCGGGCTATGCAGTTGCGTCGTTGGACCGGATCGGCATCTTCGGGCTTTTCATCCAGGGTGCCGCTGGCGACGTCAATCCGCTTAGCGACGAATGGGGCAATGTCGAACAAGTCCAGAGCGACGCAGACCTGCTTTCCTTTGCCGTCGCTGACGCGGTGAATTCCACAGCGACGTCCACAGAAGTCGTATCAGGCGGACCGGTCGCCGCCGTCCAGATCGAACTGCCGCTCGCCAAACGCTCAATGGTGCGCTCCACGTCACAAGGAGCCAGCGAGGACTCGTTCGAGCGACCAGATGACGATTTCGACGGCCTCGGGCAGCGACTGGGCAACGCTCACGAACAACTGCGGATCCCACTTCAGTTCATCAGGATAGGAGCGGCAGGCCTTGTCGCAATTCCAGGCGAACCGGTCACTGCTCTCGGAGCGTTGATCAAGGCGATGAGCCCTGCGCCACTGACACTGATCGGCGGTTGCTGCAACGACTACTACGGGTATCTCGTACCGCCGTGGGACTGGATTGATGGCGGCTACGAGGTCGGATACGGCCCCTGGAGCCTCGTTGCAGGTGAATCGACGCTCACCATTGTCACTGCAGCGGTAGCCGGCCTGAACAAGCTTTGGGCAGCACCGATTTCAGCAGGCGTTCAATGACAGAACAAATTGCCGACATGGCATGTAACCCTTCGTGTTGCACGAGCCTGCTTCCAGGTGGTTGTCATTGGGAATTCGGCTGGTCGCCGCTAAAGACGCCTCCACGATATGAACGCATTGGCATCGAATTGCAAGGTGGTGTGCCAAGTGGTTTCCGGCTATGACCTCGCGTTCGACATAGGCCAATCGGGCCTTCGAGGGATCATCACCTCGACAAGACACGAGCCTGCGATCTTTCGAATCGACACGTATCGCCCATCTGGTTCGCTCGCAGACATCGTGCAAGGAGCGGTGCGGGCTCTCGCGCAAGCATCTGGCATCTCATCCTTCGACGCCGTTACTAGCGGACTCACCAGTGTCTACGGAAGCGTCGGACCTATCGACAACGTGTTCGGACTACTAAACGATGAATTCGGTGTTAACCGATTGATACTCAGCGACGATGCATTCACCTCGTTCCTCGGAGCTCGCGGACTCACCAGCGGCGTAGTCGCCGCAGTAGGAACGGGACTCGTCGTCTTAGGCATCGATGCAACGGGAACTGCCCGCCGCGTCGATGGCATGGGGCCTATGGCCGGCGATGACGGATCGGGCTGGTGGATCGGGCGACGAGGATTTATCGCAGCAGTGTCAGCCGCAGATGGCAGGGAATGTGGTTCCGCGGCGCTCCTGCGATCAGTGATCTCGGACTATGGATCGATAGACGGGATACTCGAGCACATACATTCTTCGGAATCGGCCATCGCTTCCGTCGCAGAATTCGCGATGAACGTAGTAAATGCGGCACGGAGCGGCGATGACGTGTCAATTTCGATCATGAGGCGTGCGGCTCAATACATCGGATCCGCGATAATTGCTGGCGCAGGGACGGAGCCACCAGGGAAGAGAATTCAATTCTCCATCGTGGGCGGTGTCAGCGCCGGCGCAGATCTTCTCGTGCCGGACATCGTGGAATTCGCTTGCCGGCGAGGACTCCTCGCGGTTCATGAAAAACCTCTGGGCAGCGCTCTCGATGGCGCGCGCCTGCTCGGCTCTGTAGTCGGGCTCGAACGCTTCGAACCCCTCGTCCGGCAGGCCTCGTCGCGTGTTGGCTAGACGCAAGCGATATGTACCTGGTGCGCCGACGGATCCTGATCACTTGAATTGTTTGACCCTCGTCTAGAAAGGCACTGCTCATGACTTTAAACAAAAATCTGCCGCAACCTCAGAATGACGAAGATGCCGGCCTTCGTTATATCCGTTCCGTTGCTACCTTGATCGATATCGTCCGGTCCAAAGAATGGGATTCGATCAACCGCGCCGCTGACGCGGTGGCGACAGCGATAGCCACCGAGCATGTCGTGCATGTTTTCGGTACAGGGCATTCCCACATTCTGGCCGAAGAACTCTACTACCGTGCCGGTGGCCTGGTGGCAATCAAGCCACTTCTATTCGACGGCCTCATGATTCACCACAACGTCGAGCAGAGCACCGCCCTCGAACGGCTACCGGGACTTGCTGCTGCAATCCTCGCCGACCGAACGGTGGAGGCCGGCGATGTTTTCATCATCGCTTCCAACTCGGGAGGCAACGCCACTGTCGTCGAATGTGCGCAGATCGCTGCTGACGCCGGCGCCACTGTCATCGCAGTCACAAGTATCGCGCATGCGACATCGCCCAGTGCGCGGGAGACCGGTTTGCCACGACTGCATGAGCTCGCGGCCATTGTCATTGACAACCACGGCGAGCCAGGCGACGCCTCGGTGCGGATCCCAGGATTGGACAAGCGTGTCGGACCGACCTCGACTGCAGTCGGTGCCACGATCGTCAACGCGATAGTGGTCCAGGCCGCGCAGCTGCTGACTTCTCGCGGCCATGCGCCTAATGTCTATACGAGCCTGAATACGTCCGTTTAGGACGTCTGACGCACGGTAGACATCCGATTCATTGTTCACCGTCAACAGCTATGACAAATTCCTTTACTGCCAACGGTGCGTGAACACTTCCGACAACTCCGATAGTGACGCCACTCCAGAGTCGGGACACCAAACGATGAGACAGTTGGACTCCTAATCCATGCCGTTTTGGGTATACTCCAAAACTCACTCCGGACGGCTGGCTCGATCTCTCGCTGGCCGAGCTATCGGACTTTCCGGAGTTCGAGTACCGCGCTGAGGATGCCGAGTACATCCCTTTCGCCTGCGCGTCGGCCGGGCAACAAGCCTCGGCTCTCTGGGCGACGCTCCTC
Source organism: Nakamurella sp. (assembly GCA_039924545.1). Taxonomy (GTDB): domain Bacteria; phylum Actinomycetota; class Actinomycetes; order Mycobacteriales; family Nakamurellaceae; genus Nakamurella. Next base: position 6,376 of record JBDTAR010000055.1, on the reverse strand, counting down.
TCACAGAGCGGTACGCCGCTGATAATGGACCAGCCAGAGGATGACCTGGACAGCGCCACGGTATTGCAGATCGTCTCCAAGATCTGGCTGTCCAAGAATCGGCGCCAGCTGATCTTCTCCAGCCACAACGCTAACCTGGTTGTCAACGGCGACGCGGACCTGGTCCTTGTGTGCGCCTACCTGAACGCCGGTGACCAATCGGCCGGTCACATCAAAGAGCAGGGCGCCATCGACGTTGCCGCAGTGCGGAACGAAATCACGTCGGTGATGGAAGGCGGCGAGAAGGCATTTCGGCTGCGCCAAGAAAAGTACGGCTTCTAGGGATTCGCTGATCATTGCGGTGCTGGGGGTTGCGGTCGGGGCGTGAGTCGATTCGAGGCCGGTCGGGCGTGAGTCGGGTGGTTTTCGTTGCTCGGCTTGGTGTTTCACCTCCATTTCAGGGCCCACCGGCTGGTTTCGGGCAGGCTACCGCCACGCCTACCCGGTCATGATCGCGACGGCGCGGGCCCGCATCAGCAGATTCACCGATGCGAACGCGACATGCAGCCGATTCAGGTTCTTCACCATGCCTCGATACCGGGTCTTGGTGAAGCCGAAATCACGCTTCAACACCAAAAACGGGTGCTCGACTTTCGAGCGGACCGACGCTTTCGTCTTTTCGATCTGCCGGTCCGGGCCGACCACGGTCTTCAGCTTCCCCTTACGCGCAGAGATCCGGTAGCCGACCCTCGACAGATGCGCATCGGCGACAACATCGTCTCGTTTGGCGATGCCCTGATAGCTGGCATCGGCATAGACCACCTCATCGTCGGCGCGCACCAGGAGCGGCGCCTGATCCAGGTCGTGCACGCTCGCCGCAGTGGCCGTGACGGTATGCACATAGCCGGCGCCGCATCGACCCCGATGTGGGCCTTCATCCCGAAGAACCACTGGTTGCCCTTCTGCGTCTGGCGCATCTCCTGATCCCTTGTCCCGGTCGCGTTCGTCGTGGACGACGGTGCGGCGATGACCGTCGCATCCACCACCGTGCCGCCCCGCATAATCCAACCTTTGGCATCGAAGACCGCGCCCAGCTGGTCGAACATCGCCTCACCCAGCTTGTGCGTCTCGAGCAGGTGCCGAAAGTGCAGCAGTGTGGTCGCGTCCGGCACCTGCCGCACCCCGAAGCCCAAGAAATGGCGCATAGCATGCGAGTCGTTGATCGCGTCTTCGACGTTCTCGTCGGACAGGTGGAACCACACCTGCAGCAGATACATGCGCAGCATCGTGACAAGCGGCACCGGTTTGAGGCCGCGTTTCTTGTTGAAATAGTGCGGCTCGATCAGGCCGATCCACGCGGCCCACGGAATCACCTGATCCATCCGCGCCAAAAACTCCTGGCGCTGTGGGCGTCTACGACGCTGCCCGTACTCGACATCCGTGAAACTCGGCTGCGAAGCTTCCATCAACCAATTTTACCTGGACAAACAGTCCCATACGCAGCAGCACACGGCACTCTCAGCACCGAAAACCAAACCCCGGGGCCAGCCCAATAATCAGCGCATCCCTAGGTTCCAACACTCTCCTATGGGCTTTTCCAGAGGATGTGTATGGACAACCGTGTTTGTCCATACTGATAGGCACGCGGTCGTAGGACAAATCAGATCCAGGGACAGACCCCTCAACGGGCCGTCAGTCAGACAGTGGGTGGTCACTACGCCGAAATTCTTACACTTGCGAAGGCGTCGACAAGTTCGGGGAGTGTCAGGGGAGAAGGGTGCGTTCCACTCCGGGGTGATGAGACAGCTGTGGCGCCTGGTCTGGTCGGGGAGCGTTCGAAGACGGCCCACATGCAGATCTCATCGCCGAGTCGGGAGCGGAACTCGACCCCGTCGACGAGTGTGTTCCGGTGGTCGTCGCGAAGGTCGTAGACCCAGCGGGCGATCGAGCGGGTGAGTGCCCGGTCTTCGGCCTTCTTCAACAGCGCGACATCGACTCAGGTGATGGCGTAGCCGATGCGGTCCGCGGCGGCGGGTAGTGCTCCGGCCGGGCCGGGGTCGTTCAGGGGTAGTGACAGTTCTGGGTTCGGCGGAAAAGAGTCGGCGGCGGGTAGAAACAGTGCGGTGGCGTCTGTTCCGGTCATCGAGGATGTATACAGCAGGCCGTCGACCGCCGTCGGGTGGGTCGCGATGGCGTGGGCCCAACGCCGGCACACGGGGTGGGGTCCGGTGTTGATGGCGTGCGATGCCCCCTGACGCAGGGGCCAGGTGCCGCGTATATCCAGCAGCCGCAGGGCGCGCACCGCCGTCCAGATCGTTAGGTAGGGGCGGTTGGGGGCGGCAGGTTCGATGGTGCGGCTTAGTTGGAAGACCTCGGCGAGTGCGGTGTCCACGTCGGCGGCGGCATACATGACGGCGAAGCCGGCGTGGATGGCCGGTGGCGGCGGGTGCGGGTCGAATCGGGTTCGGGTCGGCCCGAAGTGGCGCAGCTGGTACCACGGCAGGGAGTGCGGTCCCGCGGTGCCGTGGATCCTGACCAGCCGGTGGTGACGCCAGTCGGCCAGGTCGGCGTCTTCGATGGTGAGCGCGCCGGGGTCGCGCGGCAGTTTCACCATGCGTAGAGCTGACGCACGATCTCGATCACCGGTTGCGGGTCTTGTCCGGCGAGCAGCCAGTCTCGCGGAGACGACGGGTTGCCATCGATATACAGCTCGTCGGTGGAGCTGGTCATGACCCGCCCAATCGCGATCGCGGAGGTGCCGGGCGGGATCGCGGCGATGATCTTGCGCAGATGAGGAAGTGGGGAGGAGTCGCCCAGCTGCCAGGCCGGGACCAACCAGTCGCGCCCGACCTTCACTCCATATAGTGAGCCGTCGGCGATGGCGCCGCGGATCCGAACTACTGATCTGCCCAGCCGCTTAGCCGTTGCGGCCGTCGACAGCGCCGACGAGTTCTCGGCAAGCAGCCTCGCGGCCTGATCGACCAGGCCGCGAGCCGTCGGCTGGTTCAGGTCGGCGGCAGGCACGCCGACCGAGGCAAGCACGCTCCGGGCATGTGCCGACAGCATGCGCGGATCACCGACGGTTCGACGCCTCATCGCCTGGTCTAATTGGGCGGCGAAATCGGCGGCGTCGATCCCGTTGCCATAGACCTCAAGGACTTCCTCGATGCTCGTCATACCGCCAGCCTCCTTCAAGTCGATCGTCCATCAATAATATAGATGCTCGCTCGATGAAGGTCCAGAAGCCCCGTCCACCAACCCGGATCCGTGGGCTGGCCCGCGCGTGGAACGTGATCTGCGGGTGGGACCGTCCGGTTCATCACCTGTCAGAGGCGCGCCGTTTAAACGCGGGCGCCGCGTTCCATGACATCTCTGGACATGCGCACCGGCTCAGCGGGCGGACGGAGTCGACAGTCGCTGCCGAGCCAGTCTTTCCAACATCTCTAGCCGGGCACTATCGGGGACCTGGCCGCGCAGGTCTTCCGCACATCCGCGGGCCACCTCAGTGATGGTGGCCAACGAATAACGGTCGCCGAACTCCGCGAACAGCCGCTCCAGAACATCGGGATAAGACTCCGCTGACATGGCCTTCAGTCTGCACCCTCGCCGCTACTCGCGGGCCAATTCGGTAACCAGGCTTCCCCGTCGATGCCCGATAATGCGCGAACGGACGAGTCCGTGGCCACGCCGAACCCAACGACCACACCCCGCGCCCATAAACAGATCGGATATCAAACTGGACAGCCGACATTGTCGAATAGCTCCAAGCAGGAGACACTTTGCGCGTTATTACGTCACAGTGACGTATCGGCAATGGAAAGCCCGCAGGGCGGGGACTGCGTGGCATCGGTGCCGGTAGGCGTCGAACGACGATCCGCGTGCGCGCCGCGGTCTGGGTCGCGCCATTCGGCAACGCGGACGCCGAACCGACGCCCGCGTTGCCGAGTTCCCAATACGTCTCGCAGCTGTACTTCGAGCAAACGTTTACGGTGCCCGAATCACGCGGACGCCCGGCTTAGTCCTTGGTCAGCGCCGCATGTATAGACTCGCTGAACCATGCAACGTCTTCACGATCAGTCTGCGCGGGCAGGATAAAACCCCAGCTCAAATGCCTCTCTCCTACCATGAGTGCTGCATAACGGTCCTATTGCGTAGCCGGTTTGCTCAGGTAGTTTGAGTGTGTGCCGAGGCCGTCGTTTCCGCGGACGATCCTGGAGTTTCAGGCGCGATTCCCTGACGAGCGGGCATGCATGGAGTACCTTTTCGAGTGCCGGTGGCCGGCGGGCTTCGTGTGTCCCGTTGCGGAGGCGGCGTGGCGTGGCCGATCTCCACGCGGCGGTTGTGGGAATGTGCCGCGTGCCACCGTCAGACGTCGCTGACGGCGGGCACCGTGCTGCACAAGACGCACACGCCGCTGCATCTGTGGTTCTGGGCGGCGTATTTGATGACTACGACAACGCCGGGTATCTCGGCCAGTCAGTTGCAACGCCAGCTGGGGCTGACGCGTCACTAGACCGCGTGGGCGATGCTGCACAAGCTGCGCCGGGCCATGGTCAACCCGGAGCGCACGCCGCTGACCGTGGAGGTCGAGGTCGACGAATGCGAGGTTGGCGGCGTCGAGCACGGTCGGCGCAGCGGCCGGAGTTCCACGGCCAAAGCCGCGTCGGTGGCCGTCGCTGTGGAGGTGCGCGGCGCGGGGTCGGGCCGGATCCGGGTCATCCCCGACGCATCCGGCGACACGTTGAGCGCCTTCATCACCGACACCGTCGTGCCCGGGGCGATCGTGCACACCGACGGATGGATGGGCTACGCACCGATACGGAAGAAGGGCTACGACTGGCAACCCAGATCCCAGCGAGCCACGAAGAGGGACGGCGATACCGACCCGGTCATGCCGCGCGTGCACCGGGCGATCAGCAACCTGAAGTCCTGGCTGCGTGGGACGTACCGCCATGTCAGCCGCGAGCACCTGCAGGTCTATTTGGACGAGTTCGTATTCCGCTACAACCGGCGCCACACGCCGATGGCCGCGTTCCAAACGCTGCTCGGCCTTCAATCGCGGTAGGAGCCCACGACCTACCGACAGATCATCGCAGCAGGGCCAAACGCGCACACCGAATCAACCTGAGCAAACCGGCCACGCACTACGGTCCTTATGCAGCACTTATCGGTGCGCCTCCCCACCGAAGTTAATCGTCCGGTGCATTGGTGGTGGCATGCCCGATCGCACCGACAACAGTGTCGTCGGCAACAGTGTCACGGCGGCCGACGACGGGTCGTCGCTGGCGGGCCTTGTGGAGTTGTTTTTCTCGACCCGCCGGCCGCGGAAGGACAGTCTACATATGACGGCCGCGTACCGGCGGGATTTTTCTGCGATCACTCAGCATGTAGCAGCCGTACCTGGCACCACGCCCGTGGCGCTGCGCGTAGGCGATTTGTCGGTGTCCGCTGTGCGGGACGAGTTCGGCTGGTTCGCCGACAGCCATGCGAAAACGTCGATCGCCCGGGCCTGGTCGACGTGGAACCAGTTCTTCAACTTCCTGGTCGCCGAGGGCGTGCGCGAGGGCCACCCGGTGGCCGCGATCCCGAAACCGCGACTGCCCCGCCGCTCCCCCAAACCCCTGTCTGGTGAGGACACCCCGGAGATCCTGCTGCAAACGGCCCTGACGCCAGTAAAGGGCGCCCGCCGGCAGTGGCCCGAGCGGGACGTGGCTATCCTGGCCACGCTGCTCTTCACCGGTAGGCGCTCGGCCGAGCTGCTCGACTTGCGCATCGATTCGATGTCGGGCCGGCCCGGCGAGCGCCGCATCCAGATCATCGGCAAGGGCGGTAAAACGGCTCTTGGTGTTTGCGGTGGGGCGGTGGGTGTGAGCGACTCGCGGTGACGGGGTGAGCAGGTAGGCGTCGAGGCCTCCCTGATGATCGGAAGCGACGAAGCTACCCGATCGAAGAAGGCCTCGACGATGTGTGATTCTACGGCGTCTATTGGCGCGTGTTTGTGTGCTGTTTCCGGCTATTGCAACCGTTGTGACCGGTTGGTCGGACTCGACGGTGTGCATGTCACTGCTGTCGTCGAGGCGGCGGATCGGCGTGGCCGCCGCTTGTTGCAGGTGTCAGTCGAATCGGCGTCGGTCCCGGTGGGTTGCCCGGCGTGCGGCGCGGTGTCAGCGAGCCACGGCCGAAGGTCTGTGACGTTGGTGGATACGCCGTGTTTCGGTATTCCCGTGCGCCTGCTGTGGTGGAAACGCGCCTGGCGTTGCCCCACCGATCTGTGTGGCGCCTCGTTCACCGAGCAGGACGGCGAGATCGCCCTCGCGCGTGCGCTTTTGACTCGGCGTGCGTGTTGGTGGGCGATCGGCCAGATCCGCCGGGAGAACGCGTCTGTGTCCGGGATCGC
>JBDTAR010000054.1:0-15967 GCA_039924545.1 Nakamurella sp. | reverse complement strand
GCGGCGGATCGGCGTGGCCGCCGCTTGTTGCAGGTGTCAGTCGAATCGGCGTCGGTCCCGGTGGGTTGCCCGGCGTGTGGTGTTGTCTCGTCGAGCCACGGCCGGCGGACAGTGGAACTGGTGGATACGCCGTGTTTCGGGATGCCGGTTCGTCTGGTGTGGCGGAAACGCACCTGGCGCTGTCCGATGCCGGTGTGTGGCGTCTCGTTTACCGAGCAGGGCGGCGAGATCGCTTTTGCGCGTGCGCTTTTGACTCGGCGTGCGTGTTGGTGGGCGATCGGCCAGATCCGCCGTGAACACGCCTCTGTGTCCGGGATCGCTCGGCAGTTGGGCTGCTCATGGCAAACCGTCTGGACTTCGATCGCGCCACTGCTAGAAGCGATGGCCGGCGACGAGTCACGCTTCAACGGCGTCACCACCCTGGGCGTCGACGATTCCCCCGCGCGCTTCGCTTCCAAGCGGGAGGTGCCCCCAGTCTATGGCATCACGTCTCGACCAGACCGATCGATCCGGGTGGACGGGGCCCGAAAGAGCTGACCGGCATGGTCGATTTGACCCGAGACGGCAATGGCAAGGTGCATGCCCGGCTGCTGGACTTGGTGCCCGGACGCTCCGGCGAGGCATACGGCGACTGGCTCACCGAGCGAAACGCCGAGTTCCGCGCCCAGGTGTAGATCGCCACCCTGGATCCGTTCCGCGGATACAAGAACGCCATCGATCACCAACTCGAAGACGCCATCGCCGTACTTGACGCTTTCCACATCGTGAAACTTGGCTCGCAGGCCCTCGACGAGGTTCGTCGGCGTGTCCAGCAGGAGGTGCTCGGCCGGCGCGGGCATTCCGGCGATCCACTCCACGGCATCCGCACCATCCTGCGTTGCGGCCGGGAGAAACTCACCGACAAACAGAAAGCCCGCCCGGAGAAAGCGATCCTCGCCGATGAGCGTTACGACGAGGTGCATGTTGCCTGGCAGTGTGCCCAGCAACTGCGGGATGCCTTCGCACACAGAAACTTGGCCAACGGCCGCGTCATCGCCGAGAAGATCCTCGCGTCGTTTCCGTCGTGTCCGATCCCGGAGATCGCCCGGCTCGGACGTACGCTGCGACAATGGAAGGACGCGTTCCTTGCCTACTTCACCACGGCCCGATCATCGAATGGTGGTACTGAGGCCGTGAACGGCCTAATCGAACTCCACCGACGCATCGCACGCGGATTTAGGAACCGAGACAACTACCGGCTGCGCATGCTCCTGATCGCTGGCGGACTCACCAGCCCCCACCTGAAGTAAGAAGAGCCGTCTTGATGCGTCTGGGTGAGATTGGCGATGAGTACTCCGTCGTGCCCCGCACGATTGTCGCAGACGGTGACACCGTGATAATGGACGGCAAATACACCTGGAAGCACAAGGTGTCGGGCGAGCCGGCCGAGGTCAGGTGTGCCCATGTCCTCACCCTTGCCGACGGCAAGGTCACTGCCTTCCAACAACACGTGGACACCTTCAAAGTCCGCGAACTCCTCGGATAGCCGACACCCGGCGCTATATACGCTCCGCCCGGGTGCCCAAGCCCTGGCCAGGCTTGGCGTCGGCGCGGAGCGCGGCGGTAATCGGCCGGGCCGAAGCCTTCAGTTCGCTCACGCCCCACGCCCACGACGTACACCACGCCCCAATGCGGCTCGGAAATCCAAAGGTCTGCGATAGGGATTGTCGTTGTCTGCGTCTGATCACGTCGCCGACAGGACCTCATGATTCCCTGGGGGTGCTCTGTGCGCGTTGGTTACGGATGTGGTGACGCTGGCACGGAGCGAGGCGATTGTTGATTGGGCTGTGGTTAGTCGGGTGGCTTCGCTGTCGAGTACGGCGGTGATCGCTCCTGGGATGGGCTGGTCTGTCCACGCGGTTTTACCGAGTATTCCGAGCAGGATCACTGCGGCGTCGAGGCGGCCCCAGAGGTAGTCGTTTTCTCGCCATTTTCGGTCGAGGAATCCGCCGAAATGAGCCACGCGGGTGCCGAGCAGTTTGGCTACGGGCGTGCCGTCGGCATTTGTTGGTTGCAGGAGAGTGTTGTCCAGTGGGCTGATCCGCTGGGTTTGGATTGGTGTCAGTTGAGGCAGGCGGGACAACGCGATCAACGGATAGATCAACGCGTCCCACAGCGGGAATCCGACCCACCGATACAGCAGCGCCCGACGTGTAGTCTCTGTCCAGTCTTTCGTTTGCCCGGTGAATACCGGCCAGAGAGCTTGGGCGCTGTCTGCCTGGTACAGGGTTAGTGCGTCGTGGTATGCCGCGACCAGAGCGCCGAGACCGTCGGAATGGGCTGCGGCGAAAGCCGCAGGGTTCAGACAATCCTGCGTAGTAAGAGAGCGCAGGAAATCGGCCGCGGTGGAGGCCACCGTTGCCGCGGTCTGCGAGCGGAAGGCCAGGATGTGGTTGAGTTCGGTCCAGGCCGCCTGCTTCAACGAATTGATCGCCGATGCCGGAGGAGCGTCATTGCCGGTCATTTGGTACAAGTCGTTGACGGCCTGGAGCAGGAAACGTACTCGACGTTCTCGGTAGGGCATGTCGGTCGCATTCAGGAAATCTGACAGTTCGCCGTCGACTCGACCTACCCAGAAACCGTCACCATCCATCCATTGCGATATGACTGCGCAGACGAAGCTTCCGTGCTGAGTGGATAACGGAAATTCAAAGGCATTGTTGAGATCCTCGGAGATCATTTTGCCGATCGCCGACACCTTGAGCCGGCGGTACGTGTCGATGTTCCAGGCGCCCACCGCGTCGGTGACATGGGAGTGGACCTGGTCGGACCAGGTGCGCGCCTGATCCAACGTCGGGGCGCCGGCGGCCTGGGCACAGCTGTCCAGGTAGTTTGATACCCGATATTGCATATTCACGGTGATCTGGCCGACCTCGCCGATGATCTGATTCAGCTCTCGAATGTCGAGCATTTGCTGAACATTCGACTGATAGGTGCGGGTGGCCAGCGCGGCCCGCACGCCGTCAAAATATCTGGGAAGGTGCGGATTGGCTGCGGGCTCGGAAGGGTTCGGCGCGGCCCAGGTAGCCGGGTCCGGTTGGATGTGCAAAATACGCCGATCAACGCGATTCTGCGCGCTCTTAGCCGCGATCGCTTCGATCACATGATCGAGCGGTGAATTGTCCAGCAGGCCCCCGTCGGAAAAGTCCACCACCGATGGGTTCTTGCCGGACAACACGTATTCGCGCATCTGGTCGTTGATCACCGCTGGCGCCGCTTGGTCGGCAAGATGCCGGTCTGGTTCGACGATCGAAAGGAAATGATCGAGCCGGTTGGGTGCGAACGCTCCGGGGAAGCCCGATGTGCAGCGCGCGGCGAAGGCCAGCCCGTAGTTGTCCTGCGGGCCGAATCGGACGCCAGCGGCCGGAGCTGAGGTATTCGCCGCTGCGTAGTGAAAGAGCTTCCGATGGGTCCGGTCGTGTTCCCCGGCGGAGCCATCGGGTGAGGGGAACGATAAGGGAAGCCCTGATAGATCGGTCGTCGTGACGAAGAGGTCCAGGTCGTGACCCGTCGGAAGCAATGACTCCTGACCAGGGGGCAGCCCTTGAAGCGGCGACGTGTCCATTGCGTTCAGAGCCTGCAACAGCCATTGCGACATGTCATCGCCGTGTAGCGGGGACCATCCTCGAGAAAAGGTATGACGCGGCAGGCTCAACACCGTCTCTATCAACGCTCCCACCAAGCCGGGCAGGTGACGGTGCGCGAGCTTCCCGAGGTCGCCCTTGTCGAGCCACAAACTGGTCAGCGAGTCCTGGGAGCAACATTTCGCCAGTCCCTTCGCCAGGAACACACCGTTGATCCCACCGGCCGATGTGCCGCTAATGACGTCGATCACCACGGACACGGGATCTGCGACACGATCTGCCAGTGCGTCGAAGTAGTGCGGCTGCGTCCCGGTCAACCCCGCGCGGGCGCTGGCTATCTCGGGTGAACCGGTGGGATACTGCGCAACCGCATCCCACACGCGAGAGGCCACGACCAGGTTCTGCAACTCCTTGATCACGCCGTGTTCGTAGATTGCCAGCGAGACACCGCCATCGCACACCACAGCCAACCGCAGCTCGGTGGTCTCAGGCCTCCCGGCGGTCTTGGCGACGGACTCACCGCGACCGGAGGCGTTGCGCACCGATGTTTGCGTCAACAGTGCCATGATGACCTGCTCCCGGTTGCAACTACGCCTTCATCCAGCCCAGGACTACCTGGGCTTACCGAGTTCCGCATTCACGATTCAGAACGGATGCTAGTCGCAGACCGCTGCTGCCGTACATGTTTCGAAAAACCGCGCACTATTTTGCGCATGAGACCGTCCGGCCCGACCAGGCGTGCGAAATCGGCCTATCCTTGCCCGATGACTTCCCCGCCAGCCGGTTCCGGCCCGGCCGCCACGCCTATTGCCCACGTCATTGAACGAATGCAAGCACTTGAGGCATCATTGCCGACTGATGACGGGGTGGCGTGTTTCAACCGGATGTACCTCGACGTGACACAGAAAGTCAACCAACAGGTGCAGACCAACGGTTACGCCGACCCGGAATTCATGACGCACCTCGACGTGGTGTTCGCGGGGCGCTATTTCGCGGCCGTCGATGCTACGTCCGGCCCACCCTCGGCGATGCCGGTGTGTTGGGCACCGTTGTTCGCGGCTAGAAGCACAGCCGGCCTCGAACCAGTGCAGTTTGCGCTGGCTGGCATGAACGCACACATCAATTTCGATTTGCCGATGGCCGTCGTGGCAACGTGCATCGACCTCGGCACCGAGCTCGACGCCGGTAGCCATCACGACGACTACGCCAAGGTCGATAGCCTGCTCGATGCAGCGGAACAGTCGGTGCGCCAGTCATTCGAATCGCCCGACGTGGCCGCCGTAGACCGACATGTCCAGAACGTTCTCAACGTCATCTGTAACTGGAACATCAACGCCGCACGCGACGCCGCCTGGGACACCGCCAAAGTGCTGTGGGAGATCCGCGAACACAAAATGGCAACGGCACTAATGACGGCCGGCCTCGCCCATACGGTCGCCATGGTCAGCCGGGGGTTACTCGCCGCCGTATAAATCCATGACCGTGAGCGCTCCCGCCACGGATAGTGACCATTCGGACGCCACAGATCAGCCCAGTAACTCTCCTCAGTGTGCCCAGTAGCCGCCTGAAACCTGACCGCCGCACTACCGCCGCCACGAATTCGCTGATCCGTAATCGACGACAACGATCCAAGATGTTCTCTGCCTAGGAAGTGCTTCTTGGCTGAAACAACGGTCTACGGTGGCCCGGCCCTGTTTGCAGTTCATTACGATGCGGTGCGGTCGCTGTAGGACCTTCGTGCTCCGGGGCCGTACTCGTGGCGTGTTTCGCGATGGCGCTGGCGTTGGAGGGGCGGTCGGGATCGGTAGCGACGCTCTGGTGGTGACGTGCGGGTTGTCGTGGTCTGGCCCGCCGTATTGGTGGCCGAGCCGCTGGCTATTTCATTGGCGCATTGGGGCGCCATATTCGACGCTTGAAAGTACTATCTGTCCGTGGATGGTTCCGCTGAAGCGCCGATGCTTGCTGGGCGGCAGGGTGTGTTTCGCTACTCGACTGAAATCAAGGTTTTTGGTCGCGATAAGGAACGGGCGACGCTACGACATCTGTGGGCCGAGACCGAATCTCGCAGGGCAACGGTGGGGTTTGTTCATGGCCCGGCCGGCTTCGGTAAGACGTCGTTGCTGCGGGACTTCCTGGCGGCAATTTCTCCCGCTGTCGTGTTCCAGGCGACTTGCGAGGTGGATGAGGATGCGATCGCGTACGGGCTGGTGAGCCAGTTGCTGGCCGGTACCTCGCTGCCGCTGCCGCTCGTTCTGGCCGGAGTCACTGCCGGGGAACCGGCAATTCTAGATCCGCTATTGGTGGGCGCGGCGCTGCTAGAGTTCCTGGGCACTGCTAGTAGCAGTAGGCTGGTGATATTCGTAGATGACATTCAATGGGCGGATCCGCCGTCGGTTCGCGCGCTGGTGTTCGCGCTGCGCCGGATGCGCAGGGATCGGGTGCTCGCGGTGTTGTGCTGCCGGGACGATGCGGTGGCTGGGTTACCGGTGGGTTTGCTTCGACTGGTCAGCGACGTCGCGGTGCAGGTCAAGTTGGGTGGGCTGCAGGTTGATGACGCGCTGGCAATAGCCGAGGACCTCGGCCGTGATGAGCTAACACGTGCCGCCGCGGCCCGGATCGTCGAACTCAGCGGCGGTAGTCCGCTGCATCTTCGGGCGTTACTGACAGAGTTCACTGTGGGCGAGCTGGCGGGTGATCGCGATTCTCTGCTGCCGGCGCCACATAGTTATGCGGATCTCATCGGTGCCCGGATGGCCGACTGCAGCAGCGAGACCAGGGACCTGGTGGAGGCCGCCGCAGTTTTGGGAGACGGGCTGCCGCTGCGATTGGTTGCCCGGCTCGGAGGCGTGCATGATCCTGCGCTTGCCCTGGAAAAATCTGTCGCGGCCGGGCTGTTGTTGCCTGTCGTGTCCAGGTCCGGGGTGTGCTTCGAACACCCGTTGACCCGGTCCGCTGTGTTCCACGCGATCCCGACCGCCCGGCGCGCCGAGTTGCATCGTGACGCTGCCGTTCTGTTGGCGATGACGGACAGTATCGGTTCGCTGCGGCATCGCGTTGCCGCAGCGGTCGGGTTCGACTCGGCGCTCGCAAATGATGTCGCGTCACGGGCGGATATTGACGCTGGGAGTGGCTCGTGGCTCCTGGCAGCCGAGCGGTTCCGGCTTGCCGCGGAGTTGTCCGTGCCCGGTAGTGGGCCGATGCGGCGTTTCACGCTTCAAATGGTTGAGTGCGTAGCGCAAGGTGGTGAGCTAGCGGCGATCGATGCCGCGCGCCAGTCGATCGCTAGGTTCGAGGTTTCGGCGCTGCGGGAGTTCACTATGGGGCGGTTGCATGCGCTGGGTGGCGCGTGGGTGGCCGCGAGGGACCGTCTGGATGCGGCCTGGGCGTTGGTCGAACCGCTTGAGGACCCGGAACTGGCCGCGCGGATCTGCGCCGAACTGGCCCGCGCTGCAATTATGCGTGGGCGAGGAGCGGACGGAGCGACGTGGGCGGGTCGGGCGTTGGCGATGCAGCCGCAGAATGCCGCGGTGCGCGATGACACAACGGCGTTGTGGGCGTTGTCGCTGGGAATCCAGGGACGCTCGGCCGATGCGCTAGCGATGATGACCGGGCTGCCCGAGACGATTGCAGATCCGTCTGCGGCCCAGTTGGATCAGTTGGCCGGGCGCGGGATGCTCAGCCTGTGGAACGCGGACGTGTCGCAGGCACGTTCGGATCTATCCGTTGTGGTGGCGGCGACCCGTGGGCGGGGGCCGGCGTATGCGAACCTGTTCGCGGCGCAGTATCTGGCCGACGCCCAGTACCGGTTGGGAGACTGGGACAGCTCGATTGTCACCGCCGAAGATGCGGCCGCCACTGCGCGCGACCTGGGCAACGTGTGGACCCTGGCCTTGTTGCACGCTGTCGCATCGTTCCCGCACTCGGCACGCGGCAACTTTGCCCAGGCAGCCGCCCACGTCACCGCCGCGCGCGAGGCGGCGGCACTCGTCGACGACGTGCCAAGCCGGCTATGGACGCTGGTCGCCGCCGCCAGGCTTGCCCACGCCCGGCGTGATTTCACCGGCGTCATCGCGGCGCTGGAACCGATGCGGGAACTCAAGCACCTGGACGGGGTGCGTGAGCCGGGCATCCAACCTTGGCAGCCGATGCTCGCGGCAGCCCTGATCTCGCTTGGTGAATTCCAGTCGGCTGGCGCAGTGTTGGACGAAGCGGAACGGTTCGCGGCGATCTGTCACCATCCGGTGCAGCTTTTGGCGGTGGTGAGGGAGAGAGCGCGGATGCACGCTGCGATCGGGCGGCCGGGCGAGGGCGCTGCGCTTCTTCAGACGGCGGGTCCGCTCTACGCATCGGCCGCGGCAAGGCCATTCGAGCGGGCCAAGTTCGACCTCGCCGCCGGCACCGTGCTACGCCGGTGCGGACGAAACGAGGAAGCCATAGCGGCGCTCCGGCGCGCCCACGCCGCACTCCTTGCACTTCGTGCCACCCCGTGGCTGGACGAGGCCACAGCCGAACTATCACAATTCGGCGCGCCCACGCCCGGTAAGGACCGCGGCTCCCTGTCCAAGCTCACGCCCCACGAAGTCGTGGTCGCCCGGCTGGTACGAGATGGCCTGACGAACCGCGAGATTGCCGCAAAGCTGGTGGTGTCGGTCAAGACCGTCGGATATCACCTCGCAAATGTCTACGACAAGCTCGATGTGCGATCACGTGTGCAGCTGACCAACCTCATTGCCGGTGACGTAATCGGCCAGCCCGACCACTCGTGACCCGCCCTAGGAGTTGCTGACCCGAATCGCTTGCGTGCGGCTCATTTTCGATTCCGCGACCGGACGTCACAACGGCCTCGATCTGGCGCGCTTCGCCGAAAAGACTAGGCATTCACCTGGGGTGCACCAGGCTCCGGCGCCCTACCGTGTTCCACACCATCATGTTGCTACTCGGACGCCCAGGGAGCTGGTGATCCATGAGTACACCGGAGTCACCGGTAGCTGCTTCGCTCATCGACACGCCAATTGACGTGCGTTTGCCGTCGTTGCCGCCGCAGCCGTTTCCGGCGTCGCCTCATATCGCGTCAATTTCGCCGCAGGTCGCGTCTGCTGGCGAGGTCGTCACCATTACGGGCCAGCATTTTCCGGCTCAGAAGGGCGCCTGGTATGTCGGTTTTAGCGACGGTGGCGTGGATTGGGGTGCGCCCGACAATCAAGCGGTCTTCACTATTAAGGGCTGGTCGTCGACGGCGATCGCGTTTATCGTTCCCGAACCGAGCGGGCCCGACGGCGAATGGGCCGTCGTGCCGGGCAGCAGCGCCACCGTCGTTGTAGCGGGGGGCGGCGTGTCGTCCAATCCGATTACGTTGCGGATCACCGCGGTCCCGCAGATCACCTCGATCAGCGTCGCCAGCGCCGGGCCGGGGTCGGTCATTGTAGTGACCGGTAAATATTTCGGTGTCGACCAAGGGCTCGGGTATGTGCACTTCGCCGACAACGGCATCAGCTGGGGAATGCCCGGCGACGCGGCAGCATTTCGGTTAACGTCGTGGAGCGACACGCAGATCAGCTTCATAGTGCCCACCAAGGACCACGAGTGCGGCTCGAAGACGACGCCCGGCACAATCGCGACGATAACTGTCGCGAACGCGGCCGGACTGATTTCTAACCAGGTCGAGCTGACTGTGACCACCGCCGTGCGGTGGCCTGTGACGTGCGATAGCGGCGTGACCACCATCGGCAGTAGCCGCGACGAACACATGCAAACCGTGGTGACGATCCAGCAGTCGGGGCAGCTATCGGCTTCGACCCACATTTGGGACACCAGCTTTTGGGGAGCGTTGGCCGGTTTCCACGGCGCCGCGGTTGTCTCGATCTTCGACGAGGACGACAGCATTCTCGGGGCCTTCTCCAGCGTGCCCTACGGAATAGGGGTCGGCCAGTCACGGAATGAGCCGTCATGGACGGGGCGACTGACGCAGCAGCAGATCAACACGATCGCCAAGGTCGCCTCGTCTAACGTCTACGACCCCCAATACACGTTCCCTGGCGACGCCTTCAAATGGGTGGAAGCCAACTACAAGACGATCATCGCGATCGCAGAGGCCGTGATCGCGGTGGCATAGCCGGGCCATACCGAGCGCCGGAGACTGTCGTGCTGGTCATGTGGTGCCGGTGGGTGCACTCGGATGATTGCTGGTTCAGTTTCCGTCGTTCGTTGCTCGTTTGATCGTGGTTCGGCCCAGAGGAGTGAATCGTGAGTGATCGTCTAAAGCGCGCGGCTTGGACGGCGCGGTTGCCGTGGCTGTACGCCCTCTTGGTGCCGATGGTGGTGGCGGCAATGGTCGCGGTTGAAGCGCCTGCCGTTTCGTGGGCTGGGGCTTCGGGGTCGACTGCTGACGTTATTGTCGGCTGGGGAACGCTTGCCAATGGGGTTGGGAGTCCGATCGACTACGGCAGCTCGCCGCAAGGAATTTCGCTGCCCGGGGGAGTGCGGGTTTCAGCGCTAGCTGCCGGGGGTTCCTGGGATCTGGCGCTCGGATCCGACGGCGCTGTCTATTCCTGGGGTTTTAACGATCACGGCCAATTGGGCACGGGCATCGGCGGCGGCTCTTCCACAGCGCAGCCCGACCCGGCTCGGGTGGCCTTGCCGGACGGGGTCACGGCCACGGCACTATCGACCGCGCCCTCCGGTGGGTGGGGTCGGAGTTTCGCGGTCGGATCAGACGGCGCTGCCTACATGTGGGGCGATCGCGATGACTGTCACCCGAACTGGAACTTGGACGAGAACTCCCCACCGATAGCACTTGCCCTGCCGTCCGCGGTGCCCGCTCGGCAGGTGGCCGGTGGCATGGATGACACCTTCATTCTTGACGACGACGGCGCCGTCTACGCCGCGGGCGGGAATGGAGACGGTGAGCTGGGCATCGGTGCGGCCTCCGACGGCGCGATGTGCACGCCCACGCCGGTGGCGATGCCGTTCGGAGTGACTGCTATCTCGATCTCGGTTGGCGCCGAGTTTGCTTTGGCGATCGGCTCCGACGGCCAACTCTACGCCTGGGGCCGCAACGATGCCGGCGAGCTTGGCGACGGAACCACCCATGACTCCGGAGGGCCCGTCAAAGTGCAGCTGCCAGCAGTCGTGACGCCGACCGCGATTTCCGCTGGCAGCAGGTTCGCGTTGGCGACCGGCTCCGACGGCCATCTCTACGCATGGGGCGTCAACTACTTTGGCCAGCTCGGCGACGGCACCACCACCGACGCGCACACGCCCGTCCAGGTCGCGCTGCCGACAGGAGTGACACCGACCGCGATTTCCGCTGGCGGGGAGTTCGGGTTGGCGGACGGTTCCGATGGTCACCTCTATGCCTGGGGTGGCAATAACGCTGGCCAGCTTGGCGATGGCACCACCACCGACGCCACCACGCCCGTGCGAGTGCAACTGTCGGCAAGTATGACGCCGACTGCTATTTCCGCCGGGTACGGGTCTGGTTTGGCCGTCGGCGACACCGTGGCTCCGGCGTTCGTCCGCGCCTCGCCACCCACAACGGTGACAACCGGTGCGGCGCTGGACTACACGTTTGCCGCTACCGGGCTTCCGGCGCCGACCTTCGCGCTTGACTCCGGGGCGCCGTCATGGCTGGCGATCGACCCGGACAGTGGTGAGCTGACCGGGACCGTGCCAGCCAACGCGAGCACGTTCGGTTTCTCGGTGACCGCGACCAACTCGGCGGGATCTGCCACGGCTGGGCCATTCACGATGGCGGTGCCATCGCATCCGGTAGACGTTTCCGGCGCGGTCATCGATCAGGACGGCCACCCTGTGATTGGTGCGGAGGTGGACATCTGTGCGGCCGTACGATCGGTGTGCACCAGTACGGCCTCTAACGCCTCGGGCGCTTTCACCGCGACAACCTCACCGGGCGCCTCGGTGGTCGTGACGGTGTATCCGCCGCAGACCAGCGGGCTACTAACCGACGCTACCGGCGAGATGGTGGTGCCGCCCGGGGGGTTGAGCGGTATCTCGGTGCGCCTGCTAAAGCCGAGCCTCCTGGGCGACGGCGTGTCGGTGACCTCGGGCCTGGTCGGATACACGGCCGATGGGGAACCGATTTTTGATTGGAATACGCCCGCCACTATCCAGGTAGCCGATTGTCCCAACGGGATCGGGCAGTTGACCCTGAGCGGCAGGAACTTTCCGTTCGGCAATTATGTATACGGTTCGTACCCGCTGACCGAAAACCCGGCCGGGTCGGGCACCTACATCGCCATGCTGCCGCCGCAGATCCCGATCCATGGGCCGGTCAACATCGAACACACAGTCATCTGCCCGGATAGCAGTGCGGTGGAGCCCGCGTACGGGCTGACCGGCGGCGGGGCAAGCGTCACGATCACTGGTGCCGGTCTAACAGGTGCGATGGCGGTCACGTTCGGAACGGACCCTGCGAGCAACTTGCAGTCGTTGTATGACGGGCTTTTGACCGTGACCGCGCCGGCGGGAAACGGCACGGAGCCGGTTGTGGTCACGTTGGCATCCGGCGTCAAGGTGACCGTCGGTAACTACAACTACGTCGCCGCGAGCAGCGTCCCTGGCCTCCATCAGTCCGCGTTCCGGTCTGCGGCCGTCCCGAGCCTACTGACGGCGAGCGCGCTCGCGGCTACACAGCCGGATCCGAAAGGCGCAATGCCTGTCGGCATCGTGTCAGCCATTATGAACCCGCACGCCATGGGGCTATTCGCCGATAGCCCGAACAGCTCCGAATCCGCGGCGCTGGCCAAGGTCGCCGAATTCGTCTTCGCACACTTCCCCGGGGGAGAGGCCGGAACACTCAGGAGCGCGATCGCGACCGCGCTGGCCGTCGCGCATCCGTCCTCGTGCCTCAGCGACCGTACCGGACTCAAGGCAGCCATCCATCTGGCAATTCAAGCCGCGATCATGGCTGAGGCCGCCGCGCTCGCCCCCTCGATGATCGCCGGCGCGGAAGTGCTACTCAGCGCCATTGTTGACCCTCTCCTTGCGCTAGTGTTCTCGCCAGCCGTCGCGTGGCTGGTGAAGACAACCGTCGGCGTCATCCTCAATAAAATCGCCGACGCCATAATCGACGCCGCACTCGACGCGGCACTAGGCCCCTGTCCGCACCCGACGAACGCACTAATCGACCCGTCCGGCACGGTGATAGACACCCACGGAAACCCCGTCGACGGCGCCACAGCCACGATCCTGCGCTCCGACACGGCCTCCGGCCCATTCACGGCCGTGGACGTCACCAAACCCGGCATCGATCCGGCCGTGAACCCGGAGACCACCGGCGAGGACGGCGCGTTCCAATGGGACGTCCGCGCCGGCTCCTACGAGATCCAAGCCAGCAAAACAGACTGCACGGCCGCCGACGACAATGGCGACAACGGCAAAGACGTCGCAACCATCGGCCCGTACCCGGTACCGCCGCCCCAGGTCGGACTGACCATCACCCTGCAATGCCTGAACGAGCCCGCCGCCCCCACACCGGTCGTGTCGTCGCTGAGCGTCCATGTGGGCGCACCGGCCGGTGGCACCGACCTGATTGTGTCGGGCAGCGGTTTCGCACCGTCCGCGACGGTGACCGTCGGCGCCATCGCGGCGGCGACGGTGACATACCTGGGGCCGAACGCGATCGAGCTCACCACCCCGGCCGGTGTCCCCGGGCCGGCCGACGTGCGGGTCCACACGGTCGGCGGCGACAGCGCAACCAGCAGCGCCGATAAGTTCTTCTACGGCGCCGTGCCCGCGGTCACCGCCGTGAACGCGGCTAGCGGCCCAATCGGTGGTGGCACCGAAGTAACGATTACGGGCAGTGGCTTCACCGGCGCCAACGTGGTCGGCTTCGACGGAATACCTGGAACCGATCTGGTCGTCGACTCCGACAACACTGTTCACGTCACCACCCCGCAGGTCCCCGCGGCCGGAATCGTCGACGTGGAAGTCGTCACACCCGCTGGCGCCAACCCTGCCGGCGCCCCGGCGTGGTTCAGCTACGTGTCCGCACCGACCGCGTCGAATCCGCCAGCGGCACCCGCGCCGGCGGGGTCGGGCGCGGGGATTTCGGTTCTTGCTGCCTCGCGGATTGCGGGTAAGGACCGGTTCGATACGTCGGCGCTGATCGCGGAGGAGTTCATTGCCGCTGATCCGGCATTTGACGGTGATGTGGTGATCGCGAACGGTGAGAGCGCCAAACAGGGCTTCGACGGATTATCGGCGAACTA
Source organism: Nakamurella sp. (assembly GCA_039924545.1). Taxonomy (GTDB): domain Bacteria; phylum Actinomycetota; class Actinomycetes; order Mycobacteriales; family Nakamurellaceae; genus Nakamurella. The sequence continues at coordinate 2,115 of JBDTAR010000054.1, read as the reverse complement.
CCTGGCCGGTGCCCGGCACGCGCCGATCCTGTTGACCCAGGCCCGCACCCTTCCTCCCAGCATCCAGGCCGCGTTGCGGGAACTGTATGCGGGCCGGGCTAGCGGCACGATCTACGTCATGGGCGGATCCGATTCGGTGTCGGATCAGGTGGCAGGCCAGGCGCTCGCTGCGGCCAGGGTGGCCAGCGGCGGCGCGGTGACACTGGTGCGGGTCGCCGGTGACAATCGGTATGCCACGGCGGCGGCCGCGGCCGATGCGGGCGGTCCGATTGGAACAGTGTCGCTCACAGCGGGCGGACCCAAGTTGAAGACGGCGTTTCTCGCGTCGGGTGAGATCAATGCGGACGCGCTCGCCGCCGGCGCGATCAGCGGGGGCTATCACATTCCCGTCTTATTGACCCAGCCCGGGACGCTGTCTGGGCCCGTGGCCGCCGAGATCAAACGGCTCGGTATCCGGCAGGTCATCGTGCTCGGCGGCGCCGACCGCGTGTCGCCTGGCGTTGTCGCGGAGCTGGCCGGGCTGGGCGTGACCGGCACCAAGCGCATCGCGGGCACGGATCGGTTCGACACCTCCGCCCGGCTGGACGAGTTCGCCCGGGCGGCACTTCAACCCGTCCACGGCGGGACCACGGTTTACTTGGTCAACGGTCTCATCGGGTTCCCCGACGCGTTGAGCGTCGGGCCGCTGGCCGGAGCGACCGGCAGCCCGATCGTGACCACCCCGCCCGGCTCACTGCCGAAGTCGGTCGCCGACTTCCTCACCGATGCTGCCGGACTGGACTCCGTGACAGCCCTCGGCCAAGACCAGACCATCAGCCAGACGCTCCTCAACACCGCGCAACAACACCTGCACTAAAACCCCCACGATCGTCTGCCCAGCCATACAAAGCCAGTCGGTGTCATAGACATCCACACCGGCTGGGATCGAGGCAGAAAAATTGGCGCGGGTGCGGGGAAGCTTTACGAGAGGATGATTGCCGCATGACTACGGATGTTCCGACTATCAGCACCGGCCACCCCGACGCAGTCACGTACCGGCGAGCCGCCGACGCCTTCCGTGCTAGCGACCTCGACACGCTGGCGACCACCATCGACGAGAATGTGATTTGGCACCTGCCCGGGACCTCGTGGATGGCCAGAGACTTCGAGGGTAGAAGCATGCTGGTGGCGTACCTGAAAGAAATCATGCGGCGCACCAACGGCACCTTCAAACTGCAGGACGTGAGCGTTTCGGGCTGTGATGACCATGTGCTGGCTGCCCAGCGCTTCGGCGCAACGGTCGACGCCGAGGAGCGGTTCTTCGACGCCAGTTCGGTCATGCATTTCAGCGATGGGTTGCAGAAGGAACGTTGGTTCCACATCCACGACCTGGACGCCTTCGACGAGTTCTTCGCTCGCTTCTAGCGACGCACACCTTCATTCGGGAGATGGGAAATGGCATCGGAAGGACCCGTTTCCTGTAGGCGACCGGTGTTGGCGGATCGTGCTTTTCGGCAAGCGATGAGCTCATCCGGGTGGACCCTATTTCGGGCTGAAAAGGGCCCTGGAAGATCGTGTAGGTAGGACTATCGATCCAGTTTTTCGTAAAGTATGGCGGAATCTGCACTTTGCAGCGCAGTTGCACGAGACCAGTGAAGGACTGAATGCGACCCGACAGCATCGCGCTGCTGTGGCGTGTGCGCGAGGCGGTAGCCACCGCGAGAGTCCTCGAGCTACCGTCAGCGATAGGCGACTTCGTGGGCGCGGGTGACTGACCCGACAGATTCCGGGAATGGGAGTTTCGGCTTGATCATGCGGCGCTCGTTGCCCAGTCGCCTTTTCTGGCGTGCCCACATTCTGCCCACAATCTCCGGCGAAACAGCCCGACTTGCGTGATCGCCGCTGATAAATAATCGCAGCTCCGAGCGCATGTAGGTGCACCGACCAGGACTCTTAAGCGGGTTCAAATCCCACCGCTACCGCGCTGAAATTCGTCCTCCATTTGAGTCTTAATGCCAGGTGGGGGACGTTTTTCGTTACTGTTCGAAAAGATGCGAGCGGCCCTCTGCCCTAAATGTGCCCACGTTCTGCCCACAGGTGTCGGCGATACCGGCGTGCTTCGCGGTACAGCGATGG
>JBDTAR010000053.1:0-4300 GCA_039924545.1 Nakamurella sp. | reverse complement strand
ACTTGCCGCCACCTGCTCGGAGCTGGATCTTGCCGGTTCGGTCGCGTTCTACGCACAGACGCGTGGCGCGGCGCGCAGCGACTTGCCCGCGCCAGACATGCTCGTCGACCGGCTTACATGCCCGATGCTGTCGATATTCGGCGGGGCCGACGAGTTCATCGATTCGGATGAGATTGAAGCCTGGCAGGGCACCCTGACAAATGAGTCCGTCGCACACGAGGTGGTGGTGTATCGGAAGCTGCCGCACAGCTTCTTCGATCGACGTGCAGGTGAGTTCGAGACTCAATCGGACGACGCCGCCAGACGAGTCGTCGATTTCGTATCATCGGTCGCGGCCTGATGATGACGGTGCGCCCCGCTCGCGCGGACGAGTACGCCCAGGTGGGCGACCTGACGGTCCGGGCGTATGCAGCGGACAACTCGATGGGCAACGAAGGCTATGCCGCGCGGCTGCGTGATGCGGAGCATCGGGCTGAACAGGCCGAGTTGCTGGTCGCCGAGGTGGACGGGCACCTGGTCGGGACCGTGACCTTCGTGGGTTTCGGCGGCGAGTACGCCGATGTGGCACGGCCTGGTGAAGCGGAGTTCCGTATGCTCGCGGTCGCTCCTGAAGCGCGCAAGCGAAGTGTTGCCACGACGCTAGTGCGTGCCTGCATTCGGCGCGCGAACGAACTGGGCGGCACGCCGTCGTGGTTAGCACCATGGACGACGCGCGCGCTGCGCGGAGCCTGTACGAGGAACTGGGTTTCAAGCGTGACCCCGAACGCGATTGGCAGCCTGTACCGGGCGTCGACTTACTCGGCTATCGAGTAGTGCTGGAGCCTAACGCCGACAATCCCGTTGCGTGATCGTGGTTTCGCCCGTGTCATAACGGTTTTGGACTAGCGGTCATCGCCCGTCTGGAATTGAAGTATCTAGCTCGGCGGCATCTGACACAGCCGCAGCGCTAGCGTGCGGCACGTGACCCATGCTTCGTGCGCCGGGTCTATGAGGTCCATATGTCCGACGCCCGGCAGTCGGACTAGCTCAACAGGATCGCCGGCGGCACGGGCCGCCGCCACGTAACGCTCCGACTGCGACAACGGGACGTCGTCATTGGCGGTGCCGTGCACACATATCACCCGAGCGCCATCACCGACCTGGGATAGCGGGGACGCGACATCGTACCGCTCCGGAAAATCGATGGCGGTACCACCGAGGAAATCAATGACGGCGCCGTTGCCGAGTCTTTCCGCGCAGGCTCCGCGCAAGTCGAGCACCCCGGCCTGGGACACCGCACCAATTAACGCGACGCCACCCGGCACGGAACCGCTGGGCCCGACGTCGCCAGGGGGGCTGGCGTCCGCGCTGTCATCGAAACCATCGGTCGGCAGCACCGTACGATGCGCCAGCCAGCCCGCTAGGTGTCCGCCGGCCGAATGCCCAACCGCGACGACCCGGGACAGATCCAGCCGCCCTGCCGCCAGCTGCTGGCCGGATACAGCGAGCTCGTCGACGGCGGCCGCGACATCGATGAAGGTCTGTGGCCAACCGCCGCTGCCGTCGTCGCCAACCCGGCCGTATTCGATGGCGTAGCCGGCTACGCCATACCCGGCGAGGTCGGCGGCAAGTGGCTTCGCCAAGTCGATGTTGTAACGCTGCCGCCAAAACCCGCCGTGAACCACGACCACGACGGGCACGTCATCGTCGCCGGACGGCAGCGAAAGCTGTGCGAATTGACTCGCGCCGCGGCCATAGCGGACGGTATGCGCTTCGATAGTGCCACGGCCGTCAGTTGTCATCGTCGTGATTCCCCTTCCTTCGCAACTTTTTTCGACGGAGCCTCTTTAGCGGTAACTCCTCACGCCTTTGCGGACGCGCTGCCAGCGGGCTTGCCAACATTCGTGCGCACTGCCCACAGCTCAGGGAAGAACGTCAGATCTAGCGCGCGCTTCAGGAACGCCACGCCCGACGAGCCGCCGGTGCCCTTCCGATAACCGATGATCCGCTCGACGGTCTTCATATGCCGGAATCTCCAGGTCTGGAACGTGTCCTCGATATCGACGAGTTCCTCGCAGGTTTCGTAGACGGCCCAATGCTTGTCAGGATCGTTGTAGATCTCCGCGAATACGGCTACCAGCTCCTCGTCCATGGTGTGTGGCTGCGCCCAGTCCCGGTCGAGCAGGCGCGCTGGCACCGGGTATCCGCGGCGCGCGAGGAACTGCAGGAAGAGGTCGTACAGGCTCGGTGCGTTGAGCGCCTCGGACAGCAGTTCCTGCGCGCGCGTGTCGTGTCGGAAGACAGGGAGCATGTCAGGATTCTTGTTACCGAGGCCGAACTCCATCAGTCGATACTGTAGCGACTGGAATCCGGAGGCGTGACCGAGCTGTCCACGGAACTGGGCATACTCGGACGGGGTGAGCGTGGCTAATACCGACCACTGATCCGTGAGCTGCTTTTGGATGTGCTTGATGCGCGCCAGCCGCTTCAACGCGGGTCCGAGATCGTCGGCCGCAATCAGCTCCATCGCCGAATGAAGCTCGTGCAGCACGAGCTTCATCCACAGCTCGGAGGTGTGGTGCTGGATGATGAAAAGCATTTCGTCATGGTGGTTGGAGACAGGCACCTGGGCGGAAAGAAGCTCGTCTAGGTGGAGGTAGCTGCCGTAGTTCATGGCGGCGACATCCCGCTGGATACCGTCCTCCAGGGGCCGCAGGTTCGGTGAAGTCATCTCGGGTGTGCCTTTCTATATGTTCCGTTGTTGCACTGTTATGTTGAGCGGCGTCCTGACTCGCCGCAGTCCTCCAGCCTCGCGGTCATCCGTTCAGTACATCGCGATTGCATCCGCAACCCGCTTTAGCGCCTCGATCATGGCCAGCGATGCGGGGTTGAGTCGACGATCGGACACCACTGTGATGCCGACTCTATGACCCATGGGCTCAAGGCTGACAGGCAATACACGCAGCCGTGGGTCATCGGTGCCGATCAGGCTGGGAAGCGCCGCGACCATGTCTGTCTCGATCAGCAGTTGGCGGACGGTGAGATAGGACGTTGCCTCCACGCCATTGCTCGGAAGATCGTAACCTTGTCGGGCGAAGAAGCTCTCCAGTTCTCGGCGCAGCGACGTCTCGGGTCCGGGCAAAATCCACGGATAACTCAGCACCGCAGCGAGGTCAGCTTCGGTCTGGTCGGCCATTTGGCCGACCAACGGATGGTTCTCGCCGACCACGAGTCGGATTCCTTCGTCATACAGTGCCTGTTGCCGGACTGTGTCTGGAGCGGCGTGGCCCAGCCGACCGACAATTAGGTCGACGCGCCCCGAACTCAGTTCCACGAGCAGTGCCTCCGGTGTCCGCTCGCGGACAACGACCGTCAGCCGCGAATGCTCCCGTTTCAGTTCCGCGATCGCGCGTGGCAGCAGCAGGTTGGACCCGGCGAGGTGGGTCCCCACCACTACTTCGCCGCGCTCCGCGTCCGAAATCTCTTCGATATGCCGAGTTGCCTGCATCAACTGCGCCAGGACCGCGCGGGCGTGGTCAGTGAAGGCGAGGCCAAACTCAGTCGGTGAGACTCCTCGCGGTCCGCGGTCGTAGAGCGGTACTCCGAGGGTTTCCTCTAGGTCGCGAAGACGCCGAGAGAGCACAGGCTGCGTCACGTGCAGCGCGGCAGCCGCGCCAACGATGCTGCCGTGCTCGGTCAAGGTGTCGACCAGCACGAGATGCCGGACGGTGAGTCTGCCATCGAGCAGCCGGGAGTATGCCATGTCGTGACTGTAATGCTCGACACGGCATATGTCATTTAGGTCATACTGCAGGCCATGATTGGCATTGGTGAGGCATGGCTCAGCTACCTATGCTGACAGCTATGGCTGCCACTGCCCTGTACAACGTCATCGCCGGAGTGTCGGTCGAGGGGCGATCAACGTTCGACAAGGTCAATCCCGTCGACGGCAGTCTCGTCGCACAGGTCCATGAGGCCGGCCCAGAGATTGTTGACGCCGCGGTGCGGGCCGCTCGGTCCGCCTTGGAAGGCCCGTGGGGCCGTATGACGGTGTCCCAAAGGGTTGCGCTGCTCCGGAAGGTAGCCGACCGCATCGACGAGCGCTTCGACGACTTCGTAGTGGCCGAGGTGGCCGATACCGGTAAACCGGTCCAGCTTGCGCGAGACCTCGATGTCGCTCGCGCCGCGATGAATTTCCGTTCGTTCGCGGACACCATCGCGAACGCGGGCGTCGACGCGTATCTCACCGAGTTCGCCGATGGCGGAAAGGCTCTCAACTACGCGGTGAACAAGCCGCTCGGTGTCGTCGCCGTCATCGTCC
>JBDTAR010000052.1:0-17371 GCA_039924545.1 Nakamurella sp. | reverse complement strand
TCCACCCTGACGCGGCGACTCATCGCCTAATCGCCGCCCGATTCGCGAATATCGTCTTTAGCGACGCTGGTCATTGCGCCGATTCCCATCCGATCCCCACTAAGGAGCGCGCATGAATCATCCCCCCCAGCCATACCCCGATCCCGAACGCCGCCGAACAGTGAGGGCCGTGCTCGTCACCGGAGCCTCCGGCGGCATCGGTGCAGCGGTGGCGCGGCGCTTTGCAGCAGGCGGTGATCGCGTTGCGCTTCATTACGCGACCAACCCGGCCGGGGCAGAAGAAACTCGGCTCTCCCTGTCAGGAAGCGGCCACGTTCTCGTTTCCGGCGATCTCGGGGATGCCGATGCAGCGCCGCAGATTGTGCAGGCTGCCGTCGATGCGCTCGGCGTCATAGACGTCCTGGTCTGTAACGCGGCGGTTGCGCCATCCGAATCAAACCGTCATGTGATTGGCGAGACGTCGTATCGAGACTGGACACGCGTCTGGCGCCAGATGATCGACGTCAACCTCATTGGCGCCGCGAATATGGCCTGGGCCGTAGCCGACCACTTGATCAAGCACGCTGCACCCGGCGCCATCGTCAACGTCGGCTCACGCGGCGCGTTTCGCGGCGAACCCGAATATCCCGCGTACGCCGCCAGCAAGGCGGGTCTGCACGCGCTTGGGCAATCGCTCGCTGTCGCACTCGCACCACACAACATTTCCGTTACCTCGATCGCACCTGGCTTCGTCGCTACCTCTCGCCAGCTCACAAAACTGGAAGGCAGCGAAGGCGACAACCTCAGGGCACAAAGCCCTTTCGGTCGCGTCGGCACGCCCGAGGAAATCGCCTCCGCCGTGCACTGGCTCGCCTCCTCCGAAGCGATGTGGTGCTCAGGAGCGATCCTCGATGCCAACGGCGCGTCCTACCTGAGGGTCTGACGCACCGAAATAACCCAAGGTCGACCTGGTGAGATACTCCACGCGGGGGGAGCTACAGGCGCGCCACTACACCCGCCAGCTCACATGACTAGCACTCGCGGCTGACCGACGCGACCGCTCACATGAGCGTCGCCGCCTACTCAATGACCGCGTTGCCGACCATGAAATCGGCGTCTCCAGAGTGCTCCTCCGACGGGCGGCCACCCGGTATCGGTGTCATCAAGCCCTGAAAACGGGACTTGCACCAGCGACGGCCCATAGAACCGGTTGGCAAGGCAACAAAAGCAACGTCTCTCCTCGCGGACGTCATATTTCTTCATCCGACACTCCTTGCGCTGCAACCGGTATGACGACTTCTCAGGATCGTTACCTGATCGTAATTGACCCTGAATGGCATATCGGCGCAAACCTCCACACCAGTGTCGGAACCGGTTCCGGGACCTGCCCCATAACCGGATCAAGGCTGCGTACGACGGCTGGCTCGACCCGACGCTCGACTCGACGCTCGCCACCGGCAACAGCGCTACCGGCAATTTCGGCCGATCCGAAGACCCCGCTGCTACCAAGACACCTGTCGACTACACCAAGACCGGCACGGAAGAAGAGCCGAAGACTGCGATTGGAACTCTGTCCAAGGTGATGTCAGAGCATGTTGCGGTCACGCCCATCCTGTACGCAGCTGGCTGGTATGAGTACAACACTAAGAGCGGCAGCGATCGGGTCAACAAGAACAATCATTTTATCGACCCGTCACCGGACCCGACGAACGTCGAGTTTGTGATCCTGCATCTCACAGCGAATAGTTGACGATCACCGCACGGTGATACGACGTTTCACACTGCCCGGCCGGCCGCTTGCCCAGCCGACCGGGCAGGCTCGATAGTGCTGACTTCAGCATCGACAGGTTTACGCCCGCAATCACGCGACCAATATCAAGGAGCAACCAGCCCATGAATAGCGAAATTGTCTTTCCGGACGGCTTCGTCTGGGGCGCGGCGACGTCGTCGTACCAGATCGAGGGTGCTGCCGCCGAAGACGGCCGCACCGCCAGCATCTGGGACACTTTCTGCCGAATGCCGGGCCGGGTCCTCAATGGTGACACCGGAGACGTGGCTTGCGATCACTACCACCGGATGGAGGAGGATCTGGATTTGATGGCGGGGCTCGGTCTGAAATCGTATCGATTCTCGACCGCGTGGCCGCGTATCGTCCCGAACAGTAGCGGTGCAGTTGAGCAGCGCGGCCTAGATTTCTATTCGCGGCTGGTCGACGGCCTTCTGGTACGCGGTATCGAGCCAATGGTGACGCTGTATCACTGGGATCTACCCCAATCGTTGCAGGACGTCGGCGGATGGGCGAACAGAGAGACTGCGAACCGGTTCGCAGAGTACGCGGCGGTGGTCGGCACTGCGCTGGGCGACCGCGTGTCGACCTTCCTCACTTTGAACGAGCCTTGGTGTTCTGCATTCCTCGGCTACGCCACTGGTGTCCATGCCCCTGGCCTGACAGACCGGAGCATGGCTTTCACCGCAGCACACCACCTCAATCTCGCGCACGGCCAGGCCGTCACCGCGCTGCGGTCAGTGTTGCCCGGGGGTGCCCAGGTCGGCGTCACACTCAATTTGTCGCAAGTAGAGCCGGACGATCCAGACTCACCCGCCGACCTAGCCGCTTCCGAACACGTTGTTGACATCGCGAATCGGATCTTCACTGAGCCGATGCTGCGCGGTCGCTACCCAGATCGGCTGTTCGAGCAGACCCGGCACCTGACCGATTGGTCGTTTGTGGCCGATGGCGACCTTGCCGCCATTGCCTCACCCATCGATGTACTTGGCATCAACTACTACCAGCCAGCCCGCATCAAGGCTCCGCACGGAGATACCAACTTGTGGCCAGGCACCGACCTAGCCGCTAGTGCGGAGCAGGTCGGGCCGTATACCGCGATGGGCTGGTCGATCATTCCGGACGGGCTGACCAAATTGCTGGTCAGCGTGCATCAGGACTATCCAGAGATACCGCTGATGATCACCGAGAATGGTTGCGCCTTCAACGATGTCGCCAATGTTGACGGAGAGGTGCACGATCCAAACCGGGTCTCGTTTCTGCGTGGGCACCTAGCAGCAGTGCATACCGCAATCGTCGCCGGCGCAGACGTGCGTGGGTACTACGTCTGGTCGCTCATGGACAACTTCGAGTGGGCGGTCGGGTACTCAGCCCGTTTCGGCATTGTGCACGTCGACTTCGGCAATCAACGACGCACCCTGAAGGATTCCGCACGGTGGTACCGGGACGTCGCAGCCGCCAACGCCCTGCCCGAGGAGTCGGAACCACAGCCGGAGCCTAGAGTCGCAGCCAGTCTGGACTAACGATGTGGGCTAACAAGCGCCCGCACTACGGCTGTTGCGTGGTTACTGGCCCCTGACACTGCGACCGGGTCCCCGAGGTTCTGCCTAGCTGTAGTCCGCGCGCCCACTAAACCGCTCTACCAGAGCATCTTCAGAGCGGCGGGCATGTTCTAGCGCCAGGCGCCCCACGACCACGGCATCCCCAGCGCGCAAGGCCTTCGCAATCTCGGCATGCTCTGCCACGGCATGCGCCGGACGTCCGCTGATACTCGCCGAGCTCGGTACCAGTAGCCGAATCTGACCGAAGAGGTTATCGGCAGCCTGGATGAGGCGGCGGTTGTTGGACGCCGTCCAGATTGCACTGTGGAACTCCATATTGAGGTCGGCGTATCGGGTGATGTCACCGGAACGGACGGCCGCTCGTTGCGACTTAATGGTCACGTCCAACTCGCGCGCTAGCGCCCGGTGGTGTGGCTGCGTCGCGGCCAGTTCAGCAGCGAGTCGATCCAACGCCGCCCGCAGGGCGCAGATCTCGCGAATGTCATCGAGCTCGAAAGTAGCCACGAAATATCCGCGTCGAGGGAGAGCCACGACAAGTCCCTCGCGTGCGAGCGCCGCTAGCGCCACCTTGATAGGCGTAGCAGACAGCCCTAGTTCGTCGATTAATCGACGGACAACCAGGTTGCCCCCTACGGCGAACGTCCCATCCAGAATCGCCTCACGGATCCCGTCATAAGCCCGGCTCGACATCGTGTCGCGCTCTGCCACGTCCACTGCGCCCCTTAACTCAACCGTCGCTCCAACCGCCGTGATAGTAGCGTCAGTGGGGAGCAAGTAATGAAGAAAACGACAAATACTCCACCGAGGATAAAACCTGGTTGAGAATCTCCCCCACTCAGATCCCGTCGGGAAAACGAGAGATCATTCGGCGGCCGGTCACATCATGACCCAGTCGGTATGTTGTCGCCGATAGACAGCAGTGGCAGGTTGGTAGTGACCACAACCGGGTATTTCAACGCGGAGCCAGTATTGAGTACGAGAACCTCTCCGCAACCGTCGAGCCACCCGCTTGCACGTAGTTTGGCGACTCCGGCCAGAGTCGCCGCACCTTCCGGACTGAAGAACGCCCCGTCACCGCACGCGCAGCCTGTTGCTTGAACGGCGACCATCTTCGGCAATTTTTCATCGATCCAACCGATTTCCTGAAGTTCTCGCAGCCCTTTCAGCATGCCGATCAGACCGTCAACTAAGTAGAGCTCGGCACGGCATAGGTGGACCCCGCGGCGCCAGCATCGCCATTGGTAGGCATTGCGATCCGCTCGATTCCCAATTCCTTAGCCCTCGCAATGCCGACTGCGGCGCGCTCGCGTCGGATTTCGCCCCATCCCGAGCGCACTCAAGATCGGTGAGGTTGCTGAAGCGCATGTCGCCCTCCTGGCACGCCTCAACGCATGTGACCTTCCGATTCGACTGAACTCAGCGCCGTGTCTCCTACGGGCACAGAATCGTTGCGTCAGGTGTGCACGATGTTGATCCAGGCAACCGGCGAGACACGGGTTCCGCAGCGCTGCGGAGCGGCTGTGCCGCCATCCACCAGCGGTGCGGGAGAATTGCCTGATGGACCATGTCGACTTATTAGTACTGGGCTCGGGCCCCGCGGGCCAAAAGTCCGCGATCGCCGCCGCGAAGTTGGGCAAGCGCGCAAGTGTAGTCGATCGCAAAGACATGGTCGGGGGTGTGTGTATTAACACTGGCACGATCCCGTCGAAGACACTGCGCGAAGCGGTGCTCTACCTCACCGGCCTCAACCAGCGCGAGGTCTACGGACAGTCCTATCGACTCAAGGACGAGATCACCATGGCGGACCTGTTCGCCCGCACGCAACACGTCATTGGCCGCGAAGTCGACATTATCCGCAGCCAGCTAGTGCGCAATCGCGTCGAGGTTGCCATCGGCACCGGCGAATTCGTCGATCCGCACACCGTGCTCATCACGAACGAGCCTGGTCTGCCGCGCACTATGAGCGCCGACAAAATCGTCATCGCCGTGGGAACTCGACCCGCTCGGCCAGCGAGCGTGGATTTCGACGGACGCACCATCTTCGACTCGGATCAGATCCTCGCGATGGAACGAGTTCCAAGCTCCATGGTCGTGGTCGGCGCGGGCGTCATCGGCATCGAGTACGCGTCCATGTTCGCGGCGCTCGGCACCAAAGTCACAGTGGTGGAGCGCCAACCTCAGATGCTGGACTTCTGTGACCTCGAAATTGTGGAAGCGCTCAAGTACCAGCTTCGCGACTTAGCCGTCACATTCCGATTCGGCGAAACCGTCAAGGAGGTGATGCGGGCCAACGGCGGCACCCTCACGGCGCTCGCATCGGGTAAAAAAATCCCTGCTGACACGGTCCTTTACTCCGCGGGCAGACAAGGCGCGACCGACGGGCTCAAGCTGGAAGCAGCGGGCCTGACCGCCGACAATCGGGGCCGGATTACAGTCGACGAGCACTACCGCACCGAGGTGGAACATATCTACGCCGTCGGTGACGTGATCGGCTTCCCGGCGCTCGCGGCAACATCAATGGAGCAGGGGCGCCGCGCCAGCTATCACGCATTCGGCGAGCCGCTGGTCAACACGTTCGGAGACTTACAGCCCATCGGCGTCTATACGGTTCCCGAGTTGTCTTTCGTCGGGCGGACCGAAGATGATCTAACAAAAGCCGCGATCCCATTCGAAGTCGGCGTCGCCCGCTACAAGGAACTCGCCCGCGGCGCTATCCTCGGCGACGCCTACGGGATGCTCAAGTTGCTGGTACATCCCGACACGCGCGAAATTCTCGGCGTGCACGTATTCGGTTCGCAGGCAACGGAACTCGTCCATATTGGCCAGGCGGTCATGAGCTGCGGCGGCACCATCGACTACCTGGTGGGCGCGGTCTTCAACTACCCAACATTGGCAGAGTCGTACAAAGTGGCTGCGCTCGACGCGGTCAATAAAATGCGGGCGGTGCGAGTAATCGAAGGGTGACGAAACCGGCCCTGAGCCCCACATCGGGAATCAGGGCCAGCTTCGTATATCGAATTACACCCGGGCCATCGACCCTTCGAGTTCTCCCGCGAGATCGGCAAGCTCCCTGGCAGCGGATCGAATCGACTACAGGTCCTGGTTGGTGCGCTTCGCCGACTCTTGCATTTCATCCAGGGATGCTGCTATCTGACGCGCGCCACCGGCGGCATGCGCCACGCTGCCTGCCATTTCCAAAGCGGTCGCGTTCTGTTGCTCGACCGCGCCCGCGATCGTCGCCTGAAAATCATTGATTCGGGCGATAGTCTCACCAATTTGCGATATCTCGGTAGCTGCCTTCTGCACTGCGCTTTGAATCGATTCCACCCGCGCCGAAATGTCGCCGGTAGCGCGCGCCGTTTCTTCGGCGAGTTCCTTGACCTCGCCGGCTACCACGGCGAAACCCCTACCGGCATCCCCGGCGCGTGCTGCTTCAATGGTGGCGTTCAGGGCCAGCAGGTTGGTCTGTTCCGCGATAGTCGTAATCACCTTCACCACAGACCCGATCTCGGCCGACGACTTTCCGAGCGCCGCGACAGTTTCGTTCGTCGTCACCGCCAGCGCGACCACTTCCCCGGCAATCCGCGCCACCGAATGCGTGGTCTGCGCGATCTCGCCGATCGATTCGCCCATCTGTTGGGTTCCGGTTGCGACGAGGTCCATGCCGGTGGGCACCTGTTGGGCCGACATCACCACGTCAGCTGTCTGCTCGGTAGCCCGCTCGGCGCTGGCAGAAATCTGCTCGCTGCCAATGCGGCGGTCCGAACGTCATCGACGTAGACGCCTGACGCAATGACCCAACCCCAGGGCTGGTACCCGGCGACGTACGAGACCTTCGGCTGTGGGTTAGCGGCGCCCGGCTTCGGCCAGAGATAGTCAACGAATCCAGCGCCGTGCGCCTTCACTACAGTGACGAATTCGACGAACAGGTATTTGCCGTTCGGATCCTTGTTCTCGGTCAAGTCGGTGCCATCGAGCTCAGGCTGAATCGGGTGCATCACCATGGTCGGATGCATGTCATTGATCCAGAAGTATTCCTGGCCTGAGTAGCGCAGCCCGCGGACGGCGTCTATCGCGGACTTCTGCGCCTCGGCCTGGGTCATCTTCCCCGATGTCTGCAGGCCACCGAAGTACTGCACTACGCCCAGCGCGACCTGCACCACCGATCTCGTGGCCGCCTGTCGCTCCGTCATAATGCTGGATTCTTGTTTTACGGACGTGATCCATGTCAGTCCCGCAACGCCCATTGTGAACAGCAACAGCAGGGCCATGAGTCGAGTTCGAATGGACCATTTCGTGAGAACGGACACCACAGGCTCCTCGCCGGATAGACCACTGTCGTCTCATCCCAATGACAAGGCGCTTCACGGGTTCTATCGGCGAAAGTCGGGACTACATACGTCCAGGTACCCTCAACGCGACGCTACAACCGTTCGCCAGCAAGCATCTTTCGATTCACCCAATGTTCCGCGAAAAACGACAGCACTGGAATCACTCCCGCCACCAAAACCTTCAATAGGTTCTTGAGGCGCCACCCTGCGCGGTACGACAGATCGAAGGCGAGCAGTACGTAGATGGCGTACAGCAGACCATGAATGGGGCCCCACACCGCCACGGTCCACCCCATGCCTGCGGCGTACTTGAGCACCATCGTTAAAACGAGGATCAACAGCCCCACGCCGACTACGAATGACGCGATCCGATATCGATGAAGCGCACCGGCCACCTTGGGGGTCAGCTCAAATTCCTCGGGCGCAGCTTCTGCCGCATGGCTCCCACGGGACTTACCGGGCACGTCGTTCGTCCTCTTCTGCTAGGCGAGCAAGCGCGTCGTTATATGCCGCCAACTCGGGGTCGTCATCGTCGTCACGACTGATGTATCCCATGCCGACAGTAATCGCCTCGCGTGCCGAGCCACCGGAACGTGTATGACGTGTCACTGACGTGAGCTCCGTCGGAGTGGGCTTAACCACACCTGCAGTGTCCGACTGGGCTTGCGGCGACACGCCGCGAGAAGCGTCATACGTACCGTCAAGTTTTACGCCGCTCCCCGCCGAGAGCTCACCGCTGTCACTCGTAGTTGTGCCTGCTGCGGAGTCGACTGCCGTGCCGTCAGCCGCGTCATCCGCGTAGGGGTCGGCATCGACGTCACGAGTGGATTCCAACTGTAAGAACCGTAACCACATGAAGATGAATGATCCGGCGAATACGGGCCACAGCATTGCGTATCCGAGGTTCTGCCCGGTGCCGCGGACCGCTTCGAAAACTTTCCACTGCCACCAGCCGAGTCGCAGGCATGTCAAGGCCAGCACAAGCACTAGGACGTGGCCTATGAACACTTGCGGGCGAAGATAGCGGCTGGACACATCCCAACGGTACCGAACCTGCTGACTCATGAGCGCCCGCTACGATCGATAATCATGCGGCAGTCGGAGGAGGCCAGCCGGAGGCGTACGGCGGTATGGTGGCGACGAACCTCGCCGAAAACCCGAATTGCCGACCGCGCAGGGGCGTTCGCAACCTTCTGCGCTGTGCTGCTAGCCACGTCACTTCTTGCCGTCTCCTGCACGCTCGGTCCATCTACCCGCCCCCCGCTTGCGACGTCGGGCGGCACCTCTAGCTCGGCGTCGACCCCGTCGCACTCCGCCACCACCCCGGTGCCGCTCGGCCCTGGTGGGCCGGGGCACGTTGCCCCGCCGATCGTGTGGGTCGCCTGTCCGCCGCCGACATCGAACACGGCGTCTGATGGCACTAGTTTCACCGTGCGATGCGCCGAAGTCACGGTGCCGCTGTCGTACCAACAGCCCCGCCGCGGGCACCTCTCGCTGAAAGTGGCCGAAGCGCGCGGCGATCAGACACCTGAGGATGCGCCACCGCTCATCGTCACCATGGGCGACCCAGGATCACACAATCAAGCGGATATCGCCGACATGGCTGCGTCACTTCCCGACGCCATCCGCAACAGCTACGCGATAGTGACAGTCGACGCACGCGGAACAGGATTTTCCTCCGGCATCACCTGCGTCACTCCGAGCACGGCGGCCGCTATCGTCGGCATGTCCGCAGATCCCGCTACTGAAGCCGGCGGCTCACAACTGAGCACTATCGCTCGCCAACTGACGTTCGACTGCGGCGACATGGTCGGTCCCGCGCTGACCACCATTAATTCGACGAACGCGGCCGACGATCTGGACGTGGTCCGCGCCGCACTGGGCATACCGGCGCTGTCGCTCGTCGCCTCGGGGGGCAGCGCCACCATCGGCGCGATCTACGCAGACCGATACCCCGGGCGCGTCGCGGCCATGGTGCTGGGCGCACCGGCCGACCCGCTCACCACGCCCCAGCAGCACGCGGCTGCATCGGCCGAGTCGGCCGAAAGACTGTTCGACGACTTCGCCGCAGCGTGCGCGGGGTTCGACGACGGTTGCCCATTGGGCCCAGACCCACGGCGCACCGTTAGCGCTCTCGTCGAACGCCTCGCGACGAGTGGAATCGATTCGGGGAATTGGACTATGACGGGCGGGAGTGTGCTGATGGCGCTCACCGAATTCCTACCGGCCAAGGATTCTTGGCCAGCCCTCGCCCATGCGATCGCGACTTTAGATTCCGGCAATGCCCGGCCGTTGTCCAGCCTGTTAACCACCACGAGCGACGGGCGGACGCTCACCGCAACGCTGTCTGGACGCATCTTGTACACGTGCAACGACAGCAGCGCCCGACTCAGCGCTACGGACATGTCAACTGCGGCCCGAGCTGCCCGCGATGGCGCGCCGTTGTTCGGCCCATTCGCCGTGGGCGCCGCATCGCTCTGCTCCGCATGGCCTACGCCCGATGAACCGCTGGGGCGTCTCTCGGCCAACGGCGCTCCCCCGATCATCGTGATCGGCTCTACGCGCAATCCAGTGCACCCCTATGCGGAAGCCCAAGCAGTGGCCGGGCAATTAACGTCGGCGCTGCTGGTGTCGTGGGAATCGGGCTCTGACGATATTTATCCCGGCAACGAATGCGTGGCAACGATCGTTAATGCCTATCTACTACGCGCAGCAACTCCGGACCGCGGAGTGCTCTGCCCCCCGTGATCACGCCTTCTAGTCCCTCGATCTGCGCGCACCATAGATCTGCATCCACCACCGTGCGTAGAGTGAAAATATGGCTAGTGACACAGCAGGACCGAATTCACCGACTGTGGTGAAAAGCGACGACGAATGGCGGGCCGTCCTTAGCCCGGACGCGTACGCCGTGCTGCGCCAGGCAGCGACGGAACGGCCTTTCGTCGGCGAGTACACGAACGAAACTGCCGAAGGCACCTATGTCTGCCGCGCGTGCGGCGCAGAGCTCTTCACTTCGCGAGAGAAATTCACCTCGCACTGCGGGTGGCCCAGCTTCTACGCGCCATCCGATTCCGCCAACGTCACGACGCATCACGACACGGCACTGGGGATGGACCGGGTGGAGGTGCGCTGCCGAGCCTGCGACTCACATCTGGGACACATTTTCACCGGCGAAGGCTACCCCACACCGACCGACGAACGGTTTTGCATCAACTCGATCGCGCTGAAGTTGAATCCTGCACAATTGCCCCTGTCAGATAGCACCGGCAAGTAGCACCGGCACGGCGCACTGAGTCAGCCTGATTGCGCCAGCCTGATTGCGCCAGCCTGACTGGCGAACAGCAGGAATAGGTCGCAATCGAGGAGCGACCATCGGCGTGGTTCCCCACGGCTGTCGGACCCGCACCGTATCTTCGAGGCATGGGTAAAGCGGGTAGCCGAACGCTCGTCGAACCGGCCGAGTTCCGACAGGCAGTTGCCGGGCTGAGTGGTTCCGTGCTGTCTGGTTCCGGGCTGAGCGGTCCCAGGCTGAGCGGTCCCAGGCTGCGTTCGGGAACGGAAATCGGCGAGCTTCCGTCTCCGACTCAACTTGCCCCGCACACTTACGCGGTGTCCGTCGAGGTGAACGATGGCGCGGGCGTCGAGGCAGCAACAGGTCGGCTGATCCTGCTACACGATCCGGACGGCGTCGACGCCTGGGAAGGCACACTCCGCGTCGTCGCCTTTGGAGCCTGTGAGATCGATACCGACATGGCTGCAGATGTGCTGCTGCCTGACGTGGCGTGGTCCTGGTTGACAGAGGGCCTCGCCGAGCGCGATGTCGACTACGTGGCGCTCGGCGGCACGATCACCATTACGTCGTCGAACCGGTTCGGCGACATCGCCGGACCACCGAGGATCAATGAGCTTGAGTTGCGAGCATCGTGGACGGCACAGACACCAAATACGGCCGCTCACCTCGCCGCTTTTGTCGACTTTCTCGCTACCGCTGCGGGGCTCCCCCCGGAGGGCGTCGCCGCCATCCGGGAACAGGATCACCCATTCGCTACGAAATTTTCGTAGTAGGCCGTCATACTGCACAATAATTGATGGGTTGACGCGGGCCATCCTGGTGACGGACACTAGGTAGTCGGGCGCCAGGCACCGTACAACGGAGTCTTGCTGCCTCGACATCAAGGGGTGGTCGTGACACGTCCGGGAAACAGAGTCGAAGAAGCCGCGCAGTCGGTGCGTCTAACGCTGCGCGCCGGATTCCCGGTCCAGCGCGGCACTGCCAGTGGTGGAGGCACCGGGCTTTCGTCGCATAGCGGCATGCAACTCGGGCGCGTCTTGCTGATCGACCCCGACGTGACGTCCGCCCAATTACTGGCGCAAGCACTCACCGAATCTGGCATCGCGACCGTTATCACTGCGCCTACGCTCGCCGCCATCACCGACCCAAATACCAGCGTCAACTCCTCCGCTGAGTCACGTCCAGCGGACCTTGCCGTCGTAAGCCTGCGCCTCGGCCCAGAAGCGCCGAGCACGATCGCACGCCTGCGCGCTGCGGGATGGCCACGCGTCATCGCCCTGTCCACCACGGCGACAATCGGCGACATCACCGCGGCGCTGGCGGCCGGAGCAACCGGTACCGTCGTCGTCGGCCGCACCACGCCAGCACGTAACGTCCCCACCGGCATCTACGACTTATCTCCGCGTGAGGTCGAAGTCATCCGCATGGTCGCGGACGGTCGGTCGAACAAATGGATCGGCGAGCATCTCGAATTGTCCGCGCTCACCGTGAAAAGCCATCTCGCACGGGTAGGTCGCAAGCTCGGCACGGGCGACCGCGCACACATGGTTGCTCTCTCACTACGCGCAGGCATCATCAGTTGATCCGGCAGAGACTTTTGCACCAACTACCGGTCAGGCGCATGCCGTGAGCACTCCAGCGTCCGACGGCGGCGCAGCCGATGCCCACGAGAACACCGCAACGGAATCCGCTGCGACCGAGCTGACGGCGGAACCCACGCTCACTCCCCTGCTGCGCCCCCGCGATGGAACCCCCGCTCCGATCACCGATCACCTCGCCCTACGCGCGTTCGCGGATGCTCTTAGTTCAGCGCAAGGCCCGATTGCGCTAGATACGGAGCGCGCATCAGGTTTCCGCTACGGGGGGCGCGCTTTCCTCGTGCAAATCCGCCGCGCCGGAGCAGGCACGGCGTTGGTTGATCCGGTACCGTTCAACGACCTCGAACCGCTCGCAGAGCCCATGAAGCAAGGTGAGTGGATCCTGCATGCGGCCACACAGGACCTGCCTTGTCTAGCCGAACTGGGGCTCCGCCCCACCAAACTCTTTGACACTGAGCTCGCTGGCCGGCTAGCTGGCCTACCAAGGGTGGGACTCGGGCCGCTGGTGGAACAAATCCTCGGTCTACACCTTGCCAAGGGGCACGGCGCGGACGACTGGTCGCGCCGCCCGATTCCCGCCGACCTCCTGGACTACGCCGCGCTCGATGTCGAGGTTCTGATCGAATTACGGGACGCCATGGCCGAACTGTTGGCTCGGGACGGAAAGCTGGAATGGGCCGAGCAAGAATTCGCCGCAATCGTCGACGCGCCACCGCCACCAGCGCGTGAAGACCCCTGGCGCCGTACGTCCGGCATCCACGCGATAGTGGATCGACGGACGCTGGCCGCGATCCGAGAGCTTTGGCTCGCTCGCGAAGCACTCGCTCAGTCGAGGGACTTGGCCCCGCATCGGGTTTTGCCCGACACCGCGATTGTCGCCGCAGCTACCGCAATGCCGGACTCTGCTACCGCGCTCACCGGGCTGCCGGTCTTCCGCGGCCCGGCCCAACGTCGTCAGGCCTCGCGCTGGTTTGCGGCTCTGGACCGGGCTCGGCGAATACCAGTTGCCGATCTGCCACCGCGCCAATTGCCTGCTGATGGCCCCCCAGCGCCGTCCCGATGGGCGCACAAGGACCCGGATGCCGCGGCCAGACTGGATGCGGCTCGCATCGGCCTCTCGGAATTGTCAGAGAAGGTAGCAGTCCCGGTCGAGAATCTCGCAGCCCCGCGGCTGGTGCGGGCAATTCTGTGGAAGCCGCCCACTACTGCGGATGTCCCCCAGGCGATGACCGACGGAGGGGCCCGGCTTTGGCAGATCGAGCTCGTCGCGCCCGTGCTCGAGGCGGCACTGGATGCGCTGTCGTAACTGATCCGGCGAATGCCGCGAACAGCGTCATACCTAAGGGCGACCCCGTAAACCCTCAAGTTACCGACCAGTAGCCTTTGTCGGTACGATCGCAAGTATCAGCGCAAACCGACCGAGGAGAGCACCGTGACGGGTCGAAGTTTAAGTGACGTCGTGTTCGTCGACGGGGTACGCACCCCGTTTGGCAGGGCCGGCGAAAAGGGCATGTATTTCGAGACCCGGGCCGACGATCTGGTCGTCAAGGTGCTGCGCGAACTGTTGCGGCGCCACCCGGAGTTGCCGCCGGAAAAGATCGACGAAGTCGCCATCGCGGCCGCCACCCAGACTGGCGACCAGGGGCTCACTATCGGCCGCACCACCGCGCTCCTTGCCGGACTACCCAGCAGCGTTCCCGGATTTGCCATCGACCGCATGTGCGCGGGCGGCATGACGGCCGTGACCACCACCGCTTCCGGGATTGCCGTCGGCGCGTATGACGCTGTCCTCGCCGGAGGTGTCGAGCACATGGGTCATCATCCGATGGGCGCAGGGGCGGATCCCAACCCGCGGTTCGTCGCCGACAAGTTGGTCGACCCGTCGGCGCTCAATATGGGCAATACGGCGGAAAACCTGCACGACCGGTGGCCAGAACTCACCAAGGAGCGCGCCGACGCGTTCGCACTGGCTAGCCAACGCAAATACGCCGCGGCGCTCGCCGCCGGGAATATCACCCCTGACCTCGTGCCGGTCGCAACCCGCTCCGCTGCAGGCGGCTGGGGCTTAGCGACAGCGGACGAACTACCACGCCCGGAAAGCACCCTTGAAGGCATGGCCACGCTACGCACCCCGTTTAGGCCACACGGGAAGATCACCGCCGGCAACGCCTCACCGCTCACCGACGGCGCCACCGCCTGCCTGCTCACCTCCGCCAGTCTCGCCACGAGCCTCGGGCTGCCCATCAAGATGCGCATGGTGGGCTTTGCGTTCGCCGGGGTGGATCCGGAAGTCATGGGTACGGGACCCATTCCCGCTACCGAAAAGGCGCTCGCTAAAACCGGTTTGGGGCTCAGCGATATTGGCCTGATCGAAATCAACGAGGCGTTCGCCGTGCAGGTCCTCGCGTTCTGCGGGCATTTCGGCTTGGACGACGACGATCCGCGCATCAACCCCTATGGCGGGGCGATCGCAATGGGCCATCCGTTGGCATCATCCGGTGTTCGGCTGATGATCCAACTAGCGCGCCAGTTCGAGTCGAGACCAGACGTGCGCTACGGCCTCACCACCATGTGCGTCGGCCTGGGCATGGGTGGCACTGTCATCTGGGAAAACCCCCACTTCGCAGGGCCAGCACCACACGTAGCCCGGACGAACGGAGCAGCGAAATGACGACGCCCACCACACCGCTGGAGCTACCCGACGAGGTCGTGACGCAGGCCTATGTTCGCCTGATACACGCCCCCGGCATAGACGGCACCGTGGCACTGATCACGTTGGACAACGGCAAAGACCACACCCGGCCGACCACGTTCGGGCCTCGCGGCTTGGCAAATATCGACGCGGCGCTCGACGTGGCTTTCGCGGCGACACCGGCTGCCATTGCGATTACCGGAAAGCCCTTCGTGTTTTCAGTCGGCGCAGATCTGTCCGGGATCGGGGCGATCACCGATCGAGATACCGCTAAGGCGATCGGTGCACTTGGGCATCGGGTCTTCCGTCGGCTGGGCGATTCGGCGATCCCCACGTTCGCTTTTGTCAATGGCGCGGCGCTGGGCGGCGGCGTCGAGATTGCATTGCACTGCCATTACCGCACGCTCGCGGCGAACGCCGCAATGATGGCGCTACCGGAGTGTTTCCTGGGAATTCTGCCTGGCTGGGGCGGCACGCAGTTGCTGCCGCGGATCGCCGGGCCCGCTAACGCGGTCTCCGTAATCATCGACAACGCGCTTAATCAAAACCGCATGCTCAAGCCAGCTCAAGCGCTCGCCCTCGGTGTCGTCGATGCGGTATTGGGCGCTGCCGACTATCTGGAGCAATCACTGGTCTGGATGGCCGACGTGCTGGCTGGCCGTGTCACGGTGGACCGTCCCGATTATCGCAGCGACGAGGCTGCCTGGTCGGCGGCCATGGCGCAGGGCAAGATGATCGCCGATATGCGCACACATGGTGCCGCGCCGGCGCCGTACCGCGCGCTGAAGATGCTCGAACTCGCGCGTACCGCAGACCTGACCGACGGGTTTGCTGCGGAGGAAGAGGCGCTGGCGGATCTCATTTGCTCGCAGCAGTTCCGCGCGGGTGTGTACTCGTTCAACCTCACTCAGAAGCGGGCGCGTAAGCCGGTAGGCGCCCCGGACACGTCGCTCGCTAGGTCGGTCACCAAGGTAGGTGTGATCGGCGCTGGCCTGATGGCGTCCCAACTGGCGCTGCTATTCGCTCGCCGCCTGCATGTGCCCGTTGTCATGACGGATGTGGACCAAGAGCGGCTGGACAAGGGTCTGGACGGGATACGTCGCGACATCGGCAGTCTGAGGGCGAAAAAGCGCATCAGTTCCGACGAAGCCAACCGCTTGACCGATCTCGTCACCGGCACGTTGGACTATGCGGCATTCGCCGATGCGGATTTCATCATTGAAGCGGTATTCGAAGAGCTCGGTGTCAAGCAGCAGGTGTTCGCGGAATTGGAGCGGCACATTCCGGCGACCACTGTTCTCGCGACAAATACCTCATCGCTGTCGGTGTCGGCAACGGCGTCCGGTCTCGCCCACCCGGAGCGGGTAGTCGGCTTCCATTTCTTCAACCCAGTGGCAGTTCTGCCGCTGTTGGAGATTGTGCGCGGCGACACTACGGATGACGCTGCCCTTGCCACAGCATTCGCCACGGCCAAGGCGCTCCGCAAAGGCCCGATCTTGGTGAAAGATTCGCCGGCGTTCGTGGTGAACCGACTGCTCACTCGGTTCATGGGCGAAATCATCGCGGCCATCGACGAGGGGACAGATCCGGCAGTCGCTGACGGAGCGCTCGCACCGCTGGGCCTACCTATGACGCCGATCATGCTGCTGCAGCTCGTCGGGCCGGCCGTCGCCCTGCACGTCACCGAAACACTCGCAGATGCCTTCCCGGAGCGTTTCCGGGTCAGCGAGAATCTACGCGCCATCGTCGGGGCTGGTCACCGGATTCTCGTCGCGTTCGACGAGACCGGCGCCCAATCACTCGATCCCGAGGTCGCCGCACTATGGCAGCGCGGCAGCGTGCCGTCCACGAGCGACCAAGTACGCACGCGGGCGCTGGCGGCATTGGCTGATGAGGCACAACGCATGCTCGATGAAGGGGTTGTCGCCGCGGCAGCCGATATCGATCTGGCCATGCTCACCGGCGCTGGCTGGCCGTTCTGGCTGGGCGGGATCACGCCGTATCTGGATCGTGAGGGCACGTCCGAAAGCACTATCGGCCACCGGTTTTCGCCGAAGGGCGTCGCGACGCTGCCCGATTAGCCGCGCACGATCAAGCGTGGACAAACAAGGGCGGGGTGCTGCTGGTCGAA
>JBDTAR010000051.1:0-12233 GCA_039924545.1 Nakamurella sp. | reverse complement strand
TGACGTCGGCCCACCGCTTTCGCGGCGGGATGCGTCATACCAGTAGCGGTGGCCGGACTTGAACCGGCGACACAGCGATTATGAGCCGCTTGCTCTACCGACTGAGCTACACCGCCCTGACGCGCAGGCACTCGCCAGAAGCGAATGACAGGACGCGCGCCAGAGCCCCTTTACGGAATCGAACCGTAGACCTTCTCCTTACCATGGAGACGCTCTGCCGACTGAGCTAAAGGGGCGCTACTCCTGCACGCAGGAGCCTGGGCAACTGTACATCACTAATCGGAGTATTTAAAAACACCCCGTCGCCGGCTCTACAATTTCAGTCTGACCGGATCAGACCCTAAGGCGCAGAGTCGAAGGCTTGTCACTGACGATGTCCTCTGAGGTCATTGTTCTGGATGTCAGCCAGCTCTCGAAACGATCAATCGGAAGAGGACGCGACAACAGGAATCCCTGCATCGCATCGCATCGCATCGATCTGAGCGCATCTCGGGCAGCCTCCTCCTCCACACCCTCCGCGATCACCCGCATTCCCAACGAATGACCCAGGTCGATAATCGCTCGCACAATAGCCAGATCACCCAGGTCAGTCATCATTCCCTGCACAAACGACTTGTCGATCTTGAGCTCGTCGATCGGTAGCCGTCGAAGGTATGCCAGCGACGAATAGCCAGTACCAAAATCATCAACGGACAACCGAATACCCATCGCGTGCAATTCCTGCAGGATCGGCAGCGAGCGCTCCGGCTGGTTCATCACCGACGACTCCGTCACCTCGAGGATGAGCAGATCAGACGGCACCTGGTGCGATGCGAGACCGTTGACGATTGTCTGCACCAGATTCGCGGCCAAGAGGTTGCGGACAGACAGATTAACCGCCACCGGGATGCGCATGCCACGGGACAGCCAACCGGCTATTTGCGCCAGCGACTGATCAAGGACATGGCGAAACAACACGTCTATGGCACTGGTCGGCTCGATCGCCTCGATCAACTCCGCAGGGGATACGAACCCGTATTCGGGGTGCATCCACCGCACCAAGGCTTCAACACCAATGAGCTCCCGGTCCACTAGCGTGAGCTTTGGCTGGTAGTAAACGGAGACCTGACCATGGTCCACGGCATGCCGAAACTGGCTGACCAACTGGAATCGACGGTGATAAACCTCACCAATTGCGGGCCGGAAGATCGCCACCTTCTCGTCCTTGGATTTCGCCGAGGTCAAGGCCAACTGCGCCCGCTGTAGAACCACATTCTGCGAATCCGCGGAACCGACGGACGGATCCGAAAACGCGATCCCCGCGACAACGTTTGGTTCGACCTCGACGCCGTCGACGACGATTGGCTCGCCAGCTGCCGCGAGCATCCGCTCGGCGAATGCCAGGGCCTCGTCCTCATCGTCCGTTGCCAGCAAGATCGCAAAACGGTCCGCGTCCACCCGGCCGATCACCCGGCCTTTACCCGCCGCATCGGTTAGCCGCCCGCTGACGATCATCACCAATTGCTCGCCATGGTCATGTCCCAAGACACTGGTGACTTCGCTGAGCACGTCCAGTTCCAGCAGTAGGACCCCAGGGCGCGCGCCCATAGCCGACAACTCCATCCCGCGAACCGCCAGACCGGATCTGTTCACCAGTCCCGTTACAGAGTCGTGGTAAGCCGTGTATTGCAAACTCGCCATCAGGCCGTGGTTGTCCAGAGCTGTCGCCAAGTGCCCTGCAAGAGTTTGCAGCAGTTGCAGATCGTCGTCTCCCATGCGGCGCCACCAGGACCTGGCATCCCACACGCAGATGTAGCCGCGGGCCCGGCCACCAGCGCGGAGCATCACCGCCATCGCATCCGTCGCGCCGCGCGCCACCAGCGCCTGCCGCACACCCTCATCAGGGGCTCCAGCGCCCGCACGATCGAGCGACACCACCACAGAACCGTCCCGACGCGCTAGCTCCAGGATCGGATCACCTATCTCCGACGAAGCCATCTCCAGCGGACCATCCGGGCCGGCCGCCAGTACGATCGGACCCCCGGGCCAGTCGGTCAAGTACAACACCGCCGTGTGCACGTCGAGCTGTTCACGAACGCTGCGAGCCAGTGCCTGCCAGGTATCGATATCGACCTCTGCCTTGGCCACGCTCGCGCCGAACGAATAAAGTCCTGCGAGCCCTGCGTGCTGCTGTAAGAAGGTGAAGTAGCTGCGGTACAGCACCACCGACCCACCGAGCAGCGCCAGGCACAGCACGGGTCCGGCCGGGATGGCAGTCCACACGGTGAAGCCAGCCAACGTGAGTCCGACGATGAGCGCAGCAATCAGCGCGCTGCGCGTGACGACTCGCGCCGACGATTCGACGACTCCACTGAGTCGACGTGCGACCGCGACCGCACACGCCGAAAGCACCGCGCCGGCCAGGACACCAATCGCCACCGGCAGCAGTCGCGGTTGCACCGCGTGCAAAATACCGGCGAACGGGATGTGCCGATTGAACAGGGCGGCCACGAGAAACGCGAGGCCCGATTCTACGGCGATGAGTGCCAAATTGAGCAGAACCGCCCACCGCCGCCCTCCTCGAACTATGAAGGCGACCAGGGCGCCGGCGCCGTAAGTTGCGCCGACTGCCCATGGCGGCATAAGCAGCACGCCAAGTACCAAGGGGAGTTCGGAAAGGCTCACCATCAGCTTTTCGGAGCGAACCTCGAAATGCAGCGGGAACATTTCCCCCGCAGCAAACGCCACGAGCATCAGGGCCAAGACATAGAGCGCCGGTTCGGGCACCGGCACCGGACGGTGCAGCCACAAAACGGTTACCCAGAGTGGTACCGCGAGCAGGATGAGCAGCGCCGTGGTGACAGCGAAGACGTTGTTAGATGAAGGTGTTCGCTGATGAGTGGTGGTGCCATTGGCTTGGCTCATACGAACCTGCCCCTCACAAATACGGCGATGTTGAACTTCCAACCGAACATCAGAGGCATCATCTTGCGCTCACGCGGCGAGCATATTCGAAGATCCGCACACTCGGAGGGTAGCCCGTGAGATGAGATTCGAACCAGTCCGCCGGTAAATGCGCCGGCCAGGGCGCGTTCCCGGTGAATCGCTGGCTGGCGGCTCACTCGAAGGCTCCATGCGGATTGCACGACGCCATGGACAGACGCGACGCTGGCACCAACCGGCAGCACTACGCCTCCGGAAGCCACCAGCCGACCCCCGCACCTCGGCTGGCCTGACTCAACCGGCGCTTTGTGAGCTAAAGGTTCTTGACGGCCGCCATTTGATCGGCGAAGGAGAATGCAGTCAGGTCCTGCATAGACGGCAGGTATCGCTGACCTAGCGTGCCGTTGTCCGTTGCGCTTCTGCCTATTCACCACCGTAGAACGGATGGCGAAGGGACTCTCGCTCCGACACCAGTCCCGCCCGGCTTGCGGCGTGATAATCCGCGAAAATCTCACCGAGAGCCGCGTTTACTGCTGCCCGCGCGGAGTCCTTCACCGCAGTCTCGTCGTCCGCAGCGGTGTCGATCCACAACGAAACCAAGCACCGGTACGCGACTACACCGGAACTATTATCGCCGCTATTAATGTCAGTGCTCCGAAAGCGCGGATGAGCCACCGCCTGCACGAGCTCGGTGTATTCGTGGCGCGCGCTGCTACAGACCTCTCGGTGCTTCTCGGCGCCACCGCCAGTACTGCGTCTGCACCACCGATTGAGGCCATGCCAGCGAAGTAGAATAGCCCGCTTAGCGATGCCGACGAATAGGAGCAACCTGTCGGCACGATCGGGCGGAACGAAAAATCTATCCGACACAGAGACAAACGCTGGGTACTCAGCGATGGGGCTTCGAGGCGTCGAACGAAGCAATTTCTATCGACCCCACCTGCTTCGACATTTCAATACGCCACTTGCGTCACGAGCCGTCGTCAAACGTGGCAGTGCAGTCACGGACCGATATCTGTCGGATGCCGATCATGCTCGACATCCGGCGGGCACTTTCGGCGTCACAATCCTCGGCCGCGTGCTGGTAGACAAGCCTGGCCGCTACGCTCGCGCCCCATATCCGACTGCAACTCGGCCAGGGTGGCGCCCGCCTGCGAAGCGAGCACCACCCCCGTGTGACGCAGATCATGATCTTTTACTCCTCCTCCGCCGAGCCACTAAAGTGCGCGAGCATCACCGCTCGTTGCGAAAACCCTCGGTCGACCACCGATTTGGATTGCAGACGTCAGCTTGTTTGCGGTCATGCTGTGTCGCTTGTCGCAATGCGGAGACGAGTGACGATTTCGCCCCCTTCAAGCTGGCCCGTACCAGGTCAGAAACTTGCGGATAAGTACTGTTAGCTGTCGGAATGGTGGCGTCAGTGCTCCCTGAAACCGGCTTGCTGTTTCTCTCTGGAGTCGTGTGGAGGTTAAGCAAACAACTACTCTGCTAAGCCGCCAAACAAAGCATCGGACCACACTCGAGTGCCGCAATAATCAGCGAAGCCCTAAGGTTTTGCGCACGTCGTCTGAACCTTCGGCCGGATCAACTTGTGCGCTGCTGTCGTGCCGATCGCGAACGTCACCGGCACGACGGTTGCGACGTTCGTCCGGCGCTCGGTAGTCCACTGGGACGCGGTCGGTAGCGCGACGATTATGGGACGGAGGGGCCATCGGCGGTGTCGAGAAAATCTTGAAAGTGCCATCCCCGCCTGTGTTCGCCCCAGGCTCGGTCGCGGCGACGCCCCGGTAGAGGACTTCCTGCCAGGTAGGCGCGGGAATCAACTGCACTGCGCGCCGACGAACTAGCTGTGCCGGCTCTGCACGCCTCCTGACATATAGTCGCTCGACCAAGCCGAGCCAGATGTCGACCAGGGTGTTTCGGACCCCCATGAAGGCGACGATCGCATAGCTCGCAGCGATCGCGTTCAGACCAGCGAACGCCGCGTTGCCCCAGTTTTGCTCGTGGTAGTCACGGATGAACGTGAGCACCGAAAACGCCACGATCAGCACCGGCGACAGTGCGAACAGCGGCGGCGTCGCCGTGCGGTTGCTGACCTTCGGCGTCCTCGCAAAGGGGATCTTCTTGCCGGTAGCGGCCTGTTGCAGTGACTTGAAGACGCCGGCCAGGTTGACCGGCAGCAGAATCAGGTTGAACGCGTAGATCCGCAGCGCGTCGGTGCGCTTGTACCCGCAGCGGTGCAAGTCACTGGCCATCGCCACGAAGTACGGCGCGGCGGCGAGCACCACGAGTGGGCTCAGCAACTTGTTGTCGAACGGATACGCGAGTAGAAAAAGCAGCCCGAGGCTGGCCCAGCACGTCGATGCCATGTAGTTAACTCGCAGCAGCGTTTGAACGGCGCCGCCGTGCTCGCCGCGCCTGGTCCGCTCTCGACCGTTGCGCCAGAGCTTGGGCAGAATCAACAGACCACCGTTTGCCCAGCGCCGACGTTGGATGCTGAGCGAACCGAAGTCCGGTGGCGTAGCCGAGTAGCTCAGCCGCTCAGGGTAGTTGAGTAGCCACCAGCCGTGGATACTGAGGTCGATTGAGGACTCGGTGTCCTCGATTACGGTCCGGTCCTGGATGTAACGACGGATCTCGTACCCGCCGCGCATTTCTACCTCAAGGATGTCATCGAGCGCCTTCTTGCGGATGACGGCATTAGCGCCGACCCAGAACGCGGCATCGTGGTAGCTCATACCTTGGTGGACGATGTGTTGCAGATCTGTGGTCGCTCCAGCCAATCGTTCCATCCGAGTACGCGAACCCCGGAACGCCGAGTACGGGGTCTGCGCCACAGCCAGCCGATTGCTGTCCGGCCTGCTGAATACATGGACCAGGCGCAGGCAGTACTCCGGCAACAGTATGCTGTCGGCGTCCAATGTAAGCAGGAAGTCCGCGTCTGGGAACATGATCGATCCGGTGTTGGTCGACGGCGCAAGGACAATCCCTTCCGGCGTTTTTCGCGGTTCGAAGCTGCGGCCCATGAGACCGATGTAGGAGTTGAGGTTCATGGCTTTGTTGGCCTCGTGGGACAGCGACGCGTACAGCTTGCGTTCGAACCACGTGATCTCGGCCCGGAACGTCCACGCCAGTCGCCGATAGAGCTGTCGAATACGGGTTTGCTCAAGCGTGGCACCGTCGGCGACAGCCATCAGCAGTGCAGTGCGGACATCCGCGAAGTCGTCGGCCAATGCACGGAGCACCTGGTCGGCGAAGAACTGATCAACGTGATCGTTTATCTCTTCTTCGCACGCACGCGCGCGCAACCAATCTGCGGCCCAGCCGAACTGTCCTGCGAGTGCGGGCAGCTCGCCAGCGTCCGGCGCGTCGCCCTGGCTGGAGGTTTCGAATCGGTTCAGCGCCTCGACGAACCGCTCGCAGGGCTCGGCTAACCATTCGGTAAGTTCAGCGGCCAGTGCGCGAGTCTGAGTCAGCGACTTCGCGTGCGCCGCCGAGCTCGGGTGTGGTGGATCATCGAGCAGCAGGACCACTCGCAGTAGCGGGTACTCCTGCAGCGCAGCTGACAACATTGTTTTACGGACCGTCCCGGTCTCCTCAAGGTACGACGGGATCAGTGCGGTCATAGTGTGTAGTTGCTCGTCAAAATACTCATCGATGACGGCGCGTGGTACACGGCGGTGGGCACGGCTGCGATACAGCGCACCTTGACGCGCGACTAGGTACAGAAGCGCTGACATGGTCAGGAACGAGACAATCACAACATAGCCAGTGCCCTCGGAGATGAAACGCATCCCCTGCAGGCCTCGATTCACCAACTGCGACACTATCGTCACGACGAGGTACGCCAGCCATGCCAGGAATGTGACGACGATCCCGAGGCGTCCCAGGGTCATCATGGCGTCGCTAGCGACCGGCGCCACCGGCGGCAATGGCTCGGTCCGACGGTCGGACCCCCACTGTCTGCGCGGACGACGAATGGCGCGTATAGGTCCCATTGATCCACTCCGGTTCCAGATTGTGTAGCGCTTGGTTTTCAGCTCGCCGTCCGGAGTGACTGTGCGCTGGCGTCGTCGGGAGGTCATGGAACGTCGCTGGCAGCCGCGCGTGAGGCCGCGGGCAAGGTGCCGTCGAGCTTCGGGAGTAGGACACCTAGTTGGTCGGCGAGGATGCGGGCGTAGGCGATGTCGTGGCTGGTCCATCGCCTCGAGGTGCGATGGGCGAGTTCAAGCATCCCCATCGGATGTGCGGCGTTGCAGAAGGGAACCAGCAGCGCATTGGCGTGGCCGAGGCGGCCGAGGACCTGGCGTTCGGTGTGGTCTTCGCCTGGGTCATTGCGATGGACTTCCACGGGCGTTTGTGTGCTGATGGTGGTGCGGGCGGATCGGTATTGACGCCACGCAAAGCGAGCCGGGGCGAGCGCTTCGCCGGTTACTGCGACTTCCTCTAGGTAGTCTTCGTCGCGGAGCATCCACACGCCGATCACGTCTACCCTGAGCTGATCCGCGGCGCGCGCGATCGTCGCCGCCAGGTCTGGAAATCCGACCGTCTGCGCGAGCGCCGCGGTGACACTATGTCTACCGAACATCGCCGCTGCCGCAGAACCTACGCTCGCCAGCTGGTCAAGCACGTGACGGCGCCCTTCCCGGCAAAGGTTAATGACCTCGCTCGGGATCGGTGCCAGCTGGCCGGCCGGGCGGGCGATGGCGTAGCCCTGGGCGAGATCGACGTCGAGTTTGGCTAGAGCGGCTAGCTCGTCAAGGTGTTCGATCCCCTCGGCGATCACTGCGGCGTCGAGGCGATGCGAAAACGCGACTAGTGCCTCTAGGACGGTGGCTTGCGGGATGCTGTGTTCCACCCCGGTGATGATCTGACGGTCGATCTTGACGTAGTCCGGACGAAGACTCGCCACGCGCAGCAGGCCGGAATAGCCGGTACTCACATCGTCGATGGAGATCGCGGCGCCACGGCGGCGTAAACGCGCGACTTGCTCGCTGAGTCCGTCCGCACGGCCGGGATGCTGCTCGGTCACTTCGACGATGACATTGCCGAGGTCTGTGGACCAGATGCGCCTGATCAGGGGATGAACCAGTGCTTCGGGACTGACATTGACCGCCAACGACATCCCTACGGGCAGCTGATCTCTTGCGTCCAGCGCGGCGCGCAGACATTTCGCTTCGAGCTCCACGCCACGTCCGCGCGCAAAGGCATCGGCGAATGCGCTCTCGGTTGAGCCCGCCCACGGCGCCGAAAACCGGGCCAACGCCTCGGCCGAGGCCGCGGTCCCAGTCGCTACTTCGACAATCGGTTGCAGATAAATTTTCAGGTCTACTGATTCGGCACCCACGCTGATGCCGTCCATGTTAAGACCGCCCTTGTGGTGCGCCTGGGACGCACCCGACGCCCCCGGTCCCCCTCTTGACACCGGGGGATTCGAGTAAGGCAGTGCGCGTTCTGCCTGTTCAGGAATAGTTGAAGTGTGGGGAGTGGCGATCACGGCACGTCCTTCGATGTCGAACGCAGAGCCAGGTAGCTCCGCATGAGGGACGTCGGCGCTGCCGTGGTACGTGGCGTCTGGCTGCCCTTCGCGCTTGACAGTCGGTGTCCGTCAAGCCTCTCGCGTCGTTCACATGTCACTCTACGCTGATTACTCATGACTGAGGGTGAGCATTGAGAATTCCGCGATGTTAGCTGAGTTCTATGGCGGACTTGAGCTTCCTCACCAACCACGCACGAGCTTTGCTGTGCATCGCCCACGATCCCGGGACAAGGCTCGATCAATGTCGCCAACCCGACCGAGAGGATCGCCACCACCCGTAGCTGCTCCGAGCAGACAGGCAGCAGCCAGACCGGTTGGAAACCAACTCTGCGTTAGATGGTCTATCAGACCGCGAAACCGAGTTTCATTTTCTTCCAGGCGTCAATCATCGGCCGCGTCAATGCGGCGCTCGTCTCGTCAATCGTGACTAACCGACACAACAGGGTCAGGCACTCTCGGTTCACCGGTCCCGGAAAGCGAAGGTCGCAACTATGAAAACCGAATGCCGCATCCACCTGGACGATCGATTACCCCTTGACTGCGACGCGACACGACTCGGTGTAACCGGCTAGCCCGTCATGTCTTTCTCAATCGAAGAGTGTCGATCACGCTACGAGCGCCATGCGTCAGGCAGGTGCAACCGGAGTCCGAAGGACACAATCCGGCCGGGCACAGTAATGAGCTTCCGGCGGGCGGTCGGCGTGACCTCGGGCCGCATGGCTAGGCTAGCGCTGACCCGAGCCGCACGAGCGGTGTTATTTTCGGCGCACTATTTTTGCAGAATTGAGAAGGCGACCTTAAGATCGACTGCACAGGCTCTTGGACGCTTTCTCGCGCTACGCTGGCGGAGAGGGGCGCATTCGTCCTCGTCAAGCCCACTCGCGTCAACTAGCTCTAAGTACCAGGCTCAACGCCAATTCTTTCAAAGTTTACGGAAACTGGCGCAAACTGTCGATCCGATCCGCACAGCCGAATCATTGGAAGCAGCCGCCCCATGACACCCGAAGAACAGGCGTACGCAGCTGTCGATCCGGTCGTCGAAGTCCGGCCTGAGCAGCGACGCCGACTGTCGTGGTTTCGGATCCTGCTCCTCACTGCAGTGGTGGCGGCTGCCACCACTGGACTGCTCACGGTCCCAGCTGCGATCCGCTCAACCGCGGCGCCTACGTCGAGTTCGATGTTCATGCCTTACGTAGACGTGACCAATACCCCCTGGTACCCCTTCGACGATGCGACGCAGCCCCCTTCCGCCTGGCTGGCGCTGAGCTTCGTGGTAAGCGGGAAGACTGACGCATGCGATCCAAGCTGGGGTGGCGCATACTCGCTGGACGAAGCCGCGCGCACCATGGATCTTGACCGCCGCATCGCGCGGCTACGACAGGTCGGCGGGCACGCGGCAGTGTCATTCGGTGGTGCCGTGAATTCCGAACTGAGTGTCGACTGCACCGATCCGAAGCAGTTGCTGGACGCCTACGCGACCGTGGTCCACCGTTACTCTTTCAACACGATCGACCTCGACATCGAAGGCGCAGCCGCATCCGCGCCCGATGTATCCGTCCGGCGCGCGACCGCGATTTACAAATTGCAACAGCAGGAGAAACTCGCGGGCCGGTCGCTGCAGGTCTGGCTGACCTTGCCAGTGTCGCCCACGGGCCTGACCAGCACCGGCCAATCAGTGTTGGCCGCGACGCTCGCCGCGAAAGTGGATCTCGCTGGCGTCAACGCGATGACGATGGACTACGGCTCGGCGCTGCCGCCCGGTCAGCACCTCGGAACAGCGAACGCGTCGGCGCTGACTGGATTGGCCCGACAATTGACCACCGCCTACCGAAACGCAGGTGTCCACATCGACGCAGACACGGTGTGGCAGCGGATCGGCGCGACGCCGATGATCGGCCAAAACGATGTCGCAGCGGAGAGGTTCGACCTAGACGATGCACAGCAATTGCTGCTCTTCGCGAAGCAGCATAGCGTTCGCAGGTTATCAATGTGGTCGGTGAACCGCGACCAGGCATGTGGGCCAAACTATCCGGATGTCACAATCGTCTCGCCAAACTGCAGCGGCGTGAGCCAGGCACCTGGCGCGTTCGCCAAGGCCTTCGGAACGTTCACTACGGCCGCCGTTGCCGTGGCACCGGAAAGTTCGACCCCGACGAGTCCGTCTCCGGCTACGTCGAAGGAGCCGCTCATGGCCGCGGACAACCCCGCCACATCTCCCTACCCCATCTGGAATCCGGTACTGCCCTACGCGAGCGGGACCAAGATCGTCTGGCATCACAATGTGTACGAAGCGAAGTGGTGGACCCAGGGCGCCACCCCTGACGAGCCGGTCGCATCTACCACGCAGACGCCGTGGATGCTGATCGGGCCTGTACTCCCGGGCGAGCACCCGCAACCGACTCCCACCCTGAAAGCAGGCACGTACCCGGCCTGGTCAGCTACTTCGACGTACCTCGCTGGACAGCGCGTGCTCTATGACGGCCTCGGCTACCAGGCCAAGTGGTATGCCCACGGGGATGTACCCGGCATAGTCGTGGGAGATCCCGGCCAAACGCCGTGGGAATTTATCACCAATCCCTGACCGTTGCGTAGACGGCGCGTAGACCTGATCCCGTGGAGTAATTGGACCCTGGTTTCGGTTCAGGTTAAAGAAACTCGATTATTAGGCAAAGGGACCGCTGTGGTCGATTTCGAGGATGGGTTCGACCCTGTCGACTTCCGCATCTACCGACCCTGAAAATCGGGTAAGAACGAGCGACTCGTATATGCCGTCCCGAGGAACCCAGTGGCTCTATTCGTCGGAAGGTCACGGCGATCAACAAATAAGGCACGAACAAGCCACTGTCCGAGCTGCCGCGCTTCCCATGCACCGGTCGAGATCTCAGTCTGCTCGGCGGCAAGCTACGCCTCCGCATCCGTCCTCGTGGCAAATGTCACAGGTGCGGCGTTCCGAATCAGCTTACTGTCCCGGTATTTTGCTCGACACCGGCCGGACAGGAGACTAAGCACCGTGTCGCACGGTTCGCATACTCTGCGTCCCACCGCGCCCTAATTCGGGACGTCATACCCCTATGTGCCCCTAGCATAGGCAGATCGAAGGTATTCGAAGGCAGACCTGCCCAGACTAGGACGAGGTAACAGGTGAACGTTTTCGCTGTTCAGCGGAACGTGTCCGCTGGTGGTGGCAGGTGAGAGATTTGAACTCCCGAAGCTTGCGCGGCTGATTTACAGTCAGGCTCGTATTTGATTGTTTTCGCTGGTAGTGACGTTTTTGATCTTCGCGGAAGCGGCTTCATGCAACCTACGTGCAATTATGAAATCCGATTGCCGCCTCAAATCGCCCGAGGCAAACCGAGTGACTGGGTCGCTTGCCGCCGTTGAGTTGCGCGCGATTGACCGCCGTGCACGGTTCCCGTGAGTGGCGTCAGCTGGCCAGCGGACGGGTCGTGAACCCGCTAGTTTTCGCTCAAAAGTCCCGGCGCGCGTGCCCGACCGCGGCCGTCGGCAGCGGCGAGAGCGTCCCGTCGATGTCGGCGAGGTCCGCGCGGAGCGACCGCTTGCCGAACCGTTAGTCGGGAATCGTGCCGTCGGTAATGCGCTGCCGGATCATCTTGCCCCAGCAGGCTGGCATAGTGCGCCGTGTCGGCAATGCTGGCAAGCCTGCGGGTCCGCACCCTCGCCGGCCTCTTGTCGATGCTGGTCATGGCGCGTTCTCCTCCGGTCGGCAACGTTCGCTGCTAGGGAGTAAGGGCGTCCGGAGATCAGCGGGCGG